>JBFRWG010000104.1:0-15117 GCA_051439445.1 Crocosphaera sp.
CCTAAACGGTATGATTTGTATAAGAACATATCTAAATCATATCGTAAACGTTGTGAGAGTGCGTTTTTAACCACTCGAACCACAACCGTTTAGAATCCTTCTTGTTTCAACAGAAGGAGATGTCAAACTCCCCACACCTCCCACACTTCCCACACCCCGAAAACTGCCACAAACGCTTAAACACTTCCCATTTGTCCCCCTCAGTCCTAAACTTGACTACAAGAGGTGTAACAGGCAATCGCGAGGTTATCTTGTGAAGAAAGTTCTAGCAATCATACTCGGTGGTGGCGCAGGTACGCGCCTATATCCCTTAACCAAATTAAGGGCCAAACCCGCCGTTCCCTTAGCTGGGAAATACCGTTTAATTGATATTCCCATTAGCAATTGTATTAACGCAGAAATACTCAAAATCTACGTTTTAACTCAATTTAACTCTGCTTCCTTGAATCGACATTTAACACGCACCTATAACTTTACAAACTTTAGTGATGGGTTTGTGGAGGTTTTAGCGGCGCAACAGACAACGGAAAACCCCAGTTGGTTCCAAGGAACAGCCGATGCGGTGCGTCAGTATCTGTGGTTATTTGATGAATGGGATGTGGATCAATATTTAATATTGTCTGGTGATCATCTCTATCGTATGGACTACAGTGATTTTGTCAGACGACACCAGGAAACTGGTGCGGATATTACCTTATCTGTAGTTCCCATTGATGAAAAACGAGCATCCAGTTTTGGGTTAATGAAAATGGATGACAAGGGGCGCATTGTTGACTTTTCTGAGAAACCCAAAGGGGACGCATTAAAGCAAATGCAGGTTGATACGTCAATTTTAGGCTTGAACCCAGAACAAGCAAAAGAAAGCCCTTATATCGCATCTATGGGCATTTACGTCTTCAATAAAAAGGCGTTAACTGACCTCCTGAGAAATAACCCAGAACAAACGGACTTCGGTAAAGAGATTATTCCGGCATCTGCTACAGATTATAATCTCCAGGCTTATCTGTTTAAAGGGTACTGGGAAGATATTGGAACAATTGAAGCTTTCTATGAAGCGAACTTGGCTTTAAATCGTCAGCCAACCCCTCGCTTTAGCTTCTATAACGAAAAGGCTCCTATTTACACTCGGGCCCGTAATTTACCCCCGACTAAGGTTCTCAATTGCAACATTACTGAATCCATGATTAGTGAAGGGTGCATTATCAAAGATTGTCGCATCCATAACTCCGTTTTAGGGATTCGGAGTCGCATTGAAACCGATTGTGTGGTTGAAGATTCCTTGTTGATGGGGGCAGATTTTTATGAGTCTCCAGACACTCGACAATCTTTGCTTGACGAAGGGAAAATCCCTGTCGGTATCGGCAAAGGAAGCACCGTCAGAAGAGCGATTGTCGATAAAAATGCCCGTATCGGCCGCAATGTAATCATTGCCAATAAAGAAGGGATCGAAGAATCCAATCGTGAAGAGGAAGGGTTCTATATTCGCAATGGCATTGTTGTGGTTATCAAAAATGCTGTCATCCCTGATGGAACAGTGATTTAGCTGTCCACCGCGATTCGCCCGACGCTGATTGTTTCTGCTCCCTTAAACTCAGCAGACAATACAGCGTCGGAACGTGAGTTCGACAGAACATAAAATCGATGGTTTAAGAGTCACATCGTTAACTCCGAACTCTGAACTCAGAACCCCTCACTCACGTTCGGATGAATCAATGCCTGTAGAGATAGTCTGACGGGGGCGGTAACGCCTAGTCAAGAATCTGTGAAGCAGGAAATCTTGAATGTGAATTTAAGAACCTCCCGTGAAGCTACGCTTTAACGGGAGAGTGTCAACAGGATTAATGAGTACCACTTTGAGGATCTAAGATAGACTAAATGAGTAGAGATAAGACATTTTTTGGCCATGACTCACCCCAAACCCTCCAACTCATCATTACGTTACTTTTTAGCAGGACTCAAACCCCTAGCAAATATTAAGGTTTGGGGATCGGTTGGTCTTATAGGGTTAGTTGCCCTATTTTTATGGCAATATTCACGTCATCCTGAATGGTTAGGGGCAGATGGTCCCCCCAATCAAACCTTTGATGGAGAATTTGAAGCCGAAGTAGGCAATAACCTCGATATTGGAGTTACCTTACAAGATGCAAAAAAGAATAATATCAACCCATCAGGGATTCCTCAAAATTCTCTACCCACTCCACAGAGTCCATTAAATGATCCCCAGAACACAAAGCGACCCACCCCCCCCATGCTTAGTGATCCGTTCCTCGATCCCCCTTCCGTACCGAAAGAATTTAAGAATCCCAAGAAACAACCCTCTGTGGGCTTTCAGCCTCTCATGCCCAGTTTCGATGATATAGGCTCCTTATTCCCCCCCCTCAAGCCTTCAAAAAACGCCAGTAAACCGATCAAAATCCCCGATACAGTTCTTGAAGCTCCCAACCCTCAAGCAAATCCCTTACAAGAAGCCTTAGATAATCTAGATTCTTCCCCCGCTACCCTAGCGGCCCCATCAACTTCAGAAAATAATCAACCTGAAAGAATTCCCGTCAGGCCAGCACAGCCTAGCTATCCTACCACGACTAATCCAAGAGGGAATACCTATGGCAACCCAACTTATCCCCAACCCTATAACCCTTCAGTTCCTAACAATGTCCCCCCAAGGCCTCAAACCCCCTATGCTAATAATCAACCCTACAATCCACAACCCTATTCCTATCCCTATGGTAACGGTGTAGCCCCCGCACCCATGCCAGCCTATCCATCATCCCAACCCTCTTATGGTGAGAGAATCCCTAACGCCAATAACCCAACAGGAGGGAATCAAGCACCACCAGCCAACAACTATGGTATTCAACCCCCTCAAGTGGATGGCAATCAAGGTTTCGGTTACTACTAAAATAGTAGGTAAAGTGTCATTCATAATCTAGTCTCCCAAAAGATAAAGTTCTTGGACAGATTTATCCACCGTGATGATGGGTGCGATTACTTATTTAATGTTTAGGAGTTTAGCTACTATTTATTGAGTTTCACTCCTATTTTAGCTACTAAGTTATGAGACAACAATGTTTAAATGTCGACCAATCCTAAGAAATCGATTATCGCTAAAGAGAAACCAATCATGTTGTTTGATGGACAGTTTCAGGGTAACTGGGGACAGGGGGCAGCCGCAGCTATTCTCTTGATGCCCAATGGTCGTCGATATACGGTAAGTCAGTTAGTATCTGTTGATCACAAAGATGAAGCCGAATATACTGCTTTGATTATTGGACTCAAAAAAGCCCAAAAACTAGGACTGAAAACGTTAGAGGTTAAAGGAGATAGTGATCTAATTTTTAATCAAGTTAATGGCTTAACCCCGATTACTGAAGAAAGATTGATTAAACTTTATCGCATCGCTATTACCTTAATGAGAAGCTTTGAAAAAGCTTCCTTGGAATGGATTTCTGCTGAACAAAACCGCCCCGCTAAATCAGCTGTTAGACGTTGTATTTCAGATGCGTTGGGGCCAGAAAGACAGGCTCAACCTCAATTACCAGCCCCCCCTCTGCCACTGCAAGCAGGGATCGCTCTTTTGGTGGCAAAGGGGGAAGAAGCAACAGATGAAGATTATCGTCAACTCAGAAGCGATGAGGATCAATGGACCAAGAAAACCCTCTCTCAATTGAGAAATTTGATTCCTTTAGAAGTCCGCGATGCGATCGCTTTACAATGGCAAGGGGATGAAGAAAACTTGGCTCAAATGTATCGTTGGCATTTACGGGGACTGCCTCCCATAATGGCCTGTCGTAAAGTGAATCTAGACCAAAAGACGGACACCCAAAGGATGGCTAAACTCCCTTGGGAAGAGGCCCTAAATCTACCGACTCTCTTGTCAACCGAGTCTAATAATCTATCAGAATCTCTGACATCTTTACTATCTGAGTTAGATGATCCTCCTCATTACCCGCAAACGTCGGCTGGATCATCCCCTGACTCTCCATGGGAAAGTTTGCTTCCTTCTGATCATGATCACCATGAAGTGTTTCCCCAGGAGGAGATATCATTAAGTTCAACCCATGAGGATGAATCAGACTCTAATTTATCATTTGAGCAAGAAAATAGGGACTCAACGATAGATGTTAACCAGGATAGGTCACTATCAACATCAAGGGTCATCGAAGTTCTTAAAGTCATTGACAATCTCTCTGAACAAGAACAAGTTACTTTAGCCCAGGAGTTAGCTAAAATGCCAGAAATGGTTAATCTAATTCTTAAGGCGATCGCTGATAATGTCTCTCAAGGAAAGAGCGAATCTTAATGACAGGGAAAACTTAGGACAATAAAGAGGGCATCTTTTCATAATCTTCTGTTACCCAATCAGCAAAACGTTTAGCTAAAGGAGGAGCAAAAACAAAGGTGCTAGTGAATCCTGAAAATAAATGCAGTCCTGAAAAATTATTAATTTTGCCGACTAAAAAGTTAGTATCAGCCGAAAAAGCTACTAAACAATGCTGTAATTTACCCGGTAAATTCTGCAATTTAGGAAGTACTTTTCCTATTTCTTTACGTATAATGTTCTCATATAAATCATTATCATTGCTCTTCCAAGGATTGGTTTTGATTTGACTAATTTGTCCTAAACAAAAACCGCCATCTAAAAATTGAATTGCCCCTACTTCCATGACATGGTGAATAATTTCATTACTGGGATGATTCCATAAATTTTGCAAGGTAGACTCTCCTGATTTTTCTTCCATATTAAGACGGTTTAAAATTGCTGGCATCACTAAACTTTTTAACTTAATCTCTACTGGAGGGGTTATTATTAATTGTGAATGAGTAAAATAAATATTAAGAGAAATACCAATTTTGTTTAATAAGAAACGACTCAATCCCCCTGCACAAATAACTGTATTTTTAGCATAATATTTGTTTTGATTGGTTTCAACCCCTGTTATGGTTTGATTTTCAGATAATAATGTAGTGACTTCTTCATAGTTTCTGGTTCCACCCAATCTTAAAAAACCTTGTTGATAAGCATGATTGGTTTTTTGAGGATGGAGATTACCATGAGGTAATTTGAGAACCCCTGAAATCGCATCTTTATTTAATAATGGTTCAGTTTCTAAGGCTTCTTGGGGGGTTAATAATTTCGGTTTTATCGCAAATTTATTATATTTGTTGGCAATTAATTTAGGATCTGTTTCTGCTGGAATTGTTAATATTAAATCGAGTTCCCTAAACTCAATATCTTGTTCTAATTCCTCGGATAGATGCTCATAAATTTCTTTACTTTGTTGACAGAGTTTAATAGAGAATTCATCAGTTCCTGACCAATAAGCAACACCTCCATAGCTGTAACGAGTTGCATTATGGTAGTTGGCATCTTTTTCTAAGAGTAAAACTTTTAATCCTTTTTTTGCTAATTCATAACTTAGCACAGAGCCTGTAATACCACCACCAATAACAATCCAATCAAAAATTTTCATAGTTTTATTAGCTAGTTTATATCTATTTTATCACTTGGTGATAAAATAAAAGGGACAAGATCATCATAGAAAAATCTAAATATGAGTAAAAATTCCTTCATATTAGACCCCAAACTATTCCTATCATGTTAACTTCTTGGCCATAGCGTTGACATTTGAATTGTGAAAAGGTTAACATGAATATCCTCCTTGTTACAAACAAGAAGGCTCTGTTAGCCTTGATCTATAAAAGGTCAATAATATATGGTTATAAAATAACCTTTGATTTCTAACTTCATGAATGTGCTTCCTAGACGCTATCATCGTATTAAACAAGTTCTTGAAAAACGACAACCCGACTTAACTGTATTAACTGAAGATGTCCATAAACCGCACAATTTGTCAGCGATTATTCGCACTTGTGATGCTGTTGGAATATTAGAGGTTAATACTATCAATACTAGCGATGAATTTCCTACTTTTTCTCAAGTTTCTCAAGGCAGTGATAAATGGGTATTTCTTCATACCCATCCTAATACAGAAACAGCTATAACTCATCTGAAAAGCCAAAATTTTAAGATATATGCAGCCCATTTTACTGAAAAATCCCTTGACTACCGAAAAATAGATTACACTCAACCAACGGCTATTTTATTAGGAGCAGAAAAATGGGGAGTTAGTGAAAAAGCGGCGAATTTAGTCGATGGAAATATTATCATTCCCATGTTAGGAATGGTGCAATCTTTAAACGTTTCCGTTGCTGCTGCTGTTATTTTATTTGAAGCACAACGTCAACGGTTAGCTAAAAAAATGTATGATACAACCCGATTAGATGCTCAAAGATATCATAAAATTTTGTTTGAATGGAGTTATCCAGAAATAGCGAAATTATGCCAAGAAAAAGGGGAAAGTTATCCAGCTTTAGGGAAAAATGGAGAAATTCTCGACTCTTAAGACAGTTTATTTTATTTATGTCCGACTACTCAGCATCAACGCTAAAAACAGAAACGAAAAACCAACTCATAGCAGTTTTCAATTGGGTATATCAATATTTAGGTTGAGTGAGTGTGGGAAGTGTGTCTGGGGTGGGAGAAATTTGTATTGAGATCGTGAGTCTATTGATATGAAAACTGCTCTCAAATCTACTCATTTTCCGGACTTGGATAAGCTGAAATATCTAGACAAAAACGAACAAATCGAGTAAGCTATTAATAATCTGATGCCGCCGACGGTTCTGGGGGAAGCAGTAATTAAACAGCCATCCCGGAAGAATCGGGTTCTATTCTAGGTGAGTAGATTGGCATAAGTTTCATATAACGATTTACCATGAAGTTTTCAATCCCTAAAATTGTAGCAACCACTGTTGTTGTCCTGAGTGGAGTCATCTGGGAGATTACTCCATCTTATGCTGCAAGTATGAGCTACACTCTCAGCTTTTTCGATAACTCAGGTGAGAAAATTGGTTCGGGTTGGTTTAGTTACGATACCAGTAGCAGTACCTGTATTCAAACACTACCTTTTGGTGATTCATGCGATCCATTTGAATTGAGGAATGGCTTTTTTGTTAAGACTGAATTAACTGATTTTTCCGCTAACATATCAGGAACTGAGTGGACATTGAATGATCGGTCTGGACAACTTTGGTGGGATGATGAAAATGAGAATGAACTAGGTGCTGTTAGGGAAGCGATCGCCAGTCGCTCTGGAATATTTACACGAAACCAATGGTTTTTTGGGGATCAATTTTTTAATCAGTATTTTTTATCTATTCGAGGACAAAGTGGGGGAAGTTGGACACAAGGATTAGATTACAGTGATTATAAGTACGGAACATGGACAGCGTCAGTGGTACCAGAACCTTTAACTATTCTGGGTGTAGCAACAGCTATCGGGTTTGGAACGTTTTTCAAACTTAAACTTAATCGGAGTTCGACGAAACTGGGTGATGGTGATGTTGGGGAGTGAGTAGTCAGGAGTCAGGAGTCAGAATCTTGAATATTAAAGTGAATCTTTGATATTTTAGCAAAATCAACCCGTCAAAACTTTTTTTACTCCTGCTTAAGATTTTTTTTGTTGGCGTAGGGTTTCAAGTTCTTCTCTAAGAGTGATAATTTTTTCAGTGAGTTGTTGAATTTCTTGGCCAACATTGCTCTTAGTGGAAGTTGTAGAGGTAGGTGATCCAGAAGATGTTTTTGAAGTTGATGGTTGATTTAACCATTGTTCGACAAACCTACGAGCTTCCTGTTCTGTGATTTCTCCTTTTTTAGCCCATTCTCCAATTTTCTGGGCAATGTCTTTTTGAAGTTCCGAAACTGTTTGATTGCGTTTTTGAGTATCTTGGAGGGTTTCTAGGATAGACGCACTAACACCAATACCGACACGAAAGGTTTGTTGTAATAGTTGTAAGAGGGTATCTGAATTCATGATAACAAGCAAATCATTATAGTTTTATATTTAATATCTAAACGGTAACACAGTCTTCTAGGGCCTGTCTGCAAAGTTACAAAAATCTTAGTTGAGAGGAGCAAAAGAAAAAATTAACTCATTTTTAATATTCTAGTAGTTTGCAGACAGATCCCAGGTGTAACAAATAAAATATTTTTTCTACAGTAATGATGCCATAAGTTTCAACTATGAGCATCAATAATTAATAATTAAATCTCTTTCAGTATATGGGGCAATCCCACATTTTTGGGGTTAACAAAGTTACCTTGGAAGTCAATGGTTTTTTCTTCATTAGTAGCTGCATCTTTAATGGTTCTTGCTTCAGCTAAGGAGCGACGAATTTCTGCTTTTTCTAACTCGTCATTGACTCCACCTAATAGATAAATTAAAAGACGACTTGCTAATTTTTTCCCCGATACTTGGATACGTTTTTTCATCGGATCATAAAGAATTCCATACCAAATAGATTGAGAGGTATTAATATAACTAAAACCTCCAATTTCATCAAAATAAATCAATTTTTTAGTTATTGTTTCCAGATTCATCTCTTTTCTAAATACTAAAAACCCTAAAGCTTGTGCTAAGGCAATTTGTCCAACAGGACGAAATAAAAGATTACCTTCTCCTTCTCGTATTTCGTGGCTAAATTGTCTTAATTCATCCGTAGTTACTCCTTGTTCTAATTGACGATAGCTGGGTAACATAGCTAAATGATCAAATAATTGATACAAATAATTTAATCCTTCTTCTATTTCTTGATTATTGGGACGTAGGGAAATTAAATTCTTTTTATCTTGACTTTTCCAATGGGAAAATTGATACTCTAAATACCCTTCTACCATATTCTGTAAGCCTTGTAAAGTCATCAACACAGTGGATTTATTAGAAATAGTTGCCCTATCCCAATTAACCCGAGATTTCCAATCTTTTTCATCTCGATCTTTTAACAAAGGATGGGTAATTGCTAGTCGTCTAGCAATGATAGCAAAACCATCATCTTCATTTAATAAAACCAACTGTCCCTTACTTAAAGAAATCGCCATACGGTTGACATGAACAAACACCGATCGCACTCTTCTTCTTGCTTCTTCATAGGTTTCTCCTTTAATAACTGCTGGAATAATTTCAATCCCAATCTTTTCCTGGGGCAAACTTTGTAATAAATCAGTATCTAAATTATATTCCTCAATTAAATTATCAAGGTTAATGACATTATTGGTTGCTTTTTTTGACTTATTATAAATGATTAATTTTCCTGTTTTTAATAACTCGATTAATCCTTGAATACCCATCAAACGATGTTGTCCATCTAGGGCAAAAATAGAATAAGCATCACTGATATTGAGTAATCCTAAACTTTGTTTTTGATCTAAAGGTATGAAATCGTCTACACTAACTTTGGCACGGCCATCGCTATCCCATTGAGAAGCAGTGCTATCATTAACCCAGTGGGAACTAATGACCACTAAAATCGGGGGAAATTTATGATTATCTAATACTGCTAAATATTGAGACAAATGGGCTTGTCTTGACCAATCTAAGGGACGTTGTTTTAACTCTTCTACCGTTTCTGAATCCCGAATAATATTATTGGTTTCTGGGTCATATTTATGACGAAATAAGGGTAATTCTAGGGCAAAAGAAACTCGACTTGCTAACCATTCTAAAGATACCGAGCCTAAATAACCTTGAGTTCTTCCCATGCAAGTTTTTTGGACAAAAAGTTTCTGTTGATCAGATAAATAAGGCTCTAATAATAAAGTAAGGGTTTGTTTTTCTTCGCTTTCTTGATCTAAAAGTTGTGGGGTAATATCTTGAGCCATGTTGGTAGATAATTTCGTTGTCTGATCTATTATCCATCATTAATCTTAACTTAGCTGACTTATGCTCACAAATAGCTTGATGAGTCAACATCAAATCAATTATGATAATCAACAGCATTGGCCCATAGAATTAAGTGTCCCTATGGGTAACATAGAACAGGAAAAAATGATTATGCACCCTCATTTAGAGACAGCATTGGCTCAACGTCAGGCCCTGAAGATTATTAGTGGTTTGACTAATTTTGATCAAGGCAAAGTTTCAGCTATTGTTAAAGCAGCCCAAGCTGGTGGCGCAACCTTTGTGGATATTGCTGCGTCTGCTAGTTTAGTTCGTCATGTTCGTACCCTGATTAATCTACCCATTTGTGTGTCGGCTGTAGAACCTGAGTTATTAGCAGAAGCGGTAGATGCTGGGGCTGATCTGGTAGAAATTGGGAATTTTGATGCGTTTTATGCTCAAGGAAAACGATTTGACGCTCCGGAAGTGCTGGCTTTAACCCAACAAACTCGCACTCTCTTACCTGATACAACCCTTTGTGTTACCGTTCCTCATATTCTTCCTTTGGATGAACAGGTACAATTAGCAGAGGCTTTGGTAGAGGCAGGAGCTAACCTCATTCAAACAGAAGGAGGAACCAGCAGTCATCCTATCCATGCAGGAACGTTAGGATTAATAGAAAAAGCAGCCCCCACCTTGGCCGCCGCTTATAGCATTTCTCGCGCTGTATCTGTTCCTGTTATTTGTGCGTCAGGGTTATCTACTGTTACTGCACCGATGGCTATTACCGCCGGTGCGTCTGGGGTTGGCGTGGGATCTGCCATTAACCAACTCAACGATGAAGTGGCTATGGTAGCAGCCGTTCGTTCCTTAGTGGAAGCTTTACAGGGTTCTGTTGAGATTCGAGTTTAATTTTGGCTTAGGAGGCAAAGTCTTTCCTTGTGCCTCCTGCCTCCCTTAAAAATTCACCACAGGAACTCGATAGGTGGGTCGTTGAACATCTCCTAAACTATGATCATGGTCTTGTAGTATTTGATTAAGGGCTTCGGTTTTAGCCTCAAGGGAGTTTTTATTGGGTTCTAGAGAGGGAATATCAATCAAGGGAGGATAGTCTCCCCCTACGGCTAGTCCTTCGCTGAGATTGCTAGAAACCGTTCCTTCTAAATCTTCCACCGTTCCAGTATAAATTTCTAATGGCTTAGGATCAGTAATAATCTCTGGTTCAGCCAAAGAAGAGGGGACAACAATCATTCCACCCATCCCCAAAAGGAAACTTACGATGGCAACTTTAGAAAATTGTGTTAAAGTGTTAGACATACTAATTTTTTCTCCTAATTGTGAGTGAGGCTGTCAAAAAAATTGACTTGTATTAGTGAACGAAAAATAAAGTTAGAAACCGATGGCAATCGGTTAAGTAAGCAAAAACGAAATTATAAGTTTCTCTATAGTAGAAACCCATAATATTGAAAAGTTAACGCAGTCACGTGAGTTCGGATTTAGGAGTTCGGATTAATTGACTACCTTTCCCTTGATTATTGCGAAGATGGTAAGTTAATGAAATAAAAATAAACAAAAATTTCCGAGGAAATGACCCCATCAAAGATTGAGTGGAAACGCATTGTCTTACGTTCCCACAATTCAAATGGCAACACTATATCATCAAATTAACTAGCCGCTTCAGCCGTTTTCTGAGATGCGTTGATAGTTCTACGAGAAGAAGAACGAGTGGTTTCTGATGCTTCAAGGGGAGTAAACTCAATATGATTGAGCAAAGTAGTCACAAAAGCAAACAGTAAAAACGGTAAAGATAGAACTAACACTAAGCCTACCACAGCCAAAGCATAGATTTGACGAGTGCTACTCCATAACCCTAAGACACTAGCTAAGGTTAAGAAAATAACGATTAACCAAACAATAATTTGACCGTAAATATCCCCAAACGTTAGGGTACAAACCATACGGTATTTTTGAAAGTCTTTGCTCATTATAAAAATTCCTACAATCAATTAGCGACTTCTGATGTTCTACATTAATAAGGATGATGGGCAAAAGGACTATATTTAAAGATTTTTATAAACTGTCGCAATATGACTTTACAATTCACCCCTGTTCTGTCAACAATTCTTAACAAATTATTCAATTATGATGAAAATCAGGATCTTTCGAGGGAATTCTCAAAGGTCATAATAGGCTAGAAAGCAGAGTAATCAAGATGATCTGATATTTAATTAGGAGGTTGTTTCCCTTATGTCAGGAGACTCACGTATCGAAAATCGGGACTATACCCTGATGATCGACAAAAGCAGCAGTATGGCTACTTCTGATGGTCCTGATGGCAAAACCCGTTGGCAAATTGCCCAGGAGTCAACCTTAGCGTTAGCAAAGAAGTGCGAAGAGATTGATCCCGATGGAATTACAGTTTATGTGTTTTCCGGTCGTTTTAGACGCTATGACAACGTAACCTCAGATAAAGTCACAAAAGTTTATCAAGAAAATGAACCCATGGGACAAACGAACTTAGCCGAAGTTCTAGAAGATGGCCTTAACAACTATTTTGAACGCAAGGCAGCAGGTACAACGCAAGCTAATGGGGAAACTTTTCTTATTATTACCGATGGAGAACCCACCGATCGCAAAGCGGTAATCAATCTGATTATGAATACGTCTGGGAAGGTGGATCGAGAAGATGAGTTAGGTATTTCCTTTATCCAAGTGGGAACAGATAAGAAAGCCACTCAATTTTTTAAAGCGTTAGATGACGATCTTGAAGGGGTGGGGGCCAAGTTCGATATCGTTGATACAGTTACTGTTGATGATATGAAGGGTATGTCTTTGACTGAGGTACTGTTAAACGCCCTGATCGATTAATAAGAGGGGTTTTGACCTAATAGCAATTTCCTAGAGTTCAGCCACGCATTTTTGTAGGGGTTCAGACCCCTACAATGTTTATTTCTTAACAAAAATACTTAACAAAACTCGTGCTAATAAGTAATAATGGCCCTGAGTGGTTAAGCCGACATTATTGGCAAAATCTTCTCTTTCTTGCGCTGAATAAAAATTAATACCCCCAGGAGAAAAAGGAATTGAGCGCACAGGGCCGAGTAAAGTAGAATCAACTAAATAAAATTGTCCTTGAGGCCGCAAAATACGATTGACTTCCTTAAATACCTGTTGTGGGTTAGGATAGTGCAGGAAACTAATGGTATTAAACACTGCATCAAATTGATTATCAGCAAAGGGAAGACATTCGGCATTTCCTTGTGTATAAATTAAACGAGGATGATATTGATTATTTTCCCGCGCTTCTTTTAACATTTGAGGAGATAAGTCCACTCCAGTCCCTTGTAAATCAGGAAATTTTTGGGCTAAACGATTCAATAATAGACCGGTTCCACACCCTAAATCTAACACAGAGGAAGGATTGGGTAAATTAACATAAGATAATAATCGTTTGTGTAGGGACTGATAGAAAATGGTGGTAAAAATGAGATCGTAATTAGGGGCCCATCTATCAAAAAAAGAAGCTTTTTGGTCAAATATTTGTTCCGTCATAACTTTATTTAATAATAGTCATTGGTCATTGTTTGCAGTCCATCAACTATAACCCCTTTTCCTACTGCTTCCATTTTCCATTCTCCATCTTCCCGATAAACTTCTGCTAAAATCATCCCTGTTTTTCCCTCATATTCTTCTCCTAAAAGGGTATAACGAGCAATTTCTTTATTATTAGCTAAATCTACCAAACGAACAAAGGCATTTTTTACCATTCCAAAGCTTTGTTTTCGTTGCTTACAGTTATAAATATTGACGACAAAAACTAATTTGTGAATATCATTAGGAATTCTCGGTAAATCAACAATAATTTGTTCATCGTCTCCTGTCCCTTCTCCTGTTAAATTATCTCCTAAATGAACAATTGCTCCGGAACGATGGTTAAGATTACTAAAATAAATTACTTCAGATTTTGTCTTGAGTTTCCCCTTTTCGCTAAGACATAATACAGAAGCATCGAGATCAAAATCATCCCCTTTAAATAGTCCTAAAATACCTTTTGATTCTGCGACATCCCAACCCAAACCACACATAATTTTGGTGAGTCCTGGTGCTTCTTTTTTAAGGGAAATTCTTTGTCCTTTTGTAAGATTAATTGCCATAATGATCACCTACTTAGAATAACGGTTGAGGATAGCTTGTAAACCTCCTTGATATCCTCCTCCCACTGCAGCCATGCGCCATTGCCCATCTTTATTATATATTTCTGAAATAATTAAGGCAGTTTCAATAGAATAGTCTTCTGTCAAATCATAGCGTAATACTTCTTCTTTTGTTTCTACATTAACTAACCTGACAAAAGCATTTTCTACTTGTCCAAAGTTTTGCTCTCTTTTGTCTGCTTCATGAATGGTAACCACAAAAACTAATTTTTTGACATTGTTGGGAATCTTGGTAAAATTAACTAAGATAACTTCGTCATCTCCGTCTCCTGCACCGGTTAAATTATCCCCCATGTGTTCAACGGAATGATGCTCGTCGGGACTTTTTAGATTATTATAAAAGACGAAATGGGTATCAGAAATGAGTTTCTCATCTTCTCCTAATAAAAAGACGGAAGCATCGAGATCAAAATCATTTCCTGTCTCAACTTTTTTCACATCCCATCCTAGTCCAACAAAGGCCGCTTTTAACCCAGGACTTGCTTTTTCTAAGGAAACTCTTTGACCTTTACTTAGTGATATTGCCATAATTTTTTTCTAGATAATTGTTTGATTGTCTAATTGGAATAACGGTTAAGGATAGCTTGTAAACCTCCTTGATATCCTGATCCTACCGCAGTCATGCGCCATTCTCCATCTTTGTTATAAATCTCTGCAATAATTAAAGCAGTTTCAATGGAGTAGTCTTCGGTTAGATCATAGCGCAATACTTCTTCTTTTGTTTCTACATTGACTAATCTGACAAAAGCATTTTCGATCTGTCCAAAGTTTTGATTTCTCTGATCTGCGTCATGAATAGTAACAACAAAAACGATTTTTTTGACATCGTTGGGAACTTTGGTAAAGTTAACTAAAATAACTTCGTCGTCTCCTTCTCCTGCACCGGTTAAGTTATCTCCCATGTGTTCAATGGAATGATGCTCATCGGGGCTTTTTAGGTTATTATAAAAAATGAGATGTTGCTCAGAAACTAATTTTTCATTTTCTCCTAGTAAAAAAACGGAACAATCAATATCAAAATCTTTTCCTGTATCGACTTGTTTGACATCCCATCCTAATCCAACAAAGGCCGCTTTTAACCCTGGACTTGCTTTTTCTAAGGAAATTCTTAGACCTTTACTGAGTGAAATAGCCATAATAATTAGTTGATTTCTAAGAGTAATTTAAGGGCTGTCTCTTATACACAT
>JBFRWG010000105.1:0-55815 GCA_051439445.1 Crocosphaera sp.
TTTCTGCCAAGGTGTGAGAATGACTGGTTCCTTCCCGAAGCTTGAGAGCTAAATTATTACTCATGATGAATACCTCTTAGTGGCAGTTAGGGGTTAGACTTGAGACGAAAAATGCTTTCTTTGTCTGAAGCTATCAACCCACTGCTGTAATTTCTATTTCAGTTTATTACTATACAGTTATATTATCACTTAACTGCTAAACTTAGCAAAACTTAACATAAGGGTTGGGTTTGTTTCGATCAATATTCTTAAAAATGACCAGAAAAACCCCATAAATGAACTATAAATGAGGAAACAAGACACAATAAGGTGATTTATATGTTAGAAATCGGTCAAGAGTATTTTCCAGAAGATGAAGCAGAAGTCATTGAAGAATTAGTCAAAATATTTGAGTTTTTGATGAAAAATTATGAGTTTTCTCCGACTCCAAGAACTCAACATCCCAAAAGTCATGGTTATGTTCAAGGGGAGTTGATTATTGAGGAAAATATTCCCGATCAATTAAAGGTAGGAATTTTCTCAACAGGGAAAACGTATCCTATATGGGCCCGTTTTTCTAATGGTAGTGGAAGTGATGATAAACAAGGCAATTTTCAACCCGATATGAGGGGAGATATTCGAGGAGTTGCCATAAAATTAACAGGGGTTGAAGGGGGTAAAGCGCTTGAAAATTCAGCGCCTAATGAACAAGATTTTATATTAGTTAATACTCCTGTTTTTTTTCTAAAAGATGCGAAAGGATATCTCGACTTTTTTCCTGTCATTAATGCAATGAGGGACGAAAAAATCACGTTTAAGAAGGATGGAAGTGTGGATAAAATTCCTGATGAACTTAAACAATCTTATGAGGCGATCGCTTATGCACTTCCTTTATTAAATAATGTACGAAGTCAAGTTATGACAAGTCCTTTGGAGGCGAATTATTGGAGTGCTACTCCTTATAAATTAGGGAAAAATGCTGTCAAATATTCCCTTGTTCCTCATCTTGAAAGGGAAACTTTTGATGTTGAAAGTGCTGAGGATAAAACGAATTATTTACGAGAAGCAATGATTAAGCATTTAGCAGAAAAAGATGCTTATTTTGACTTCAATATTCAACTGCAAACTGATGCTAAAAAAATGCCCATTGAAGATCCGACAGTATTATGGGATGAGAAGGAATCGCCTTTTATTAAAGTAGCAACGATGAAGATTTTTAAACAGGAATTTAATACAAAAGAACGGATAGATAGGGATGAAAAAGAATCTTTTTCTCCTTGGAATTGTTTAGAGGTTCATAAACCGTTAGGGGGAGTTAATCGGGCGCGTAAACTTTATGCAGATATGGCTAATTTTAGAAATGAGATAAATCAAGCTTAGTTATTTTTATAGCTTACTTTTAGCGTTTAAAACAGTCACCAGTCACGCAGTCACCAGTCACCAGGCGTATAGTTGGGGATTTAAACCCACAACTAACGCATACCCCTAATTATGAGCAATTATTAGTTAACAGTCATCAATTAACATAATTTAGAGGGGGACTTAAACCCGATGTAAAAAAATAACTGGTGACTGGTGACTGAGCGAAGCGTGTGACTGATGACTGTTAAAGTAAGCTATAAATTCAGGATCATATATGATTAGGAGTTCGGAAAACTCTCAACATCATTGATAAATGTCCCTAAGATAAAAATTTCATCAATTTGGTTATTTTGATGTCCCAAATCTTTCCTCATAGCTAATAACATTTTTGCAAATAAAAGAATAGAAGTATTACCTGCATTTTCTAAAGTATTATCAGCAATCTTACGAAATTTAACATAAAATTTTAAAACATCATCAGATGCTCATAAAATTAAATCAGGTGTTATATTAGTAAATTCCTTAATTAATTCTGTTTCAGACTTCGGTTCTTGTCCTAGTTTACTAGCAAGTATAGAATCAAAAAATAATTTCATTACCTTATCATATATCTCTACTTTTTTAGGTTTTTGTTCATTGCGTATTTGAATTTGTAAATTATTGGTAACAGTAATTAATGTACCCAAAAGAGCAACTAAAATAGTAATAAATTGCCAGGGGGCTTTCCCTATTTCATAAAATAAAGCCCAAAGTATTAACCCAATAATTAAAATAATAATAAAACCTAAGCTTAGACTTTGCCAATTTGCCTCACTGTTCATATGTCTAAATACACCTCTATCAAATATCTAATACACTAAAACAGTTTAATTATACTACACTAAATAAAAATGTTCTATTAAAAATATTAACATAAGCTTAAGATTGTAGAAGACAAAAACTGTGAATTATCTAATTAATGACTTTAAATACAAAGATTAATATATAATTTTTGTCGAACTCATGAGATACGGATAAGACTTAAATTTTGACTCCTGACTACTGACTCCTAAAACTAGAAAAATTTCCATCTCATAAATATAAAAACAAATATAGATTATTTAGCGATATAATTAATATAATGTTGTCATATAAAACATAAAAACGATGGTACAGCAGATAACTAACCAAACTCAAAACAATATTATCTATCCTGATAGTGATGGTCAACCCATGGCCGATAATACGCAACAATTTCGATTAATTGTTACCATTAAAGAAAACTTAGAGTTATTATTTACTGATAATCCTGATGTTTTCGTTGCCGGTGACTTGCAATGGGATACCATTGAAGGTAATAATAAACTAAGACGGTTCCCTGATGTTATGGTGGTATTTGGTCGTCCCAAAGGCGATCGGGGTTCTTATAAACAATGGGAAGAAAATAATATCTCTCCCCAAGTTGTCTTTGAAATACTTTCCCCTGGTAATACTTTAGCAGAAATGAGTCAAAAATTTGAGTTTTATAATCGCTATGGAGTAGAAGAATATTATGTTTATGATCCAGATAAAGTTGATCTTTGTGGATGGATCAGAGAAGAAAATAGCCTAAAGTTAATTGAAACAATGGACGGATGGATTAGTCCCCGTTTAAAAGTTCGTTTTGAAATCACGGAAAATGATCTAACAATATTTACCCCAACCGATGAACCCTTTTTAACCTATGTGGAATTAGGAAAATTGAAACAAGAAGCAGAAAAAAAGCCAAACAAGCTGAAAAAAGAGCGCAAGAAGCTGAAGCTAAAGTCAAAGAATTAGAGCCTAAATTACGAGAATTAGGACAACTTTGAAACTTTTAACCAATAACTAACTAAATTATGACTACAACAGTTTCTCAACCCATAACATTAGAAGAATTCTGGGACTGGTATCCCGATATTTACGGACGTTATGAATTACATGATGGGGTTATTTTTGAAATGCAACCAACAGGAAGTCATGAACAAGTCATTAGTTTTCTTACAATTAAATTAGCTGTACAAATTGAAAAGCGTGAACTTCCTTATATGATACCAAAACAAGCTTTAATTAAGCACCTTGATACAAATAAATCTGCTTATAACCCTGATGTTCTTATCCTTGATCAATCTAACTTAAATGATGAACCTTTGTGGAGGACAAGATCAACCATTACACAGGGTAAAACCGTTCCTTTAGTCATAGAAGTTGTTAGCAAAAATTGGGGTTATGATTATGGTCATAAATTGATTGATTATGAAACTTTAGGGATAGCTGAATATTGGATTGTTGATTATTTAGGATTAGGAGGAAAACGGTATATTGGCGATCCTAAAAAACCGACAATTTCGATTTATCAATTCGTTGATGATGAATATCAAGTACAACAATTTAAGAATGATGATACTTTAATTTCTTCTATTTTTCCTGATCTAAATATAACAGCCCAATCAATCTTTGATATTACCAATTAAATTATTTCTCAAGTTGTTGATTAACAATCAAAAAAGGGATAATTGTATCAATTATCCCTACAACTTAACTCAATTAATTACTCAGAAACTAATACAATACGATAACGGGCTTTATTAGCTGCCACCTTATCCATTGCTTCATTAATTTGAGAGATGGACATGGTTTCAATCATGGGTTTAATTTGATTGATAGCAGAAAATTCAAGCATTTCTTTCATAAAAAATCGTCCCCCTACCACACTTCCTGCAATTTTCTTCTGATGAAAAACGAGGGAAGTCAAAGGAATATTAAGAGTAGAAACAGGAAGACCTAATAAACAAAACATTCCGTCATCTCGCAATAAACCTAGGGCCTTCTCCCAATCAATTTCTGCGGATACCGTACTCAAAAGTAAGTCTAAACCATTGCTAGCAGCTTCCATTTCTGCATCATTCTTCGAGTTACAAAAATGATGGGCCCCAAATTCTTTGGCCTCTGCTTCCTTATTAGGAGAGGTAGAAAACGCCGTCACTTCGGCCCCCATAGCGCGGGCGAATTTAATCGCCAAATGGCCTAAACCCCCAATACCAACAACCCCCACTTTCGTGCCTGGATGCTTGATATACGTGCGTAAAGGGGTATAAACGGTAATTCCAGCGCAGAGGAGAGGAGCTGCACTGGCAGAGTCTAATCCATCGGGTATTTTATAGGCAAAATCAGCCGAAGCCCGCAATTTATTGGCAAAACCGCCATGATGTCCCACAATTAATCCGGTATAACCCTCACGGCAAATATTTTCCTCTCCCCGTAAACAAGCGTCACAGACACGACAGGAGTTACGTATCCAACCAAAACCTACGCGATCGCCGATTTTTAAGGAAGTGACATCTTCTCCCATTTGGGTGACGCTTCCTACCACTTCGTGGCCAGCAACCAGGGGAAAGGTACTCACATCCCAATCATTATCCCTCATGTGGATATCGGTGTGACACAAACCATTATGAGTGATGTCAATTTCGATATCGTTGCGTCCTAAAGGTTTAGGGGTGTATTCCCAAGGTTGCAGTTTTTCCCCAGGTTTAATAGCTGCGTAGGCCTTAAATAGTTCTGTGGTTGACATAATTTTAATCCTTTCTTTATAACTTTATTTTCAATTCTCAATTTGCCCCACTGCCCCACAATATAAATTATAGTGCTTGGACAACAATAAACATTACTTGTTAAGTTAGGGAGATATACCTTACTGCTTATTTCCATTTCTTAAGAGAGTCCACTTTATTCTCACAGAAAAAGATTATTTTGTTTATGACCGAAAAAAAGAGTTTCAAGCTTCCCCTTTCAAGGGAATAAAAAAAGCGGTCGAGGGATAGCGAGATATCCTCGCCATATCCAATCGACCAAGATTAAGAAAAATATTCCCTATTTCAAGACTCTAACTTCAACGTGAGTTCGGGGTTCGGAGTTGGAACATTTTTAACAAAAGAATCAGGGTTTCGAGTTAACGATGTGACTCTTAAACCATCGATTTTATGTTCTGTCGAACTCACGTTAACTTCAGGAGTCTATAATTCTAAATTCTAAATTCTAAATTCTAAATTCTGATTGACATAATTTTCTCTATGTTATGTTTAATCACTTGTTTTTGTTCATCATCATATCCCCATTTTTCTAAAAAAGTCTGATAACTTCCATCATTATCAATAATGGTTTGTTTTAATTTTTGTAATTCTTCCGTAATCAAATCTAATTTAGTTTTTTGAATTAACTTGCCATTTCGCTCACAAGTCATTTCTGATTGTTTCGCCATTTCTTCATCATTATTCCGACGATGGCTAATGGCCATAGATGCAGACATAGCAAGATTTTTTACCAAGAGTTCGCTCACCAATTCAGGAGAGGTTGTTAAGGCATTAATTACTCCCTGACTAGGATTATCAGCTAAAGGAATATTGCTGGTTAAATAAACAACAAAAAATCCCCTTGCCCCATTTTTACTACTGACTAAAGTGGTAATAATTTCTTCAATTTCCGAATCGTTTAATTTGTTCTCTACCATTGCTTCTAGGAGAGTTTGAGTTAACTGTAAAGCGTCTTCAAAAGAGAGATTTTCAGGAATATGCCAGTTCATTGTCGTCATTGGTAATTAATGATAAATAATTAATCATGAGAAGAGTCTTTAACATACCTAACATAAGGGGCTAAAGTAATTAAGTCTTCTATATTTTTTTCCATAGTATAACAAATTTGATCAAGGGGTAAATCATTAGCATCATAGCCAAAGGGATCTTCAATTTCTACCCCAATTTCTTCAATTCCTAATATTGTGAAACTGACTAAAGCAACAATAGGAGCCGTCATCCAATATAATTCATCAACGAATTGAAAAGGCAAGGTTAAACAATAAACTAAAACTAATTGTTTTAAATGAATACTATAAGCTAGAGGGATAGGGGTTTTGAGAATTCTTTCGCAGGCCCCTAAGACATCAACCATGATATCTAATAATTTAAACAGGGCAGTGAGTTGATAAGAATCAATACATTTTTTTTCGTATTGTTGTTGTAAATAATCACCGATCCAAAAAGCAATTTCTAGGGGAGGATGGTTCATCGTAGATAATTTGTCGTAACATTGTGAGGGTAACAATCGCCTTAACTCTTCATTAACAGGTTCTGAACGTAAATGTAATTTAGTGGCAATAGCAAAAGCAATTAAAAGTCGTAATGTCGCAATTTTTTCTCTGCGATCGCTGCCATCATTTTCTTGAACCGTTACCCAGATGGTACGGGATAAATTTCTAACCGTATTAATTAAAGTTCCCCACAGTTTACGGCCTTCCCAATATCTTTCATAAGCTGTATTTGTCCGAAAAACTAACAGTAAACCTAAGACAATACTAGGAACTAAACCACTTTCTAAGGGTAAAGCTATATTGATCCCCAACTGATACAAAAAAGTGATTCCCAAGGCAAAAAGGGCGCAACAGATTACACGGGGTAAAATTGCGGGTATCACGGAACCTCGCCATTGCCAAAGAAGACGGAACCACTCTTTATGGTGGACATTTTCTGTTTTTAGTCCCCTTTTCATCGTTTATTTTTTCTTAGGTTTTGGACGGGGGAACTTAGAAGCAGCATGGAATTGTAAAACCGGTTGATTTTTGAGAGCCTCTTTCATAAAACTACGCCAGATAGGGGCTGCATGACCCCCTCCTGTTACCCCTCTACCCATAGCACGGTTGGCATCATCTCCGATCCAAACCGCCGTAGATAACTGAGGAACATAGCCCACAAACCAGACATTGCGCTCATTATCGGTGGTTCCCGTTTTACCGGCAGCCGGACGACCAATATTAGCGGCCCGTCCAGTTCCACTGGTAATCACCCCTCGTAAAACAGTGGTTAAGGAGGCCGTTGACCAAGGATCAAGAACTAATTGAGGTTTTGGGGTATTATCTAAGAGAACATTGCCTCGACTGTCGGTAATTTGCACAATAATGGTGGGTTCTGAATACCAACCGTTACTGGCAAACGTCGCATAAGCATTCGCCATTTCTAAGGGAGTCAGATCACCTGCCCCTAACGGAAGAGAAATCACCGGCTGCATAGGACTATTTATCCCTAAGCGACGACAGATTTCAATCACTTTACTCACCCCAATTTTCTGGCCCAAAACTACCGCCGGGACGTTGCGAGATTGAATTAAAGACGATTGAAGGGACACCGGACCTGAGAAGCTACCACCGTAGTTTTTGGGGGTATACACACCCCGACCATCACGGTAACTCACTGGACTGTCATTAACCACCGAACCTGGGGTAAATTTACCACTGGCAAAGGCCGTATAGTAAACAAAGGGTTTAAAGGCGGAACCCGGTTGACGACGGGACTGAATAGCACGGTTTAGCTGACTTTTATCGTAGTCAACCCCTCCGACAATAGCTTTAATAAAGTGGGTGCGAGGATCAACAGCCACTAAAGACACCTGTAAGTCTTTGGCATAAATGCCCCGTCTTCTCAGGTTTCTATACCCTTTTTGCACGGTTTCTTGGGCTTTTTCTTGCATGAAGTAATCAACAGAGGTTTGAATACGCATTCCTCCTTTGGTGATCACATCTTTGCTAAATTTAGCCTGTAACTCCTTCATAACCGTATCAGTAACGTAGGGGAGTTTACTGGCTTGCCAAGAGGTGGGTTTTCCTACCCCTAGGGGAGCTTTATGGGCTGCTGTGGCTTCTTCTGGGGTGATCCAACCTAAGTCCGCCATACGGTCAAGAACCACCTTTTGCCGTTGTTTGGCTTGGGCATAGTTGTTAAAGGGACTGTAGGTTTCTGGGGCTTGTATTAACCCTGCCATCAAGGCGGCTTCGGATAGGTTTAATTGAGAGGCGGGTTTATTAAAGTAACTTTGGGCGGCAGTTTGCGCGCCATAGGTATTATGACCCCAATAAATGTTATTGAGGTACATTTCCATAATTTCATCTTTATCAAAAACCTGTTCCACACGAATAGCGAGAACGGCTTCTGAGAGTTTACGACTAAAGGTTCGATCTCTGGTTAAGAAAATGTTTTTGACAAGCTGCATGGTAATGGTAGAGGCTCCTTCCACCACGCCACCGCTTTTCCAGTTCACCCACAAAGCCCGACCGATACTGTTGGGGTTAATCCCCTGATGTAAGTAAAAATGGCTGTCTTCAATGGCTAGAACCGCCCGTTTCAACTCAGGGGATATTTGTTGGAGTTGAACGGCTTCTCGGTTGGCTTCTCCATGCAGTCGAGTCAGTAGCCTTCCTTTGATATCATAGACATAGCTGGTTTCTGATGGAGAATAGCTGTTGAGAGTACGTACATCGGGAAGGTTACGGAAGCTGATGGCCAGTCCAACCAGTCCGCCAGCCAGGATAGAACTGGTTAAAAGACTGATCCCTAAGACGGTTCCTCCGGCGACTCGAAGAACCCCCCCAATAAAAGAAACATCTGAAGTAGGGGACTTCTTCTGGTTATGTTTCTGTCGAATAGTGCTAGACGACACGATGTTTAATTTCCTCACTCCGAAAGTTCAATAGAGATTTATATAAACAGGGATTTACAAGTTTATGGTTTTTTACTGTTATTGATATAGTAGCTTACTAGAATTTCGTCAAGAGTCAATCCCTTGCGTTTTCCATTATGGCTGTTTTTCTTTTGAATGGGTAGTTCTGTAAATGTAGAATTTAGAATGCAGAATGAAGAAACCATGAAATTCGTCCATTTTGCACCCTAAATTCTTAATTGAGTCTGCTTCTCACCTGATCACAAAGCCCCTGCCGCCGTTTTATCCAGGACTCCCCCTAAATGAGTGGTGATATTGATGGCTTGTAGTACGGGATCTGCGTCTAACCCTTGGGGATAGTCAATGACGCTGACGCAGCCATTCCCCTGTTTAATATTCCAAAAGTTAGCGGGTTGTAGTCCTAATAATTGACATAAAATAACTTTATTAATGGCATCGTGGGCAACCACTATACCGGTTTTGGAGTTGGAGTCATTGCTATAATTCTTAACAATTTCTTGCCAACACGCTACTGCGCGATCCCACACTTGTTGTAAGGTTTCTCCTTCTGGCATTTGTACCGTTTCTGGGGCATCTTTCCACTGTTGCAGCATCCCAGGAAAGTCCGCTTCAATCTCACTTTCTAGTTTACCTTCCCAGAGTCCATGACAAATTTCTGTTAAGGGTTCTCGTAAATCTAGGGTGATGTTGGGATGATATTGTAAGATGATTTCGGCGGTTTCTTTCGGTCTTAATAAGGGACTACTAACGCCAAAATCTATGTTAACGTCTTTGAGAAAGTCAGCCGCTTTTTGTCCTTGACTTTTTCCGTTTTCATTGAGGGGAATATCTCGAATTCCTTGAAATCTTGATTCACGGTTCCATTGGGTTTCTCCGTGACGAATAAATAATAATCTTAGGGCATTATCTTGGGAACGAGGAGGGGGAAGAGGAATCCCTAAATGAGATGTTTGATTAAGGGATTCTAGTTGTACTGTATCTCCCCAACTTCCCGTAAAATTTAGAACATTAATACAACAATTTGACTGTTGTATACGATGATAATGGGAAGGGGGAATTCCAATAGCACTCATAATTAAACAGCGATTAATGCCATTATGAGCCACAATTAAAATAGTTTGATTTTCATGTTTCTTGAGTAGCTTTTGCCAAAATTCTTCTGCTTGTTTATACAAGGAAAGAACAGGGTAATGTTCTTTTTTTCCTTCAGCAGTAGAGATAATCATTTTAAATTCATGGGGCTTTTTTTTCCAACATTTATATTCGTCGGGAAATTTTTCAGCCACTTCCTGTTTTGGCAACTTTTCCCACAAAGGTAAGTCTACTTCTCTGAGTTGTTCATCGGGAGATAAAGTCGGTGGTTTGGTAAAGGAATTTTGGATAATCTCAGCCGTAGTTTTTGCCCTTTGCAATGGACTACAATAAATAGCATCAATAGCTAAGGAACTTAGGGTTTTTCCTACAGTTTGAGCATCCTGACGACCTTTTTCTGTCAATACAGATTCGTCATTGCGTCCTTGGATTATCTTTTGAGCATTATAATTGCTTTGTCCATGACGCACTATAATAACGCGAGTAGCCAATCTTCCTATCCTCTCTCGGATTTACCTCTTTCTAGATTACAGGTTTTTGGCTCTTTCTACTCAACTCATTTTATTATGACATATTAAGTAACGAATTCTCTCGACCATTATCCCCTATCTAAAAATAGTAACACACCATTCTAAGCTGTAAAAAGTAAGATGGTTGTCTTCCCATTAAACCCTATATTTCTATCAATAAGACTATTTTAGAATGACGTTTTTGAAACAATTTATGACTTTTAAAAAGACAATTATAGATATTAAGTATTTAACAGATATCAAGAAAGATTTAATAATAATTATCTGTATTTTTGCTATTATTACTTTAATTGGTACGTTAAATCATGTTATGTGGCGGGATGAATTAAATGGTTGGCTTATTGCTAGAGATAGTGATTCTTTTATAAATTTTTTTGAGAATGTTAAATATGAAGGTCATCCTTTACTTTGGTATATCTGTTTATGGTTATTGAATCAAATAACAGCTAATCCCATATTGATGCAGATTTTTCATTGGTTAATTGCTGTTCTAACTGTTGCTTTATTTGTTTTTTATTCACCCTTTACAAAAAGTCAAAAAATATTATTTATTTTTGGTTATTTACCGATTTATGAATATTCTCTAATTAGTCGTAATTACAGCATTGGTGTTTTATCAATATTTTTATTTTGTACTTATTTTCAGACTCGTTATAAAAGTTATATTCCCTTAGCTTTTATTCTCGCTATTATGGCCAATACGAATGCTTATTGTTTATTGATATCATTTGTTTTGGGGGTTAGTTTAGTTATTGAATATCTTTTTAAGGATTATTTTCAGTATGAAACCAAAGCCAAAATAAATAATATTTTGATCGGATTAATCATCTTTTTTCTCGGAATAAGTCTATCAGTTTTCATGTTATTTCCCCCGTTAGATAGTACCCTACAAGGAGGTGCTAATCAATGGTTTTTTGAATTTGATTTTAATCGTTTAACTCAAACAATAACTAGAATTTGGCGTAGTTATATATTGGTTATTATTCCTAGTGATTCTAAGCCGATTGATTTATTAATTTTTTCTTTCTTGTCTCTAGGTTTATTCGGTTTTGCTATCTTAATGCTTCTCAAAAAACCGATTGCTTTAATTTTCTATTTAATGGGAACTTTAGAAATTTTGAGTTTTACTTATGCTAAATTTTTAGGCTCTCAAAGACATTACGGACATTTATATATTATTCTCATTGCTTCATTATGGATCGCTAGTTATTACAAAAATTCTCAATTAATTATACAAGTATTAGAAAGGAGCTTTAAACAATTTTCAACAACAATGATAAGCTATCATGACTTTATTTTACGTCAGAAAAAGTCTTTGATTATCATAATATTATGGTTACAAGTTATAGCGGGCATAGTAGCTTTTAGTCGAGATTTAGTTACGCCCTATTCTAGCAGTAAAATAACAGCAAACTATATCAAAAATAATAATTTAACTAACCATTTTATTATGGGAAGTGAAGATTTTACTATTGCTCCTATTAGTGGTTATCTAAATCAAAAAATATACTATCCTGAAAGTCAAAAACTAGGAAGTTATGTTCTGTTTAATAATACGAGAAAAATTGTTGATGAGGATGACATTATTAAGCAAATTATTGAAATTGTAAGTTCACAAAAAAAAGACATTTTATTGATTGCTAACCGAGAATTTTCAGGCAATTCTTCTCAGCTTAATATTCAGTTTTTAGATAAATTTACTAATTCTTTTATCTATAATGAAAAATATTACCTTTATTTAATTAAATTAAAATGATAAAACTTAATTTTAAAAATGATACATTATGGTTTATATTATTGCTTATTTTAGCATTATTATTATGGTTAATTAGTTTAGGAAATGTTCCGTTAAGAGACTGGGATGAAGGCTACTATGCTACAGTAGCACAAGATATGTTTCAGTCTGGAAACTGGCTTTATTTAACCTATGCAGAACAGCCGTTTTTATTGAAACCTCCTCTAATTATTTGGCTGATTAATGCTAGTTATAACCTCTGGGGTATTAGTGAATTTACTACTCGTTTTCCTTGTTCTTTGTTAACCGCTTTGGGCGTTCCTTTATTATATTTAATTGGCAAAAATTTATTTAATAAATCAACAGCAGCTATTTTTAGTAGTTTAGTTTATTTAACTTTATTACCAATGGTTCGTCATGGACGTTTAGCCATGATAGATGGCATAATTAACACTTTTTTACTTCTTTCTATTTTCTGTTTATTAAAATCAAAAAGACAACCTTTATGGGGCATAGGTTTTGGTATTGGAATAGGATTAATTGCTTTAAGTAAAGGCATTTTAGCCCTAGCTTTAGGAGGTATTTTAGGGATTTATATTCTTTGGGATGAGCCTAAAAATTTGCTAAAAAATTATTATTTATGGATAGGTTTATTCATAGGTTTTTTTCCTGTTATTAGTTGGTATTATTTACAAATTAATCATTATGGAGAACAATTTATACAAGTCCATTTTCTACAACAAAATTTTGATCGTTTATCTACGGCAGTTGAGGGAAATAGTGGTTCACCCTGGTATTATATTCTTGAATTAGTTAAATATAGTTTACCTTGGCTAATATTTTTACCCAATGGATTGATATTAGCCGCAAAAAACTATCAAAAAAGTTGGGCAAAATTAGTCTTAACAGGGTTTTTTATATTTTTAGCAATTATTACCATTATGGGAACTAAACTCCCTTGGTATATTATGCCTATTTATCCCTTTTTTGCCTTAGCTATTGGTTATTATTTATCGGGTTTATATTACTCAGAAAATAATTATCCTAAACCATTGGTTTTTAGTCTATTTTCCCTAAGTTCTCTTACCCTAGTAGCAGGAATATATTTATTTAGAGAAACTCAGGACTTGCTGCTTGTAATTATGTCCTTTATCTTGACAATTACACTTTTATTAACCGCACAAAAAATGAAACAAAATTCTCCTAATTTTTTCATTATTTTGATAATTGGTTTATATGCCAGTTTAACTTTATTGATGATATCTAATGCTTGGGTATGGGAACTTAATGAAGCATTTTCGGTCAAACCTGTTGCCACATTAATTAAAAATAATACGCCACCTAATACTATTATTTATACTTCCTTTGCCTATAGTCGTCCCAGTTTAGACTTTTATAGCGATCGCCAGATGCTTGCAGAAGATAATAATAGATTAAAGGAACTTAGTGCAACTACATCTTATCTATTACTAGATTATGAAACTTTAGAGACTTTTCAGTTAACTAATGTTAAAATACTAGGAGAAGTCGAAGGATTTATTTTGATTTCAACCCAAAACCAACAGTCAAAATAGTTAGAGAAAGTTTAATGACGACCAAAAGAATCATATTAATTGTTTTAACTGTTATTTCATTAATCCCCCTATTCCTATCTTTAATTAGTAGTCTTAATCAAGCACAAGTTCAGTCGAATTTACAACTTTATCAAACTAATTTAGTGCTACAAGCTTCAGAATTTCGCAGCGAAGACATGGGCAAATTTGAACAAATTCGGGACTCATTTTTAGGAAAAACTCCTTATAAAACTGCCCTTAAACAGTATCAAGAAGCTAACAAACTCTCTCAAAAAAACTTAGAAAAGTTAGAAATTGAATTACAAACTTTTCAAAAAACACAATCTAATAACAATTCCTTTCTTCTATTTTCAGAATCATCTCAAGCCGAAAAGCTGCAAACAGAAATCAACCAACAAAGACAAGAAATTGAACAATTAACCATTAAAATAGGACTACTCCAAGCACCCCAAGAAGATCCCCAAAAAGCCTTAGAAACCTGGGAAAATGTAGAATTAACCGCCTCATCTCCTGAACTACAAAATATAGCTAATATTCTCAAAAATTTATGGAGGGATCAAGTACCACAAATAGAGGATACAGAGTTAACCATTAAAAAACAATTAAATGGTTGGTTTCGCTATTATTCTCTCAGTAAACTCTATCAAATTGATAATAGAAATAATGAGTTAATTACCCTAGGAAACGAACAACAAAAAGCAGCGATACAAGCACTAATTAAGTTAACATTTGTAGCTATTATTCCTCTTTTTTGTGGTTTAATAGGATTAGCAATTATTATTTTTGCCTTAATTCAATTAGCCTTGAAAAAAGAATCAGCTATGTTAGCCATAGATGAAAGATTAAAATGGGAAACCCCATGGACAATAGAAATTCCTTGGCAGGTTTTAGTTGTCGGTTTTTTCTTTTTTGGACAAATCATTCTTCCTATATTATTCACCTTTTTAAATCTTGATGTTACTCAATTAAGTTTACGAGGAAAAGCGGTTTATGTATTAATGAGTTATGTCGCTATGTCTTTAGGGGGTATTGGAGTTCTTTATTGGTCTATTAAACCCTTTTTTCCCCTGCCGAAAGATTGGTTTAAATTTAATTGGTTAAGTAACTGGTTAGTTTGGGGTTTTGGCGGTTATTTAGTCGCTTTACCTTTAGTAGTCATTGTCTCATTAATTAACCAAAACATTTGGGATGGACAAGGGGGAAGCAACCCATTACTTTCTCTTGCTTTAGAAGGACAAGATATGGTAGTTTTAGCCATCTTTTACTTTACTGCAGCGATCGCCGCTCCTTTTTATGAAGAAATTATGTTTCGTGGTTTTTTACTCCCTTCTTTAACTAGATATGTTCCTTTATGGGGGGCGATTGGAATTAGTAGTTTTATCTTTGCTGTTGCACACCTGAATCTTTCAGAAGTTCTCCCCTTAACTATTTTAGGAGTTGTTTTAGGGATTGTTTATACAAGGTCGCGCAATCTTTTGTCTTCTATGTTACTTCATAGTCTCTGGAATAGTGGGACTTTAATTAGTCTTTTTCTACTGGGAAGTGGTGGAAATACTTAGTCGTTTAAGCTCTTTTTCGTGCTATCACTGCAAATATGTAAATCTCTTTGTGGGAAAGGAATTTCAATCTTATGAGTCGCTAACGCTTTCCAGATAGCTCGGTAGAGATATCTCCTTACAGTGAATCGGATTGAGGGATTGTTGATAAATCCTCTGAGATAATAACTCCTGCAACTTGGTAATTTCCTGAGTTTTTAGCAACTAAAGATAATCCATGTTCCCAGCTTTTTGGCAAATTGTGTCAGCAAAAGGATAAAATTCACTAGGAGTAATTTTAAGTGCTGTGCAAATAGGTTCAGCATTGGTAAATACATCAGGTAAACAATTAATTGTTTGCTCTAGATTGTAAAAGTTCATATGTAATTTGATTTTCTTCTGACATAGGTATATTGGGTCCTAGTAATGACAGCTAACTTATTGATAATTTTCCTCTATAATTTTAATTTGAGAGGAAATGATTACTATGATGAATGAATCATTAAGTAACTTAATAACCAATTCGCCATGGTTGCACGACGAGTATCTCTCGGTTCAAACGTGCCAATTTTGTACCCTTTAAAGCCTAATTTTTCTTTAAGCAGTTGTTTATTTTCTTTAGGAATAGAACGGGTTAATTTAACAGTTGGGGGACGGTTTTCAATAAAATTAGGAGGTTCGGGATAATCTTGTTTCCAAGTTTCTTCAACAGCAGAATTATCCCAAGTTTTACTACTTTCATTGTAACGATATCCTAAATAATACCAAACAAGTTGGTTAACGGTATCATCATCAATTTCTTCATTAAGAATAGCGTTAATGGTATCAGTATTCAGGGGGGGTAAGTCCTTCATCATAATTTTATCTGATTACTACTATTTTGATTATACCAAAGGGATAGATCCTTATGCTTCAATCAGTTATAGCAATCAGGAATGATAGATGAGAACCGATGAGGACATAATAATATTATGTCCCTACAAATCACTCTTGTAGGGGTTTCACACTGTGTTTTACCCTAATCGGTTTTCACTACTCACATATCATTACTAATTGCTATATTTTAAATATAAATTTTTTGTGATCAATATCAGAAAATATCATATAATTACTCATATTATGTAGAATAAGTATCTTAATGGTTACAGCCTAGAAGACTGTGTTACTGTTGATATATTAAATATAAATCCGATAATAATATCAAAAGTTATGACAGAATCAAACCCTTTAATTCCTAATGTTAATAATTTAATTAACCGTCTTCCCTCCAAAGGTTGGACGACCATCGTTCTCATGGTTGCTGTTTTAATTGCGACTCCTATTTTATTTGTAGTTAGTAGTATTTTTATCGATGCAGGAAGCGTTTGGAAACACTTAGCTGAAACAGTTCTAACTAATTATATTTTAAACTCTTTATTTCTCATGTTTGGGGTAGGTATAGGAGTCTCTGTTATTGGGGTGACAACTGCATGGTTAGTTACCCTTTGTCGTTTTTGGGGATGTTATTGGTTTGAATGGTTATTACTCCTTCCTTTATCTGCTCCTGCCTATTTATTAGGCTATACTTATACGAATATGTTGGACTATTATGGTCCGGTTCAAAGCAGTCTTCGTGGCTGGTTTAGATGGCAAAGTGTTAATGATTATTGGTTCCCAGATATTCGTTCTTTATGGGGAGCCATTATCATGTTAATTTTGGTGCTTTATCCTTACGTTTATTTGTTAGCTAGAACTGCTTTTTTAGAGCAATCCACTTGTACTTTAGAGGCCAGTCGTTCTTTAGGTTGTAGTCCTTGGCAAAGCTTTTTTAAGGTCGCTTTACCGTTAGCTCGTCCAGCGATTATTGCAGGATTAGCTTTAGCCTTAATGGAGACATTAAATGATTTTGGAACGGTTAAATATTTTGGGGTGAATACCTTTACAACGGGGATCTATGATACTTGGTTTGGGTTAGGAGAAAGACAAGCTGCAGCACAGCTTGCAGCTTTTTTGATGTTATTTATTTTTACATTAATCATTTTAGAGTTATGGTCACGTCGTCAAGCTCGTTATTATCAAAATAGTCAGTCTCAATCCCATTTTTCTCGTTATCAATTAACCTCATGGCGAGCATTAATCGCTTGGCTAGTTTGTTTTTTACCTTTTTTTGGAGGATTTTTAGCTCCTTCTCTTTACCTGATTGATTTAGTGATTATTAATGCTGAAACAGCTTTTAATAATAATTTTTTAAACTTGGCAAACCATAGTTTAATTGTTTCGGTGGTTACGGCGATCGCAGCTTTAATTCTCTCCTTAATTATGGCTTATGGAAAGCGATTACAAGATAATTTTTGGATGAATGGAAGTATTAGAATTGCTGCCTTGGGTTATGCTATTCCAGGGTCAGTTATTGCTGTAGGAATCTTAATCCCTGTCGGACGATTAGATAATGCGATCGCTGATATATTTGAACAAATTTTTAATGTAAAAATAGGGTTATTAATTAGTGGCACAATTTTGGCTCTAATTTATGCTTATTTAGTGCGATTTTTGCCTGTGGCATTTGGTGCAGTGGAATCCAGTTTAGGGAAAATAAAACCTAGTTTAGACGATGCAGCTAGGAGTTTAGGATCAACGCCCAGTCAAATTTTAATTAAGGTTCATACCCCTTTAATGACTGGGGGAATGTTAACAGCAATTATGTTAGTTTTTGTTGATGTGATGAAAGAATTACCAGCTACGTTAGTCATTCGTCCCTTTAACTTTGACACCTTAGCCATTCGGGTCTATCAATATGCGTCTGATGAACGTTTACCCGAAGCAGCAGCCCCTGCTTTAGCTATTGTTTTAGTAGGGATGATTCCTGTTATTTTCCTCAGTTGGCAAATTGCAAGATCAAAACACAAATAGTATATTATCAAGATTAAATTGTCAGCAAAGTTTTTATGTTTAAATTCAAGACGAAATTTTTACTATTATTAATGTTTCCTTTCTTAACCATCGCCATCAATCATCCCATTTTGGCTAAACTTTCTGAGACAGCTAGATGGGCGACAACCCTGCAACTTAAATATCGAAGTCGTTTAAATATTACTTATCTTAAAGCCAATAATGTTCCTCTAAAAGTTGATGTTTATACCCCTAGAAAAAGCGACAAACCGGTACCAACCTTGATTTATTTTCATGGTGGTGGTTGGATAGGTGGCACAAAAGACGGAACAATTTTACAAATTTTACCCTATATCGAAAAAGGTTGGAGTGTAGTGACGGTTCAATATCGATTAAGACGGGTTTCTCCTGCGCCGGCGGCCGTTGAAGACTGTTTATGCGCCTTAAGATGGGTTATCCGCAACGCCGAGAAGTATAATTTTAATGTGGATAAAATTGTTGTTTCTGGGGACTCTGCAGGCGGACATTTAGCCCTCACCACGGGAATGTTACCCGCAAGTGCCGGTCTTGATCGTCAGTGTCCGGGCAAGGAAAAACTGAAGGTTGCAGCCATTGTTAACTGGTATGGTATTACTGATGTAGCTGATCTACTGGAAGGGGAAAACCAAAAATCTTATGCAGTGCAGTGGGTGGGGAGTCGGACGGATCGTTTACAAGTTGCGCAACGAGTTTCTCCCATCAACTATGTACGAGAAGATTTGCCTCCTATCATAACGATACATGGTGATGCTGATACAATTGTTCCTTATAGTCATAGTTTTAAACTTCATCAAGCATTAGAAAAGGTAGAGGTTCCTAATGAACTGATTACCATTTCTGGTGGAGGTCATGGTAATTTTTCAGAGAAGGAAATGATTTCTATTTATGATAAAATTGACAATTTTTTAAATAATCATATTAACAATTAAAGTAAATTTTTATCTTTTCCTTATATGGTAGGGTGGGCAAATCAGGGACTGATCTCAGCTACTCATAATCTAGAAAACTTTGCCCACCTGAAAAAACTTTTTTAATTATATGGGGAAATCTCTTTAAGAATAAAGATTAAAATATCTGCTTCTAAATCATATTTAATTTTCATGGTTATTGTCCTCTTAAGATAATATAGCAGTCAGTAATGATATGTGAGAAGTGAGAATATATAAGGACATAATAGTATTATGTCCCTACGAATACGTCTAGATAATTAATTCATAGCGAATTTTGATTTTTCCTTTTCTTAAACTCTTTGTAAAGTTTGACCAAATAGTTTAGGTTCTGGTAAGGGTTAATTATTATTTAATGCTGACTCAATTAACAATTCTAAAACCTCTTGTGCATTGTTAAAAGCTTCCTCATAAGTATCACCATGAGTATGACAATATTCTCCCCATTCATGAAGACTGACAACATAACAATTATCTTCGTTTGACCATTGAATAATAATCGTATAGTGATAGTTATTCATAATCATTTTGCTGTATCTTTAATAATAACTCCTGACATTCTTTAAGAAATTTTTCTACATTTTGTACCCTAAATGTCTCTTGAGCAAGTTCAAGAACCTCTTTTGCTTGTGAGAAATTTTTATCCCCTATAAATGCTTTGCCTAAGTGGAGACGAATTTTAGCTATATCTAAACTATTTTTTAATAAATTCTTATCTTTATTTTTAGTGATTTTTATCAGATTATTCTTGAAAATTTCTATTGCTTGTTTATATTTATTTTGCTTAATGTAAACTTTACCAATTCGCCCTAAATTACGACAAAGATAGTAATCATTTTCAGTCTTTTTAGAAGCTTCTTTGTAATTTTCTATTGCTTTCTCGAGATCATTTAACTCAAAATAAGCATCACCTATATTTCCATAGGTAGAACTAATACCTTTCATATTATCCTTTAGTCTATGTTTTTTAAGTGCTTCTTCGTATGCTTCAATAGCCTTATTATGATCACTCGAAATACTATAACAACTACCAATGATTTCATCAGCAACTGCACTGACTATTATATCCTGATCACTATTGCTTTTTTTGATATTTTCTGCTATTTCAATTGCCTTTTCTACTTCTCCTTTATCTCTAAAACATCGTGCTTTTCTGATAATTATTTGTGGTGGTAAAGTTACTTTTTTAGATTCTAACTTATTAATATAATTTAATAAGTTATTAATATTTCCCCAACGATACCAAAAGCGATCTACAAGGAATAAAGCAGTAGCACTTTCTTCATAGCAATTTGCTTCAAAAAAATGATTATAAGCCTCTATTATAAAACCTAAATATGTTAGGTCTGAAATGGTATTTTTTTTGAAAATAATTAATTGATCTATAGGTTCTCCTGATATATCTTCTGGAAGAAATGACCAATTCTTTTCATGAGAATTTTGAAATAGAGTTTTAAGTGATTCAGAAAGATTATCAATCCAAATCTCAGCAGCTTTCTGTTCTGCTGCTTTCCAAATCTCTATATCTTCTCTCAACAAATCATAAGCAATATCACGAATTAAATTATGTTGACGAATTAACCCTTTTTCCTTTTCAATTAAAGTACGATCGCTTAACTGTGAATAAGCATTTTCTTTCTCTTTTTCTGAACTCTCCCATAACATTTCTTGCCAAAAATTTTTAGGAACAGAACGACGATAAACTGAACTACGTTTGAGTAAATTTAAAGCATTATCAGATAATTGTTTTAATGATGTTTCAATGCGCTGACGAATACGTTTTTGTAGTTCTTCGTTATAAAATGCAGGACTTAATCTATCGGATAATAACTCACGTTCTACCTGTTCAAATTCTTGTTTATTGACTTCCCAATATTCAGTTACATCATTACCATAATCTTGACGAATTTCACCTGCAATGACTTCTAATACTAAGGGATGTCCTTCATAAATTTTACCAATGTCAGTTAAGATATTTTTACCCTCTTTAGCAAGTGAATCTAAGGTGATACAAAGATGTTTTTCAAAAAAATCTAAAATTTCATGCTCTTTTAATCCTTTTAAAGAATAATAATACCATGAATATTTATAATCATCCGTATTCTCCCATTGCCACATTTTTTCTGGTAATACTTGAGATGTTACAACCAAACGACTTGAAAATTCAGAAGTCGTTAAACAACGCTCAAAAAAAGTTAACCAATAAGGGTCATGAAAATTGTTAGCATCAATTAATTTTTCAACTCCATCAATTTGTAACCAATAGGACTTAGATTTAAGTTTATTAAAGAGGCGATCGCATAATCTTTTTGGATCATTCATTTCTTGAGGATCGATATTTTTTTCTCCTAATTCCTCTAAAATGTTTCGTGACCCCGTAGCAAAATCACTTAGTTGATTGTCTGGAATAAGAATAGATAACCAATGAAACGAAGGTTTATTTTCAATAACTTTAAAAGCGAGACACTTTCCTAAAGCAGTTTTTCCTACCCCGGAAATACCTGTTAACCATAGTATTCGAGTGTTTTGGTTAAATTTGTCCAAAAGTTCGTTAATGAGGTCTTCTCGTCCCACCCAGGTATGAGGGTTGTAAAGATTAGGACTGGGGGGAGTATTTAAGTGACTAGATGAAGGCGTGAGATCCGCAATACTTTTCCAGTCTTCAATACCAACTTCTTTACAAAGACTTATAAAATTATCTTGTCTAACTTCTGTTCCACGTAAAAAACGCTTTAATACAGATAAACTTGTACCTGCTAGTTGATACCAAACTAAGTCTTGTTTTTTCCATCCCTTATTAATTCTAGCTTGTTCAATTTTTTCTAATCCTTCTTGTGATGCTTTAATTCCCATGTTGTAATATATCACACTCTAATTATATTTTGGCTCAGTTTTAGTTCAGTTGCAAGGTGAACTATTTTATGAACTAATTCTAGACCAGATTCACAGTTTGTGGGGGAGATGATATAAGTGTAGAGTTCAAAAACAACTTTATGAACAATCAAAAACCTGAAATGACTCAAACTCAACCTCTTAACTCTGTGACTCCTATTGATACAAACTCTGTTATCAAATATGGAGAGTCACCCACAGCGATAATCTTAGCGATCGCTATTTTACTTACTTTCTTTTTTAGTGGACTAACAGGATTAGTTTACGTAATTTTGAAAGGGAGTAAATAAGAGATTGATGGGTTACGACAGATAGTTAAGTTAATGAATATGAATTGATCTTATCCCCGTTTAACCCATTCTACAATTAGGAGAAAAATGATATAGAGACGTTGTATAAAACGTCTCTACAAAGCATTACTTAAAGAAGGTTTCTAACCGTTCTAATGCAATCCAAAATCCTTCCCCTTCGTTTTTATGTCCTTGCCAAATTTCAGGAATAAAAGAAGCATTGGGTGCAGTTTTCTTTAAGTCTTCTGCTAGGGCCGGAAAGTCCACCTCTCCGTCTTCTATTTGTAATCCTTCTCCGTCTAATCCTTGTGCATCTGCTATGTGTAAATGTGCGGTATAAGGCCCCACTTGTTCCATGAATTCCTTAAAGGATAGATTATGATGATTACAAGCTAATTTTGAGTGAGAAGTATCTAAACAAACTCGATAATTATTCTGAGAACAAAACTCAGCAATGTCTTGGGGATCAACAAAAAGATTATGATATCTTTGTCCCCCAAAATGCCAAGGAAAGGGGGGCATAGTTTGGGGAATAATTTCTACCCCTTCACTGTCTAATTTTGATAAACTTTCTAACAGTAAATCATAGTATTTTTGCCGTTGGGTAATGGGTAAAGGTTCATCTAAGGTAAACCCTCCAATATTGGTAACAATTAAAGGCCGAGATGCTTTCTTAAAGTAGGGTTTCAGTTGTCGAGTAATATCAATAACTCTTTGTAGTTCTTGGATGGAATGATTACGATAATCATCGTCAAAAGAACATAAATCTAAGACATGATCCCCTGCAAATAGTTCGGGACTATGAACTACATAATCGAGATCATAAGGCTGATCAAAATATTGTTTTATATCTTGTTCTAAATCTTTATAACTGAGGTGAAATTCTAATAAATCAGGGTTAGATTTTGGTAAAAGTTGAGTAAAGTCATGATAGCGAACTGGTAAACCCCAAGGGCGATCAAATTGATAGTTTTTAGCCGTTACTTGGTCTTCTTCTAAGTCACTTAAAAAGAAGAAATCTCCTGCTTTAAACTGACGTTTTGCTGTTTTACCAATTAATTCTTTTTTACGATTGGGTTGTAACCCTTTTCCTGGACTTTTAACCTCGATCATCGCTTCCGTAATTACTTGTCCAGCTTCTAAGTTACAGTTAATAATTAAACTCTTGGCCAGGGTTTCTCTATTCATTAATTCCCCTTGACTTAACCGCCTTTCTGCTGAGGTTCCGAGGGCTTCTTCTACTTGTCTAATCCCCTCAACCATCCCTTTAAATTCCTGGGGTAAGAGGCTAACTTTATGATCATTTCCCTCCATTGATTTATCTAAGGTAAAGTGTTTCTCAATCACTTTGGCACCTTTAGAAACCGCAGCGATCGCTACATTAATCCCCCGTTCATGTCCGGAATAACCGATAGGACAATCCCCTAATTCTTTTAAGCGAGTAATATAGTTTAAATTGACATCTTTAAACGGTGCGGGATAGGTGGAATTACAATGTAATAAGACATACATTGCCCCTAGTTTTTGTAATAATTGAACCGACTCAGTGATCTCTGCTTCGGTGGACATTCCTGTTGAACAAATTAATGGTTTTCCTGTCTTTGCCAAAGCTTTTAATAACTGATGATTTGTCAGATCAGCAGAAGCAACTTTATAAGCTACTATGCCATAATTTTCCAGAATTTCTAAACTGTTAAGATCCCAAGGGGTACACAAAGGTAAAATACCTTTTTCTTGACAATAATCAAATGCTTCTAACATTTCATCATCAGAAAGTTGGAAACGAGACAATAAATCTAAGGTGTATTGTGACCCTAAATCTTCACTCGCATCATCAGCATCTCCAGCATTATGATAAAGCGATTTGAGACTTCTCAGTTGAAATTTAGCACAATTTGCCCCTGCTGCGATCGCTTCATCAATTAGCTTTTTAGCAAGCTCTAAACTGCCATTATGATTGTTACCAATTTCAGCAATAATAAAGGTGGGAGACTCGTTATTAATAATGAAGTCCCCGATCTTAATTTCATCGGGACGTTTACGGGCGATCGCAACTAAATGATCGTTATGATCTAAGAGGGGAATAAACTCAATTTGATCTGAAAAATAACTATTAATTTTTTCAGGATCTTCATCAAAAGAAGCGTATTTAAACTGTTTATTACTAATCTGAGAAACCGACTGGTTGAGATCGATGGTGTTTTGTTCCACTAACCAACGTCTAAAGTCACCATCAGTTAACACACCTTCTAACATTCCTGACTCAGTGACAGAGAAGATAATACGATTTTTATTATCACTAATTTTTTTGAGAGCATTGAGAATACTATCTTCAGAGAAGACAATATATTTAGAGAGATTTCTATCGATTAACATAGGTTAGCGATTGTTGAATAGGTTTCTTGTACTGAACTTGTGGATAAGCAAACAACCAATAGGTGTACTTACCCTATGAATTGATTATCATTCATTTTATATTAACTCATTAACTAACTTGTTAAATAATAATAGGGACAAGAGAAGAAAAATTTTTTATTCATCAGTAATTTTTTTAACCTGTCTTAAATCCTCTGTTAAGTAGAGAAAATTATTTGAGATTTAAAAACTTTTTCAGGTTTTGCCACCATTCTAATAAAAACTATAGCAAAAAATTGATTTTCATCACATCTGATACACTACCTAAAAATTGATCTACTCTATTCTCTACCCTAATTGTGATCTTTAATCGTTTTTTGATCTCATTAATCTTGATACAATAATATTAACCATTCAAACTAAACCATCAATCAAGTAGCCATGACACAACAACTAGCATTTATTGGACTAGGACTAATGGGGGGAGCGATGACTGCTAACTTAGCCAAAAAAGGTTATGTAGTGAAAGGATGGAACCGAACCCCTAATCGTCCTAATATTACTGTAGCACAAGAAGCAGGTGCGACCATTGTTTCTTCTATTGAAGCGACTGTCAAGGAGGCTGATATTATTTTTACTTGTGTGGGAGATGTTCCTGATATCAAAGAAGTTCTTTTTTCCGATAATGGCATTATTAACTATGCTAAACCCCAAGCTTTAATTGTTGATTTTAGTACCATTGGAACCCAAGCAGCTCGTGAGATTGGCAGTCAATTAAAAGCAAAAAATTTACGCTTTTTAGATGCACCAATTTCAGGAGGCGATATTGGTGCTAAAAACGGTACTTTAACGATTATGGTTGGGGGTGAAAAAGGAGATTTTGATCAATGTCTACCTTATTTCAAAGCGATGGGTAAAACCATTATTTATTGCGGTTCGACAGGAAACGGACAAGCTGTAAAAATGTGTAATCAAGCCTTATGTGCTGTTCATATGATTGCTTTATGTGAAGCGATAAAAATGGCAGAAATACAAGAAATTGATCCTAATTTAATGATCGAAGTTTGTTCTACAGGGGCGGCTGGATCTTGGGCATTAGAAAACTTAGGCCCTAAAATTATTAATTCAGATTTGGAGCCAGGTTTTGCCATTAAACACCTGTTAAAAGATTTACGTTTAGTACAAGAAATCATGGAAGAATCGGATCAAAATTTACCAGGAGTTGGTTTAGCAGAAAGCTTTTTAAAAGCAGTTGCTATCTTAGATAATGGACAGGGAAAAGAACAGGGAACCCAAGGGATGATTCGTTACTATAATCAAGAAAACCATGTCTAAAAAATCAATTTTTCAAGGTCAAACAAGTTACTTAACTTATCATTGGTATGCACAGCTTATTTTTCCGTTGGTTCAGGTTAAAAATTTTCTACAAATGATTTATGAATTTCTCATACATTTGCTTTGGTCTGAACTGGTTTATGGTAAAAAAATTGACAATGAAATAGCTAGTTTAGTTGCTTTTTTTATTTTTTGTATTTTTTCATTAATCAGTTACTACTTAAGAGCTTACCTGCCAATAATTTTGCTTGTTTGTTTTCTTATTTGGTATCTAGATTGTTGGTTAGCAAAACATCAATATCTCAAACAGAATAAAAGAATTGATATCTTTATTTATGAAGTACAAAGTAACAAAATTATTTGTTGCTTACGTTTACCAGACAACAAAGTTCAATCAATTTTCGGCAGTTTTGCTCAAGAAGAAATCAGTTATCTTGTCATAAAAAAAACACCGTTACTAGGAGGAGCTTTCCAAGAAGTATTGGAGCAAGTATGGCAAATAGAAATCTATTTATATAATGGTAAACATTTTATCATTGATGAAAATCTTTTAGTTCATGAAGCTTTATTTAAGGCTAAAAAATTAGCTTCTCATTTTGACATCTCCCTGAAATTTAGTGATACTCAAGGTTATAATTCTTATGTCGAAAAACAATTTGATCTTGCCTATCTATCTTCTTTATTGCATCAAAAAAGCTTAGGTACTAAATGTAAAAAAAATTCTAAAAAGTGGCATATTTATACACAATGGCACTGGTCAAATAGTTGGATTTTTATAAAAAACTTGTTTCATAAAGCTGGTTTTTTACTCTTTCTCGTTGTCATGAGTGAGTTTATGGTTAATTTGGGTGAATTATTACATAGTATTCTTTTGGGGTTACAAGGACAAAATATAACAATTGATCTTACCTTAGTTTTAAAAGGGTTTATTCCTAAATTACATTGGCGTAATCTATTAGGATTGGTGTTTGTTTTTGGGATTTTTATTTATCAAGGATGGCAATTAAGTCGTGTCAAACATATTTATATAACACAACATTATCTAAAATTTTTTATTGATGATAAACTGATTGATAAACTTAAAACTAGAGAAATAGACACCTCATTTTTACTTAAGACTGATTTGTCAGAAATATTAATTATTGGAAAAAATAGCATCATTAATATGACCCCATTTCAACAACAAAAATCGGCCCAAGTCTTTTGGACTTATCTATACGAAGCAATCAATTATTTTCAATCGGAAAAACCCGAAGAATCAAAAAATGAGTAATGATCATCATTCTAAATATATAGTAGATCGGTGCCTTTGCCACCTGACAAGGTTTTGCAATTCCATCAATATCCTAATCACAATGTATAGTGGGATGGATGATAGGGTGAGTAAATGAGAGATTTATCTAGGTTATTTATAATGTAGCGAACTTTTACACATAAACCCTATAAATTCATTATTTTTATTCATTTTTTTCATTGTTATCAATAGTCTTAGGGTTGTATTTTCCTGTTGACTGGCGAATTTAATGTATAGTTTAATATATTTTTATATAATGATAGAAAACGGAATTACTTTAACCTCAATTATAAAAAACAATGACTTCCTGGAAAAATTTATTAAAATCTTATCGTAACTATAGAAATATTGCTATTTTTAGCATTTTAGCTGCCGGTGGCATAGAAATTCTTGATTTAGTGGTTCCTTATATAACAGGACAAATTTTAAATATTTTATCTCATCAACCGTTAGATAGTCCTTTACAAGCTTTAGTTAATTACTTATCTAATGTTACCAGTTTACCCAATAATCAAGTCTTTTCTTTATCGATTTTATTAGGAATTATTTGTTTATTAACGGTTATACGTTCTCCTATTCAACCCTGGTTAACCGACTGGTTTCATTGGGAGATTGCGTTAAAAGTGCGTCAAGATCAGTTTAAGAATACCGTTAAAAAAATTCTCAGTTTACCCTTATCTTTTTATGATGAAAATAATCCTGGAAGATTGGTTAACCGAATTGCTAAAGGAACCGAGAATCAGATGTGGACTTATCCAGAAATTGCTGGAGAATTAATCCCTAAAATGATTAAAGTTTTCGGTGTATTTCTCATAATTTTGTTAATTGATTGGAAAATATCACTTATTTTTATTGTTTCTTTTAGTCTCATTCTTCTGTTGAGCTTTCAACATTTAAAAAGTATCATCAAAAAAGAAAATCTGTTAGACAACCACATGGGAAATACCCAAAGTTTTAATTCTGAAATCATTACAAATATTAAAACTGTTAAAGCATTTGCAACAGAATTAAGAGAATTAGATCGCCAACAAAAAAGATTGAATCGAGAGTTTAAATATACTTTGTTGAGAATCCATAAAGAATATGTAAAATTGATTACTTGGCAAAAAACTTTTATTCAATTAGCAGTATTTTCTATCCTTATTTATAGCTTAGTTATTACTGTACAAGGTTATATCTCTTTGGGTCATTTTATTACCCTATTAACCATTTCTAGTATTGCTTATGCAGAATTAGATCCCATCACTCAACTAGCAGAAATGTTTTCCCGTCGTTATAGTTCTATGGCTAGTTTTAATGAGTTTTTAGAGATTCCTGTGGGCAAAGATTCAGAAATTTTAACCCCAGCATCAATAAAACATAAACCCTATAAATTTACGGGTAAAATTGACTTTAATCATGTCTCTTTTGCCTATCATGAAAATAAATGGGTTTTACGAGATATTAATTGTCTAATTCATCCTTGTGAAACCGTAGCATTTGTAGGAAAATCAGGCTCAGGAAAATCAACCTTAATTAAGTTATTATTGCGTTATTTTGAACCGAGGCAAGGAAAAATTTTAATCGATGGAGAAGACATTAATCGTTTAAATATTTCCCAATATCGTAAACGATTAGCGATCGTTCATCAAGAGGTTGATATTTTTAATGGAACTGTTTTAGATAACTTAACTTATGGTAATCGAGAGGTGAGTTTTCAACAAGTCGAAACTGCTTGTAAAATTGCTAGAGTGGATGAATTTATTCATCAGTTTCCCCAAGGTTACTATACAATAGTAGGAGAAAGAGGCGTTCGTTTATCAGGAGGACAAAGACAAAGAATTGGTATTGCTAGAGCATTAATTGTTGATCCTGATGTCTTGATTTTTGATGAAGCCACTTCTAGTTTAGACTATGAATCAGAAAAACTAATTCAGTTAGCAATGAAATCAATTTTAGGCACGAGAACCACCATTATTATTGCTCATCGGCTAAGTACCATCAGAGAAGCCGATAAAATTATTGTTTTAAATAATGGTCAAATTGCTGAGATTGGTAATCATGAACAACTGTTAAATTATCAAGGCTTTTATCACCGTTTACATTCTCTACAAGAAACAGGAGAATTGTATTAAATAGAGACATTATTTACTGAGGAAAAAATCATGTTACTCGAATTCCAAAAATTAACGGTTCCCCCAGGTCATAAATTATTATTACACGACATTAGCTGGCAAGAATTTGAGGCCATAATAGAAGACTTAGGAGAACATCGGAGTGCTAGAATTGCCTATGATAGAGGAACCTTAGAAATTATGACTCCCTTACCTGAACACGAAGTTGATAAATTATTTATCACTAGCTTCATAGACATTTTACTAGAAGAACTTGACATTGAATTTTACCCTTTGGGTTCAACCACCTTTAAAAGTCAATTACTCAATAAAGGAATTGAACCTGATAACTGTTTTTATATAGAAAATGAAGCCAAAGTTAGAGGAAAAGATCGGCTTGATTTAACCATCGATCCCCCTCCTGATCTCGCTTTAGAAATTGAAGTCACTTCTCGTACCCATCCCAATATTTATCAAGCATTAGGCGTTCCTGAACTCTGGCGATTTGAAAAAAAAAAATTAGAGATTAATCGTTTACAACAAGGAGAATATATTCAAGTAGAAAGAAGTCCTTATTTTCCGAACTTTGATCTTAAAACCATTATTCCTGACTATTTAAAACAATGTAAAACCGAAGGAAGAAATAAAACCATGAAAACCTTTCGGTTGTGGGTGAGAAAACAAATTAACGAATAAATAACAAAATAAGCTATGGTAAAAAAAGAGGGTCTGAAACAAACTGTAAAAATACAGGATTAAGGAGGATTTATGCGTGCAGTGCTAATGGCTGGGGGATCAGGAACTCGGTTACGTCCACTTACCTGTGACTTACCTAAGCCAATGGTACCGATATTAAACCGACCCATTGCAGAACATATTATTAACTTACTCAAACGCAATAATATTACAGAAATTATCGCCACCTTATACTATCTACCCGATATTATGCGGGATTATTTCCAAGATGGGGCAAACTTCGGCGTAGAAATGACCTATGCAGTGGAAGACGAACAACCCCTAGGAACCGCAGGTTGCGTCAAAAATATAGAAGAATTATTAAAAGATACCTTCCTCGTCATTAGTGGAGACAGTATCACAGACTTTGATCTCCAAGCAGCGATCGCCTTTCATCGTCAGAAAAAATCTAAAGCAACCCTCGTCCTCACCCGTGTCCCTAACCCGATGGAGTTTGGGGTGGTTATTACCGATAAAGAACAGCGCATCGTCCGCTTTCTCGAAAAACCTTCCCCCAGCGAAATCTTTTCCGACACGGTTAACACCGGAACCTATATCCTAGAACCCGAAGTCCTGCAATACCTTCCCCCCAAAGAAGAAAGCGACTTTTCCAAAGACCTTTTCCCCCTTCTCCTAGCACAAGGAGAACCCATGTATGGTTACATCGCCGAAGGATACTGGTGTGACGTGGGCCATTTGGACGCTTATCGTCAGGCACAATATGACGGGTTAGACAAAAAAGTTAAATTAGATTTTGCTTACGTTGAACAGTCTCCAGGGATATGGTTAGGGCAGAATACATATATCGATCCCAGTGCTAAAATTCATCCCCCCGTGATTATTGGTGATAACTGTCGCATTGGTCCAGGGGTTTTGATTGAAGAAGGCACTGTGATTGGGGATAACGTCACCATTGGGGCGACCTCTGACTTAAAACGTCCTATCCTCTGGAATGGTGTCACCATTGGGGATGAATCCTATCTGGCCGCTTGTGTTATTGCCAGAGGGACCAGAGTGGATCGTCGTTCTCAAGTTCTAGAAGGGGCTGTCATTGGTCCGTTATCCATCTTGGGAGAAGAAACACAAATTAACCCTAATGTGCGTGTTTGGCCCAGCAAACGCATTGAATCAGGAGCTATCTTGAACATTAACCTAATTTGGGGTAGTATGGCGAATCGCAATCTTTTTGGTCAACGGGGCGTTACCGGTTTGGCTAATATTGATATTACCCCAGAGTTTGCCGTGAAATTAGGCGCGGCCTACGGTTCCACTCTAAAAGCCGGATCACAAGTGGTGGTTTCCAGGGATCAACGGGGTTTCTCTCGTATGATTAGCCGTTCTCTGATTTCAGGGTTAATGTCCGTTGGCATTAATATCCAAAATCTCGAAGCCACAGCCATTCCCATCTCCCGAACCATGACCCCCAAGTTAGGGGTATCCGGTGGCGTTCATTTACGGGCCCACCCCGATCGCACCGATCATATTTTGATTGAATTTTTAGACGAACAAGGGATTAATATTTCTAAGTCTCAAGAGAAAAAGATAGAAGGGGCTTATTTTAAAGAAGATTTAAGACGGGTAGCCATTCCTGACATCGGCAATATGTCCTATCCGGCACAAGTGATCGATACCTATCGGCAAACCTTTGAAACTCAACTAGATATCAACAGCATTAGTAAAAGTGACCCCAAAATTGTCATTGACTACGTTTATGGGGTGTCAGGGGCGATTTTACCGCAACTTCTCAGCAAATTTGGTTGCGATGCCATTGTTCTTAATGCCAGTTTGCGTCAAACAACGGTTTCAGTGGAAGAACGAGAATCGTTGCTGCATCAACTGGGTCAGGTGGTGGAAGCGGTTAAAGCGAATTTAGGGGCCCAAGTTTCCGCCAACGGAGAACAATTTATCCTAGTGGATGAATCGGGTTTGACGATACGAGGGGAATGGTTAACGGCCTTGATGGTTAATACTATTTTTACCGCTTATCCCCGTAGTACAGTGGTTGTTCCCGTCGAAGCATCGAGTGCAGTGGAACAAATTGCCCGTCGTCACGATGGTAACGTTATCCGTACCAAATCCAATCCAACAGCTTTAATGGCAGCCTCTCAAGCCAATTCTAACGTTTCTTTGGGGGGAAGTGGGGATATCGGGTTTATCTTTCCTCAACTTCATCCAGGGTTTGATGCCATGTTTAGTATTGCTAAACTCTTGGAAATGCTGGCCACTCAAGGGCGATCGCTGGTTCAGATTCAAGCAGAATTACCCCGTGTCTCTCATAAGTTCTATTCCCTACGGTGTCCCTGGAAAGTCAAGGGATCTTTAATGCGTTATTTAGTCGAAATTCATAATCCTGAAAACTTACAATTAGTTGACGGGGTAAAAATTATTAATCCTCAAAATGATAATTGGGTTTTGATTTTACCGGATGCAGGGGAACCCTTGGTGCATATTGTCGCTAACAGCGATGATCGAGAATGGGTTGATGTTCACCTCAAAGAGTATCGTGATAAAGTGCAAACCTTTATCGAACAAGAACAAGGGGATATGGTGAGCATTTGACATACTCCACTTGAGAAATAAAACCCCTTGATTTTGGGGACTGTTACTGTTGCGCAATAGTTAAAAGAGCGATCGCTCTATATAAAATCAATTCTCAATTCTCAGCACTGTTACTGTTGCGCAATAGTTAAAAGAGCGATCGCTACATCTTGAAAAAAAACCCTAGCACTAGAGTAACTAGAGTAAATAGTCATCCCTCAATTCTCAGGACTGTTACTGTTGCGCAACAGTTAAAAGAGCGATCGCTGTTATTTTGGGAACTCTATTCATGCTAGATTTTATAACCTGTTATAACCTGTTATGTTGACTCAGATCGTGGTTTCAATGGTGAGTAGGATAAAAACTGTTTAAAAACCTCAGAATTAACTTGTAAACATTTATAGATTTTGGTTTAAATTAAAGAATTAGTCATCATAATTATTGTTTAACCATTGACGAAACTCACGAAGCAAAGCATTCTCTCCTATTTTTCCTCGTTTTTTCAGGAAAGTTAAAATAACTGACTTAGATAAAATCGGTAAAACTTGAGAAGATTCCTGTTGCTTATAATCTTTTTTAGATAAACAATAAATAAACAAATTTTGACCATCAAAACGCCAAATTTATCCCACTCCTAAAGCTTGATAAATACTTAAACGATTTAAAGAACTGCTAGTAATATAAACTTCAATCGCTAAATCTGGTGAAGGATCTATCTTAAAGTCAAAATCAACTTTACCTCGTATTAAAGCTTCCTGAGTAATATAATAACATTCATCTAGTTCTATCCCTTTTTGTAAATCTTCTCGACTCAAAGTTGTCGAACAAAGACTTAATATTTTTAACCCTAATACCTCTGTTATTGCTTCTACTAATCTTACTAAAAAACCTTTATTAATTTCATGTTATGGTCAGGTAGTCATAATTTCTAATATTCCTTGATCATAGGTTAATTTCTTGCTAGGATTTTCCCATAAATCTAAAGCTAATGCTTAATAAGTTTCCCACCTTACTCCAGTTAAGAGGGTTTTATTTTCGAGTTTGAGTAAAGTTTGAGTCATAGTGTTTTGGTAGTCAATAATTGATTAATAAGTAATTTAGGAGTAATGGTATTGTAATTGTAACTTATTGAGTTATAAAGGTAATTCATTCTTTTACAAAAATCCTAATTCCTTCAGATAGTTATTGGTTTGTTGACGAACTTCTGCTAATTCTGTCTCTAACGCTTCAATTTCTTTTTGTACCTCCATAATATCAATATCCTCCTCTTCCTCAAACGTATCTACATACAAAGGAATATTAAGATTAAAATCATTCTCTTTAATATCATTGAGTGTAGCTAAATAAGCATATTTATCGACATTTTTTCTAGCTTTCCAAGTGCTAACAATTTTATCAATATCCTCCTCACGTAAACGGTTCTTATTTTTTGCATCTTCATAGTCACGACTGCCATCAATAAAGAAAAAACTATGATCAGATTTTGCTCGATTAAAAAATAGTAATGCGACTGGAATACCAGTTACCGAAAACAAATTAGCGGGTAAAAAAATTACTCCATCTAGTAAATTATTCTCAATTAAAGCTCTCCTAATTTCACCTTCTGCACCACTACGAAATAATACCCCATGAGGCACAACTACACCGACTCTGCCATCAGTTTCTGTCATAGTAGAAATCATATGTAAAATAAACGCATAATCTCCCCGATTTTTAGGGGGAATACCATAGGTAAACCGGTTAAAACAATCTGACTTTGCTATATTTTGACCCCACTTATCCAAAGAAAAAGGCGGATTAGCTACCAATATATTAAACTTTTTCAACTTATCTTTTTCGATAAAACGAGGATTCCGAATGGGATCTCCTTGCTCAATTATTGCATTATCAAAACCGTGCAAAAACATATTCATACGGCATAATGCCCAGGTTTCTGTATCCATTTCTTGTCCATAAAGAGCCACATTTTTATCTTTAACTTCCTGAGCAGTCCGAATCAACAAAGACCCTGAACCACAACAAGGATCAGCAATTTCATCCCCTGACTTCGGAGTAATAATTCTTGCTAATAAAGTAGAGACTTCTGGAGGTGTATAAAACTCTACCCCTTTCTTACCACTATACGCAGCACAATTACCGATTAAATATTCATAAGCATCTCCTATAATATCTCTACTTTTTAACTGTGAGGGACGTAAATCTAACTGTTTAAAATCCTCCAGTAAATTTGTCAGTCTTTTATTGCGTTCTTTGGTTTCCCTTAAACTGGTCTTACTATTAAAACGAATACTCCTAAAAACCCCTTCTAACTTAGCTTTATTGGCATCCTCAATCTGAGTTAAAGCTTCATCTATTAACTCCCCAATATTACTCATGGTTCGTTTGTCATAGAGAAAATCAAAACTGGCTGTTTCAGGTAAGAGAAAACGTTCTCTACCCATTGCCCGTTCAATGCGTTGACTGTCCCCCTTATATTTAGTCTCATACTCCGCCTTTTTATCTTTCCAAAGGTCAGAAACATACTTTAAAAAGAACATCACTAAAATATGATTTTTGTATTGATATGGATCAATTACGCCCCGAAAAGTATCACAAGCACGCCAAATAATATTGTTGATTTCTGCTTGAGTTTTTATAGTCATTGTTTTTGTTTTCCCTATTAATTAATGGAAATAAATAGAACCAGTGATTGCTAATTAACTATGACTTTCTATAATTTTCATAGTCAAAGCTTCATATAACTGTTCTCGTTTTGTTTCAAGTTTTTGATAAAGCTCTTTTTCTTGCCAATGTAACGCTTCTAAGTCAATAATTTTCTGCTGTATTTCAAAAGTTGGAACAGGCACTTTTAACTGACGTAACTTAGACATAGGAACAAAGATTTGACTTGATCCCATAACCAAACGCTTTAACTGTTGCTGCGTTTGGGAATGATTAAACCACCAAACAATATATTTTCCCGTTGCTATTTTATTTGGTGAAAAAATCGCTAAATTATTAAAAATCAAGACATTATCAGGGGGGTTATCGACATAAACGGCTTTCATATTCAATCCCCGCACCGGAATAATAACATCCCCGTCTTTTAAAAGATATTGAAGATATTTTGCTTCCTCTTCTGAGAAAATAATCGGATCTAATCGTGACCAATCTATATGATAGGGGTTAACCTCTGGCATAGCACGAATGGGTAACAATCGATGAGTAGCGACTTGAGCATCTACAATTTCCGCTTTTTTACGCGCACTATAACCACTGCGAAAATATCCCAAGTCCTCCAATTTATATAGATATTGCTGCTTTTTCATCATAATTACTCCTTAGTTGACAAAGGTTTTCCCCATATCCTCTAGATTGATAAAATAGAAAATGAAACTTATGAGTTAACGGGATATGAGCATGAGGTTTAATCGGAGTCATCAACGCTGCAACGTTGATAACTCACAGTATTGCAGCAGTACCCTAAGCTGCGTCATTACCTCCTATTAATTCATGGAAACAATCTAAACACTGTTGCCAGATTTGCTCATATTTCCCTAACTCTTCCCCAAAAATAGCGATAAATGCACCATTTCCCCCCTCATAAATAAATATAGGCAACTGCCACACCTTCAAGAGTATCAAGATGATGAGGATAAGCAGTAGCAATGTTGTTAAACGTGCTTTGAGAGGATGATAAAAGGCCGGGCGATCGCCTCGACGAGGCTGGTATTCAGGGATATCAGTCCCCTTTTCTAAAACACGATGTGAACCCCAGGGGTTAGATTTTCCATTCCGCATTGTGGGGAAAGAGAAATTGCACATAATTATTCCTCCAAAGAAATCATAAAGTATCTGCAGTATTTATAATACTGCTAATTTTTATTTATAGCAAGGGTTAACTACAATAGAGGTAGTTTTGCAAAAACCCATTAGTCTATGAAATTTCCGTTACAATTTATTTATGATTGGTATCGTAATGCAATTCGCCATCCTCAATATCGTTGGTGGGTCATTTTAGGGACCTTAGTCTATTTCGTCAGTCCCTTAGATGTCTCTCCCGATATCTTTCCCATCGCTGGACAAATTGACGATTTTGTGTTAATAACCCTACTGATGACAGAATTATTTCAAATGATAGTTGAAAGATGGCAAAATCCCTCTCAAGTAACCGTAGAAGAGAACCCAGAAGGTGAGACAATCGAAGTCAATGCAGTCCCTGTGGAAGATACCTCAAAGAACAATTATTAATCAAATTTAGTCAATCAAAATTATGGGTAATTGTGCTAGGATTTTATTAGTTGATGATGAACCGAGCGTTAGGGAATCGGTGCAAGCTTACTTAGAGTACAGTGGAGATGTAACCGTTCAAGTTGCTAGTGACGCAGCCGAGGCTTGGAAACGCTTAGAAACCACGGTTCCTGATGTCATTATTTCTGATATTATGATGCCAGAAATTGATGGTTATCAATTCCTAGAAAAACTGAGAGATGACCCTCGTTTTGCAGGAATACCCGTCATTTTTTTGACGGCTAGAGGGATGACCTCTGATCGCATTCGGGGTTATAATGCTGGTTGTGATGCCTATTTACCCAAACCCTTTGATCCTGAAGAATTAGAAGCGATTGTTAATAATTTATTAGAGCGTCGTAAAGTGAATGAAAAAGCAATTAGTGACTCAGCAAAATTAGAAGAAATTGCCCAAGAAATTAGAGAATTAAAACAACAGCTAGGACAACAAACCAATAGTTTAAACACCACTCCTCCCCCAATAAAAATTGATTTAACACCCAGAGAACAAAGTGTTTTAGACTTAGTTGCAGAAGGATTAATGAATAAAGAAATTGCAGCCCGTTTAGAAACAAGTGTGAGAAATGTTGAAAAATATGTCAGCCGTTTATTCAGTAAAACAGGCACCAATAGTCGGACAGAATTAGTGCGTTTTGCCTTAAAACATGGCTTAACTGAATGACTTAACCCAGTTCAATACCAAGCAGAAGTCAAAAAAACTAATCCTTGCTAAAATTAGCTCCCAGTATTACCGTTTAGTTGATAAGCTGAGAGGGATTGAAAACTCTTAATCACTAGACCAATACACCATAAAGAGGAGAAAGCCCAGTTATGAGTAAAGTGTATGTTCTACTTTTTAACGCCCGCACTGAAAATGAGGGAATTCATACCGTGCAGATGGGCGATCGCAATAAAATCTTGATGTTTGAATCAGAAGACGATGCCACCCGCTACGCATTGCTACTAGAAGCGCAAGACTTCCCCACCCCCACGGTAGAATCCTTTGACTCCGAAGAAATCGAACAATTTTGTCAACAAGCCGACTATGACTGGGAAGTAGTCGCCGCAGGAGAATTAGCCATTCCCCCGGAACAAAATGTAGAAGAGATCACCTGGGGAAATGAAGAACCCTCCCAGCAAGCAACAGAAAGCCCAACAAGCGACCCCCAAATGTCTTCAGATGAACTGGATCAAATTCGTCGTAAACTCGAAGGATTATTATAATTTTTATGGACAAGATAGAACAACGAGGTCATCTGTTAACCGAACAGATCAACCCCAATAGTCAAAACTTAGACCAACTCAACAGCGTTGATTTAGTCGCTCTCTTCAACCAAGAAGATGCCCACACCCTCCAAGCCATTGCCCAAGCTAAACTTCAACTTGCCCAAGCCATTGATGTCACCAGTGAAGCCCTAGCAAAAGGAGGGCGTTTATTTTACATTGGGGCAGGGACAAGTGGGCGTTTAGGCGTTTTAGACGCATCCGAATGTCCTCCCACCTTCTGCACCGATCCTGACATGGTACAGGGCATTATTGCCGGAGGGGCTGCCGCCTTAGTGAGAAGTTCTGAAAATTTAGAAGATCGCTCCGAAGATGGGGCGGCAGCGATCGCCCAACGAAAAATCATTGACAAAGATATCGTCATCGGTATCAGTGCCGGAGGAACCACCCCGTTTGTTCATGGGGCCTTAAACGCAGCCAAACAGAGAGGGGCAACCACCATTGCTATGAGTTGTGTGCCAGCCGAACAAGTCCCTATCATTGTCGATATTGACATTCGCTTATTAACTGGACCAGAAATTTTAGCTGGTTCTACCCGTCTCAAAGCAGGAACAGTGACGAAAATGGCTTTAAATATCCTCTCTACAGGGGTTATGGTCAAATTAGGTAAAGTTTACGGTAACCGCATGGTGGATGTGTCTGTCACCAATAGTAAGCTGTATGACCGTGCTTTGCGTATTTTAGAAGAACTAACGGAATTAACTCGTCAAGAGGCAGCCGAGTTGCTTGATCGCAGTGGGAAACGGGTTAAACTAGCTCTATTGATGCACTGGACCGGAATGACTCCCCAACAAGGCCAGCTATGTCTGGATAACCATAAAGGAAACCTTCGGGCGGCACTTGAAGCCAGTCAAAAATAAGATTGATTGTTGATTAATAAAACTATGTTAAATATATCGGAAACGACAACCATTTTTGCCATCATTTTTGTTGCCCTAGGGTTATTGGCCTGGGGTTATAATCGAGCGAAAGGCTATGGAAAACTAGGCACATTAGCTTGGTTACAATCAGTGAGTTTAATGGCTCCTTGGTTGATTTTCTTTGGACTGTTTGCCCTAGGAATTTATTTGAATATTGTTGGTATTTTGTTTTTGTTAGTTGCTTCTGTTATTCTTTATATCTATTTAGGAAAAAGGCTTCGTGCAGAAGGGCAAGATGTTATGTTGCAGGAAAAAGCAGCAAAAAAAATCCAAGAAGAGGAAGCGAAAAAAAATCAAGATAGTAATAATAATTCATCCCCAAATCCAGACCCTAAAAATGTTGGGGATGTCATTCCCATCCCTGAAGAAGATTTACAATTAATTAAAGGCATTTTTAGTATTGATACCTTCTTTGCAACAGAAACCATTTCTTATGAAGAAGGGGCTATTTTTCGCGGTAACTTACGCGGTGATCCCGACACATCTTATGAACGGATGACAGAAAAACTCAAAGAGAGTTTTGATGAAAAATATCGTCTCTTTTTAGTAGAAGGTACAGAAGGAAAACCTGTCGTTATTATTCTTCCCAGTCGGGACGATCCTCAACCGACAACCTTAGCGCAAAAGAATCTCGCTTTAGTTTTATTTATTGCCACTGTTGTCACCACTTTAGAAGCTGCCAGTATTTTATTGGGATTCGATCTATTTAATAATTGGAGTCGCTATCAAGAAACCATACCCATTGGTTTAGCCCTTTGGGGTGTTTTTATTTCTCATGAAATTGGACACCGAATCATTGCAAAACGATACAAGGTGAAGATGAGTGTGCCATTTTTTCTTCCTACTTGGCAAATCGGTTCCTTTGGAGCAATTACTCGCTTTGAATCCTTACTTCCCACCCGTAACGCCCTGTTTGATATCGCTATAGCCGGTCCTGCTTGTGGAGGAATTCTTTCCTTTATTCTCTTAATTATCGGCTTAAGTTTATCCCATCCAGGCAGTCTTTTTCAAGTTCCCACACAATTTTTTCAAGGCTCAATTTTAGTAGGGAGTTTAGCCAAAGTTATCATCGGCGAACCCCTACAAAATACCATTGTAGATGTTCATCCCTTAACCGTTGTCGGTTGGTTAGGATTAGTGATTACCGCCTTAAATTTAATGCCGGCCGGCCAATTAGATGGGGGTCGCATTATTCAAGCAATTTATGGCAGAAAAACAGCTCGCCGAACAACAATTATTACCTTAAGTATTTTGGGAATTGTTACTATTTTTAGTCCCGCCAATCCCATCCCCTTATACTGGGCGATCGTGATCATATTTCTACAAAGAGACTTAGAAAGACCCAGTCTCAATGAATTAACAGAACCAGACGATACCCGTGCAGGATGGGGGTTATTAGCCTTGTTCTTAATGTTAGCCACCTTGATTCCTTTAAGTCCAGGTTTAGCAGGAAGATTAGGAATTGGAGGATAGTTCAAAGATAGATCCTAGGGTGGGCAAATCAGAAACTTCTCTCAGTGACTGATAATTTAGAAAACTTTGCTCACCTGAAAAAACTGGTTGTTAATATTTCTTGATAGCAAGAGAAAAAAGGAAAAATCAAGAAAATTAGTCTAAACTAAACAAAAGTCCTTATTGATACTCAATATTTATGTTCAAAAAATCCCCTTTACTTTTAATAACCCTTTTGTTAATCGCCCCCTTAACCGCTTGTGGGGGGGGAAGTCAACCCTCAAACAACACAACCACCCCCACTAATACCGGTAGTCGTCTCGACACCATTAAACAACGAGGAAACCTCATTTGTGGGGTCAATGGAGAAGTTCCAGGGTTTAGTTTTGTGGACGAAAACGGTCAATATTCCGGCTTAGATGTAGATATTTGTCGGGCGATCGCCGCGGCCCTCTTCGATGACCCCGAAAAGGTAGAATACCGTAAACTAAGCGCACAAGAACGCTTTCCGGCGGTTCAGTCAGGGGAAGTCGATGTTCTCAACCGTAACACCACCTGGACCATTAGCCGTGACACCACCAACGGCATGGAATTTGCTCCCACTGTCTTTTATGATGGTCAAGGGATCATGGTAACCAAAGCCAGTGGGGTGACAGAAATCAAAGGATTAGCAGGTAAATCGATATGTGTCTTAGCAGGAACCACCACAGAACAGAATTTAGCCGATCAAATGAGTAAAATTGGTGTAACAGACTATAATCCTGTGACCTTTGAAGATGCTGATGCACTCTATGCAGCCTATCAAGAAGGGCGTTGTCAAGGTGTCACCGCCGATCGCTCTCAATTAGTAGCCCGTCGTTCTATTTTACCCAATTCTAATGACCATATTGTCTTAGATGCGGTACTATCTAAAGAACCCCTCGGTCCTGCGGTAAAAAATAATGATTCTGCTTGGTTTGATACCGTCAAATGGATTACTTATGCCCTAATTCAAGCTGAAGAATTTGGCATTACTCAGGAAAATTTAGCTAATTTTGATGATAGCAAAGATCCCAATATTAGACGATTCTTAGGATTAGATGATAAATTAGGAGAAGGGATGGGATTACCCAATGATTTTGCCTCCCGTATTGTTAAGCACGTTGGCAACTATGGCGAGGTTTATGAACGCAATATTGGTCAACCCTTAGGGTTAGATCGTGGTCCTAATAAATTATGGACAGAAGGGGGTTTATTGTATTCTCCACCCTTTAGATAATTTAACTTAATTATTGATCTTTCTCTTGCAAAATTGAGCAAGGCCAATGAATAATTAACCTAATAATTATTTATTGGTCATTTTATTATTTACATTATTCATAAATGACAAATATAAATGACGAGAAAATACCATTTTGGCGTGATACACGGGTTATCAAAATCCTTATACAATTTTTATTTATTGCTGTTATTGTTGGTTTTTTAATTATCTTTGCTAATAATTTAATTAGTAACTTTAAGCAATTAGGGTTAACCTTTGGCTTTGGATTTATTGTTGATCCTGACCTTAATTCTCGCTTTAATATTGGTGATTCTCCTATTCCTTATCAGCCAACTGATCCCTATTTTAAAGCTATTTTAGTAGGCTTACTTAATTCCTTAAGAGTAATGATTACTGGCATTATTTTAGCCTTAATCTTAGGAATTATGGTAGGCTTAGGAAGATTATCTAATAACTGGTTATTGCAGAAAATTGCGACTATTTATGTAGAAATTATTCGTAATACCCCCTTATTATTACAATTATTTTTTTGGTATTTTGCTGTCTTTCTTAAGTTTCCTAAAATTGATAATCCCCTGATTTTATTAAACTCTATATTTTTATCTAATCAAGGTATTTATGTTCCCTTTCCCTTGAGAAATATACAAACATTATTAGGAATTCTTACCTTAATTTTTAGTAGTATTGTCATGATAATTCTTTGGCGGAAACAAACCCAAATCATTCAACAACAAGGAACAAACGGGAACATTTATAATCTTTTTTATGGTGTCATCGGTATTATCTTGATATTGATGATTATTTTTGGTTTAGATTGGCAATTTCCTAACTATGATGCCGAAATTCAACGCATTCAAGGAGGTTTAAGCCTTTCTCCTGAATTTGCTACCTTATTAACAGGATTAACCATCTATACAGCAGCTTTTATTGCCGAAGTGGTCAGGGCTGGTATACAATCAGTTTCTAAGGGACAATGGGAAGCAGCTAAAGCCTTAGGATTAAAGGGAACATTAGTGATGCGTCTAGTGATTTTTCCCCAAGCATTACGAGTGATGATACCCCCTTTAACCAGCGAATTTTTGAACCTAGCAAAGAACTCTAGTTTAGCGATCGCCATTGGTTACAACGATATTTATGCTGTCTCTAACACCATTTCTAATCAAACGGGAAAATCTATTCAAATGTTGTTAGTGGTGATGACAACTTATCTCATTTTTAATCTGATTATTTCCTCTGGTATGAATTGGTTAAATCGATCTGTACAGATTAAAGAAAAATAGGGATAATCTTTGTTTCACTGTTGTGCTACAGTAGCAGTTCTGAATATCTGAGTTTTTGAAATAAGTTAACCTATTTGCCCACCCTACAGAAAATTTATTGATTAAATTGTAAAATAATTATCTGAGTAATAATAAAGAAACTCGCAATAAAATTGAAGGACAATATAGAGTAATTTTCTCTTCTTCCTCCTGTAATCACATATAAATTGCTGGATTAGCGAAGAGTAAACAGGGATTTTTTATTCTTAAAAATTCGCTTGTAGACTTCTTCAAGGGTTACTTTCCATCGATGATAATGAATACGATTAGGATAGTATTTGAACTGTGGTAAATTATCCCAAATAAGGCCGAGTTCTATTTCTAACGAAGGAATATGTTTAAAGAAAGCTTTAGAACCTGTATGCAATACGACTCCTTTCTCTGAGTAAATCTTTTGATTTTTTAACCAGACAAACATATGTTCATAATCTTCCATACACTTATAAGTCAGAGAAGATTCAGCCAGTGATAAAGATAACGCCATTTGTTCTGCCATTGAACGCTTATCATGAAAATTTTTAGGAATTGATTCCTCAGATAATAGTTTATGATTCCAATCTCTCCAGGTCTTGAAAATGCGTTGATGAGACGAATTTTGAAAGATAAAAAAACCAGAATTAAAATAGGGGATATCCCGATAGTTGTTCTGTTTTAATAAGGTTTGCCATTGAGAACGATTATCTTCTTTGAAATAGTGTGATGCCGGCTTCCCTAAAAAATCTTCCGAAACATTCTCATAAACAGAATCAATAGCATTAATAATCAATGTATCTGAATCAATAAATATTACCCTTTCTGCCTCACTTGTTAGAGCATAGGTTTTATTAATTAGAAAATCATCTTCTCTCAAAGGCTCCACTTCAACCACTTGAATTCTACTGTCTAGAACTTCCCAGACCTTTGGTTTTTTTCCCACACAAAAAATCGTAAGTTTGTCAAAACTCGAATTAGACTTCAACAGACTGCGAAGAGAAGTAAACAACATATTTTCATATTGATTTGGGCTGCAAACATAAACAATTTCTGTTAACTGATTAGGTTCATACATAATTACTAAACTTCACTTGTGTTCAGGTCTTTGCAATTGGTCGTTCTTGCTTATTCTATCTTAAATGTCATATTTGAAACCGGGGTATATACCGCTACGCGAAAGGTAAAAGGCAAAAGTCAAAAGTTAAAAGTAGGCTGGCAAAGACTTTCAGGTTTTGTTAATCTCCTGCTTCCTCTGCCCCCCTGCTTAACCAACACCAGTAACGTTTATTTTTGTCGAGGTACTTATGGACAATTCAGCCGTTGTTAGAAGTCTCAAACCCTCATTCTCTCGTTAAAAAATTATAAGTCTGAACCCCGAACTCCTAACACCGAACTCAGGTTGTTAATTTTTTGTGGCATTTAGGGAATATTAATGTTACACACCAAGCTAAACCGAAACTAAATCATGTCAAAGGTTGAAACAACCATCAAACAGACACACGTAGGGTTAAAAGAGTTGTTGGTTAAGTTACAAGAACTCACAAACCTTAAATTTAGTGGGAGCTTGCAGATCACAATAGGCAATAATCAAAACTGGATCTTATGGTTACGTTTAGGACGTTTAAGTTGGTCTGATGGTGGGACAAACTCACAAGAACGATGGCAAAGACATTTAGGGTTATTTATCCCTGAATTGAAAGCCTCTCGTTTAAAAGAGATAGCTGCAACACAAAATACAGAAGATCGATGTCGCATCTTAGTTCAACTTCTCCATCAAGGTTTGGTTCAACCGCAACAGTTAACTGAATTGATGTTAAGTGTTACCGGTGAGATTTTCTTTGATTTAATCCAATCTAGTCAAATAAGTGGTAATCGCTTGTCCTACGAGGTTATGGCCGATGATTCGAGTAACAATCATACCTTGAGCTTACCCATGATCGAGGCCATACCAACCCTCAAACAAACCCTACAAACTTGGCAACAATGGCAAAATAAGGGGTTAGGCAGTTATTCACCTAATCTATTTCCTGTTATTCAACAGCCAGAACTCATTGCTCATGAGAGTTTGTCTGAAAGTGAGTTATCAATGCTTTCCCTCATGGATGGAATGCAGAATGTGCGAAGTTTAGCACTGAAAACGGGTTTAGAGAGGGATACCGTGATGCTGTTTCTGCTCCCCTTAGTCAAGCTAAAAACCATCAACTTTTCTCAGGTCCCCAGAAATCAGAAAAGTCCTCTTTTTTGTGATGGGGTGCTAAACAAGAAGAAAACCCTAATCGCTTGTGTGGATGATAGTCCTGGAGTTTGTCGAGCTTTAGGGAGAATAATCACCACACAAGGTTTTCGTTTTGTTGGCATTGAAGAACCATTAAAAGCACTTCCCTCCTTTTTAAAAAATAAACCGGATCTGATTTTTTTGGACCTAGTCATGCCCATAACCAATGGCTATGAGGTTTGTACCCAACTGCGAAAAACCCCCAGCCTCAAAAATGTCCCCGTAGTCATTTTGACAGGAAAAGATGGTTTAGTCGATCGCATGAGAGCCAAAATGGTCGGGGCCAACGATTTTTTATCTAAACCGGTGAAAATTCCGGAATTGGTCAAAGTATTGAACAAGCATTTAACACAATCGATCCAGGGGGAATCAACATGAGTCAGATTCTTTTAGTTGAAGATAATCGAGTTGATGCCAAACAGTTAATCGGTTACTTACAAAAGCAAGGATTATCCGTCTTAGGCGTTACCAGTGGGGAAGAAGCGGAACTGAGACTCAAACAAGAAAAACCCCGTTTGATTGTTTTGGATGTCATTTTACCTGGAGAAAGTGGCTTTGAACTCTGTCGTAAGCTCAAAGCCGATCCCATGACCAAAAAAATTCCAGTGGTGATGTGTTCTACCAAAAACAAGGAGATCGATAAAACTTGGGCCAGTATGAGTGGGGCCGATGCTTACTTAACAAAACCCGTCAATGAAGAGACGTTTACGCAAACCATTAATCAATTAATCGGTTAAGGAGAAACAAAGTGGTACAAGTCGCCCAAAGTGTCTCGATCTTTGAGATTAATCATCAATTTAATGAACCAGAAGACGCTGAAAAATTTTTACGGTTTCCCCTCAATGCAACCACTGATGGTTTACTTCCTTTGGGAGCCTTACAAGAGGTGTGCCCCCTAGCAGTCCCAAAGATCCTGCCCGTACCAGAGATGGCTCGATCCCTATTGGGGATTATTAATTGGCGAGGAAAAGCCACCTGGATCGTAGATTTAGGCAGTTTATGGGGGGCTTGTCATTGGTGTGAGAGAGAAACCATTGCTGAGTCTGGAATGGTTCTGTTGGTTCAGTGGAAGGGTGAAACCATCGGGTTATTGATTGAGGAGATCAAGACGGTTGAAATATTCAACCCCCAAGAGTGTCTGCCCATTCCCGAAGGAATGTTTTCTCAGGAACTGTGTTCTTTAGCTCAGGGTTATTCTGTTAACGCTTCAGGGAAAACTTGGGTGGTACTAGATATTGATTCTATTATGCAAACCATTTAATAAATAAGGATTAAAAGAAACATGGTATTAAACTGGATTTTCGACTCTTCTAATCAACAATCTAATGAAGCAGACAATAGCCATCCTCAGGATCATGTGCTTCTCAAGGGACAACTGCAAGAAGAGCAAAATGGGCATCTTCACGATAATGGACTTCTTCAAGGACAACTCGAAGAAGAACAAAATAGTCATTCTCACAACAAGGTCAACAACCCTGAGCAATTAACCATGAATGCAGACCATTTTTCCCATCAAGAGAACAAACAAGATAAGGAAAATCATCTGGCTACCTTAGAAGCCAACTATCGAGACGTTAGTTCTCTTTCTATTCGTAACTGTGAACTCAACAGTGCCAACTGGTTGAACGATATTAACCAGCAAGCACAACAGAAAATGGAAGAAGGCCTCAATCAAATCCGCAAATCCCTACAAGCAGATCGGGTCTTGGTCTATGGGTTTAATGCTGATGGCAGTGGTGAAGTTTTGGCTGAGTCAGTGGATGCTCGTTGGTCAAAAGCAGGGTCATCCTTTGATCTCGATTACAATTTAACCGAAGACAACTGCAAACCTTACTACGTTGTCAATGATATCTCTACCAAAGGGTTTGCCCTTTGTTTCATGGAAGCTATCCAAGCCTTAGAAGCCAAAGCTTATATTGTGGTTCCCATCAAATACAATGACCAGCTTTTAGGAGTCTTAGGTGCTTATCAAAATGCCACCCCTCGTAATTGGCAAGAATCAGAATTAAGACTAATGCTCAATGCTGCGGCTCAATTTCGCATTCCCCTGCAACAAACGGCCTTTATCCGTAATAGTCAATTTCAAGAACAACAACGAGATAAGGCCGTCAAGCGAGAAAAAGCATTAGGGAAAATGCTTGAGCAGATTCGTAATGCCAAAGAAGATGAGAGAATTTTCCAAATTGCCACTTATGAAGGCAGAAAATTATTGCAAGCCGATCGCCTAGGGGTTTATCGTTTTGATGAAGATTGGGGGGGCAGATTTGTTGCTGAGTCAGTGGGTGCGGGTTGGTCAAAACTGATTGATACCATTTTGGTGGTTAAGGACACCTTCCTGCAAGAAAATCAAGGGGGACGTTATAAACATGGTGAATGTTTTGCCGTAGATGATATTTATGCCGTAGGACATCAAGCTTGTCATATCGCTTTACTCGAACAATTTGAAGCTAGGGCCTATGCGATCGCTCCCATTTTTATTGGCGATATGGTGGCCGATAAAAAGCTTTGGGGGTTACTCGCTGTTTATCAAAATTCCTCTTGTCGTAAATGGCAAAAAGAAGAGGTTGATCTACTTAGACAACTGGGTTTACAAATCGGCATTGGGATTCAACAAAATCAACAATTTGCCCAACTGAACAAAACGGTGTTTCGTCAACGAAGTGTTGCTCAGATGGTAGCACGAATGCAAAAAGCTTTGTCTGTGGAAAATGCCTTAGAGATTGCCGCTCAAGAAACCCGTAAATTATTAGAGGTTGACAGAAGTAGCATCTATCGTTTTAATGCTGACTGGAGTGGTAAGAATGTGGTAGAAGCTCCCTTTGATCAGGAGTTCAAAACCCTGCAAGCGTCTTGTTTTCAAACCACTTTTAGCCAAAACCCCTATCCTTACCTACAAAAAAGTGAAGGAGGAAGCTATCAAAATGGTCAAGCTTGTATCGTTAATGATCTCAGCGAATCCGGGTTAGAAGAACGTCTGATGGAAGTCTTAGAAAGATTAGAGGTTAAGGCTTTCGTCAGAATGCCCATTTTTGTTGATCAGAAACTTTGGGGTATTATCAATCTCTATCAATCTCAGAGTCGTCTCTGGAAAGAAGAAGACCTGGAATTTCTGCAACGAATGGTTCAACAAATCAGCAGCGTTATTCAACAAAAACAGTATTTAGACGAGTTGCAAGCTCAAGCACAACAAGAAGAAGCGATCGCTAATATTGTGCAACGCATTAATAGTTCTCTGAAACTTCAAGACATTTTTGGTAGTACAACCCAACAAGTTCGGAACCTGCTGCAAGTAGATCGAGCCATTGTTTATCGTTTTCATGCTGATTGGACCGGAACAGTCGTCAGTGAGTCTGCTGGATCGGAATGGGTATCACTGATGGAACTTCAAGAAACCGACGACACCCTGGGTAGCAAAGAAATAAACGCCGATGAAAAATGTACCCTCAGATATATGCAAGCGACTTCTCCTCTGGATCAAGACAGCTATTTTATTAATACTCAGGGGGGAGACTATAACCGCGGCAAAAAATTTCATCTGGTTAATGATATCTATAGTGAAGGGTTTTCTGCTTGTTATGTGCGCTCCTTGGAAAAATGTCAGGCCAAAGCTTATATGATTGTTCCCATTTTCCAAAATAATAAACTTTGGGGTTTATTAGCTGTTTATCAGAATTCTGGGACACGACAATGGAAAACCAGTGAACTCAATTTGATGTTGAAAATTGCCCCTCAACTGGGAATTGCCATTGAACAAGCAGAACTTCTTGAGCAAGTTCAAAACAATAATGAAGAATTAAAAGAACGGGCCCAACGCGAAAGTGCCATAGTACAGTTCTCATCCCGTTTGATGGGTCGTTTTGCTGGATTAATGCAGAAAAATAACAACTCCACAAAATTAATGGAATTTGCTGTCAAAGAACTACGACAAGTTCTTAAAGTGGATCGGGTTGCCATTTATCGCTTTGCTGCTGACTGGTCAGGAAAATTTATTATTGAATCGGTGGGTAGTCACTGGCCAAAATTAGTTGGCAGAGAATTAGCTGAGGTTAAAGACAGTCAGATTAAAGAAAACCTTGGGGGCCGTTATCTTCGCCGAGAAAGCTTACAAGTTAATGATATTTATCAAACTGAAGAGCATGATTTCCCCTTCTCTCTTCTAGAGCAAAGTCAAACGAAAGCTTATCTATTAGTTCCTATCTTTAACGGAGAACAACTCTGGGGACTGTTAGGGGTTTATCAAAACGATCGCCCTCGTCAATGGGAAAATTCTGAACAAGCAATTCTTGAACAGGTTGCTATCAATGTCGGTGCTACCCTCAAGGTGGGTGACTATTTGACCCAATTACGTTCCCAAGAAGAACAACTCTCTGAGTTAGTAGAAAAGGAACGGAACCAAAGGGAAAGCTTACAAAAGGGAGCCTTAAAAGTGCTTCTGGCCCTAGAACCTTCGTTCAGTGGGGATCTTACTGTTCGCGCTCCCCTCTCTGAAGATGAAATTGGAACCATCGCTGATGGTTACAATACCACTATCCAAAGTATGCGAGAGTTAGTTCGACAGGTTCAGGTATCTGCTTCCAAGGTGAATGATACCTCTAACTTAAATAGTAACTTGGTAACTCAACTGTCTGAAAAAGCACAAATGCAGGTTGACCAACTAAAACAAGCTTTAATGCAGTTGGAGTTAATGGTGTCTTCTACAGAAGATGTGGCCGCTTGTGCAAAAAAGGTGGAACAGACGGTTGAGGAAACCAATCGAACGGTTCAGTCTGGTGATTCTTTGATGGAAAAAACGGTGGATGAAATTTTAGAGATTCGCTCTACTGTTTCTGATACTGCTAAAAAGATTAAACGTCTGGGAGAAACCTTCCAAAAGATTACTAAGGTCGTTAACCTGATCGAAAATTTTGCCACTCAAACCAATTTACTGGCTCTTAATGCGTCTATTGAAGCGACTCGCGCAGGTGAAGCGGGTAAAGGGTTTAGTGTGGTTGCTGATGAAGTGCGTTCTCTTGCCCATCAATCTGCTAATGCGACAACGGAAATTAGTCGTTTAGTGGATGAAATCCGCACAGGAACCAATGATGTAACCGAAGCGATGGAAATAGGACTCGCTCAAGTGGTTAATGGAACTAATCTTGTTCGCGAAACACAGCAGAGTCTGAGTGAGATTGTGAGTGGGACGAACAATATTAAGGAATTGGTAGCCGAAATTACTCAAACGTCTGCCAATCAAACTCAGCAATTCCAAATTGTTACCGAAGTGATGGCCAATGTTTCAGCTATCTCTGAGGAGACTTCCCAAGAAACGGCTCAAATTTCTGATTCGTTTAAAGAACTTGAAGAGACCTCATCTGAATTACAAACCAATATCCGTCAGTTTAAGGTGGATTAATTTAGAATGCGCGAATTTAGAATTTAGAATTTTTATGTTTCTTTATTCTAAATTCGACCTTCCCCATTCTTAATTCCCCATACTCCATTATCCATTATCCATTCTCCATTCTCCATTCGACCTTCTTAATTCTTAATTCTTAATTCTTATGACTATTGATTCTATAGAACAGTATTTCCGGGATGAATCATCAGAACTGCTGCAAACCATTGAACAGAATCTGCTGGAGTTGTTGGAGGAAAAAACTGTTGATAAAGTTCATACCCTTATGAGAAGCGCACACACCATAAAAGGTAGTGCTGCCAATTATCAATTAACAACCCTCGAAACGATTGCCCATCACTTAGAAGATGTTTTTCAAGCTTTATATCCTTCTGAACTAGAAATTGATCCTGAGCTTTCTTTTTTACTGATTGAAGGTTACGATTGTCTCAAAATCCCCTTAAATGCAATTCTGTCTAATCTCCCCTATGATGAGGAAGAAATCCTCGATCGCACGGCTGAGGTTTTTGCTAAACTACAAACTAAATTGGGTGATTTCTTCGGTCGTGAAACTCCTTTACCCACTTCTGAAGAACTTGGGTTTGATGTAGTTGGCTTAATTTTTGCTGATAGTGTTCCCCAAGATTTACAACAATTAGAAACGGCGATCGCTACTCAAAACTCAGAAGAAGTTTATACGGTTCTTAATAGTAAAGCTGATTTTTTCCAAGAGTTAGGAGTATCTTATGATCTTCCAGGATTAGTGGAAATAGCTAAGGCAACTAAAATAGCAATAGAACACCATAAGGATCAGGTTCTAACTATTGCTCCAATAGCCTTGGAAAATTTTAAACAATCTTATACTGCTGTCTTCGCTGGTGAGCGCAATCAAGGGGGTAGTCTCTGCGATCAATTACGTCATTGGGCTGAATCTTTTTCTGTAACTGATATTCCAAATGATATGTCTTTGGATGAAGCAAAAAATCATGATCAATTCAACAACTCTAGTCATGAAGTAACTGAAGAATTATTGAATATTCTTGATAATTCTATCGATGAAAACTCTGTTGATATTTTAGAAAATAATGATAAATCTAATAACTCTACTCATAAAATAACTGAAGAATCATTGAATATTCTTGATAATTCTATCGATGAAAACTCTATTGATAATTTAAAAAATTATGACCAATCTAATAATTATAGTCATGAAGTAACTGAAGAATTGTTGAATATTTTTGATAATTCTAGCGATGAAAAATCTGTTGATATTTCAGGAATACAAGAAAAAAATGATATCAAAAAAACCCAACATCAATCTTATCTAGATAGCGATCTATTTGAAGGTCATCAAAATAATTCTTCAGAAAAAATTTCTCCAATTAAAAAAATTTTACAATCAATATGTACAGAAAATGAGGAAACATCTATAAAACAACCGCCAATTATTTCACCTGAAAAAAACAAACAAGTTTCTCAGCCTAAAATTAAATCAAAACAAGCAGTTCCGAGTATTAGAGTAGCCGTTAAACAAGTTGATAGTCTTAGTCATACTATTGGAGAATTACTAATCAGCGAAAATCAACAACACTTACAATCAGAAAAAATTCATCGTCTTACTCAACAGACCTTGAAACAGTTTTTCCTCTCTCAGCAACAGCTTAACCAACTTCGTGACTGGTCAGATAAAAATCTACTTCTTCCTAACAGTAAAAAGAGCCAGCATAAAAAGACAAAAAATGCCAGAGACCCCTTTATGCTCTCCACTTCCTTAACTGATATGGAATCAGAATTTGATGTTTTGGAAATGGATGTTTATAGTGATCTGCATCTTCTACTGCAACAGTTAACAGAGCAAATGATGGGACTAGGAGAACAGATTGAAAGTCTAGACAGTCTAGCCCAAAGTTTTCGCTTTAATCGAGGAAAGCGTCAACAATTATTATCTCAAGCTCAAGATGATTTACTCGAAGCTCGAATGGTCCCCTTAGCAACAGTATTCAATCGATTTCCTCGACTTCTACAACAGATGATAGCTGCTCATCAAAAACCAGCACAACTGAATCTTATTGGCTCGGAGGTACTCATTGATAAAGTATTTGTAGAGAAACTTTATGAACCCCTACTGCATCTTATTCGTAATGCTTACGATCATGGACTAGAATCAGTAGAAATCCGTCGTCAACAAGGTAAACCCGAAACAGGACAAATTACCATTGAAGCCTATCATCAAGGGAATAATATTACCATAGAAATTAGGGATGATGGACAAGGATTAAACTGGGAGCGAATTCGCCAATCAGCCATTGAAAAACACTTATTAACCCCAGAACAAGTAGCTAATCTCTCAGACGATCAATTAGGGAACCTCTTATTTGAACCAGGGTTTTCCACAACAGAAAAAATTAGCCAGTTATCAGGACGAGGGATCGGTTTAGATGTGGTTCGTTCTCAGTTCCAGACTTGGCAAGGATCAGTCTCTATTAAATCAAATAAGGGAGAGGGGACTACTTTTGTCCTAAAATTACCCCTGAGTTTTACCACTGCTCGTCTATTAGTTTGTGAGTCAGCCGGTATAACCTATGCTTTGCTGGCCGAAGCGATCGAGCAAGTTTTATTACCCTCTCCTGAACAGATTCAACACCAACAGCAAATGTTCTTATCTTGGAGTCAAGAGTCCAAGCAAGAACTCATTCCTATCTATCCTTTAGCTGATTTGGTTAATTATCAGTATCCTACTTTCCACAAGGGCAATAATTCAGATAGTCTTTTTCCCCTCAAGTCTAAAAACTCAGTCAAACCCCTACTGATGTTAAACCATAATCAGCAACGTCTGTGTTTACAAGTGGATCAGATTTTAGTTGAACAAGAACTGGTGATTAAATCTTTGGGTGATAGTCTAAGCTTGCCCAGTTATATTCAGGGTTACAGTGTCTTAGGTAATGGAGGACTAACTTTGGTCGTTGAACCCATGACTTTAATTTCTCAACCTCGAAAAACCAATCCTTTATTTCCTCAACAAGCAAGTGAGCGATCGCCTATTACAGCGATTGCACAACAGAACAATTTAAGTGTCAACCCCGAACAACTAAGTCTTTCTGTCAACTCTGTTCCGGTGTTGGTGGTGGATGATTCGGTGGTGCAAAGACAAACTTTACTCCAAATGCTAGAAAAAGCTGGTTATCAGGTATTGCAAGCAGGAAATGGTCAAGAAGCACTAGCTCAGTTAAATCAGCATCGAGAGATCAAGTTAATCATTTGTGATATAGAAATGCCCTATATGAATGGTTTTGAGTTTTTGAGTCACTGGAAACAAGAACCCCACTTTTCTGAGATTCCTGTGATTATGCTGACAACTCGCAGTGGCAAAAAACATCGTCAGTTAGCTTTAGCGTTAGGCGCAAAAGGTTACTTTACTAAACCTTGCTCTCCCCCAGAACTATTAGAAACCATGACCGAACTGATTACCCCCAATCCATCTCTCGTAACTCTTAAGTAGTTAAAGACAAAGAAAGTTCACTGTAATCAAGACATAATTACTATGATCCATCAGACCCTTCAACTTCAAAAATTATCTCACACTGCCACTAACCTAGATACTTTACGGGTTCTCGTTTTTAGCGTTTCAGCACCTTCTTTACCAGATCACAAAGACTATCTTTTTGGTGTTCCTGTTGAGGGTGTGCTTAAGGTGATCCCTTGTCCTCCCATTAACTGGGCCATGGGGACTGGTCTTGGTATGACTGATCTGGGTTCAGATAATGTCACCACTGTGGATCTATCGGAAGGGTTTTCTGTTCAAGACTCCAAGAAGCTTGAAGATGCAAGGGTTTCAACAGTCTCTCATTCCCATGATTTTCTTATTTTACTTAAAACTCAAACTGAAGAACAATATGGTATTCCTGTTGCTGGACTACCGATTTTAAGTGATATTCCTTTATCAACTATTCGTCCAGTTTCTTCATCCTATCGTCAAGTTGCTAACATTGATTTTGCCAGCCATCTGGCTATATTACCTCAAACAGATGAGAACAAAACTATTAAGATATTTCTTCTGGGTCTGTTGAACATTTGAACATTTAATTTTTGCTACTAGATGGCTAGACTTGTACTCACTCAGAAAAACTTTACAAAAATCAATAATTCTTTTGAGTTGTTTAATGGTAAAATCGGTTCACACTTTAAAGAAAATTTTCAAGGGATATTCTTTAAAATAATCATCGGTTTTCTACTGCAATTGTCCCCTAGTTTTTCTTGTGTAAAAATCTCTGTAATTCTGCTAATTATTTAGTACGCTAGTCTTTTATCTTTAAAAACACTTATGGTAATCATCTGAAAAATAGTACATAATATCAAATCTCCTTATGCTAGTAGAGTAAAAGAATAAGTGAATACTGTTCATTGTTTTAACTTGTCACTCTACTTTGTCAAGCAGATTTGGTATAATTAACCAATTATTTTTATCCACAAGCTTTTTGGTCATTACCTTCTGTTCTTTTTAAGGGTTGATTTTAATCAAATAATCAATAAAGATACTGTTGGTATCTAAAACAAAAGATTAAATCAAGATTTTAGTTTATAATTTTTCCAAGAAACCAAATGTATAATGACAATTATTCAGTAAAAAATCATAATCTTTTTGGGAAGAGTTATATTGATTATAATCGTCATCTAATACAAAACAAAAGAAGATTAGAACTTTCTTTTAAAAGCTCAATAGATGAGATTAATTTTCATAACTTTGATCAAATTATATCTGTATTAAAAGAACTCAGTGAAGATCATTCTATCCAAGTAGATTATATAGATCAATCTAGTTCTAACTTTATTTTAAATGGAAGTGATCAAGGACTTAAACAACTAGAAACTTTATTCACGTCTGGAGAGTTACAGGAATTACTCAACAAGATAAAATCGGAAGATTTTTTTGAAGTTATTATTGAAAATATTTGCTTTGTGGAAGATGAAAAAATCATAAAAAAATGTCAGTTA
>JBFRWG010000106.1:0-45094 GCA_051439445.1 Crocosphaera sp.
ACGGCGACGGCGTTCAAGATGAGGGTGAAGTCGGTATTAATGACGTTATCGTCAAATTGATTGATAAAACCACAGGAGAAGTCATCGCTACCGATGTTACCTCTGGAGATGGAGACTATCTCTTTGAAAATCTCCTCGGTGGAAACTACACCGTCATGGTAGATGGAGCTACCGTTCCTGCCGGACTTAAGCAAACCTTTGATGCAGACGGTGGTAACGATGGAATGTCCATGCTTGAACTTGCCGATGGTGGTAGCAACCTGGAGCAAGACTTTGGTTATATTAAACTTGTTCAAGGCATTGACATTGAGAAGTTCACCAATGGAGTTGATGCTGACACCCCAGATGCAGCAGCAGAAATCCTTGCAGGTGATACCGTTACTTGGACTTATGAAGTAACCAACACCGGTGAAGTTGCCTTTGACGAAAGTGAAATTAAGGTAATAGATGACCAAGAAGGAATCATCAGCAACATCATTGATCAAGGAGATGGCGATAGTACCTTAGCTGCTGGTGAAACCTGGGTTTACGAGCAAACAGGAATCGCCCAAGATTTGTTTACTGTTACTAACACCGTTATTGATTTTGAAACCGATGGTCTTGGTAATGCTTTACCTGCAGGTACCATTATTGATGATGAATACCAGAATTTAGGTGTAACGATTTCTGCAACTAAATTCGGTGCGATGATCTTTGATAGTGCTAACCCCACTGGTGGCGATTTTGATTTAGCAACCAAGAGTGAAGGCAACATCTTAATTATTTCTGAAGATGGAGATAGTTCCGATCCCGATGATAATGCTGGTGGCGGTGTAATTACCTTTAAGTTAGATAATTCAGTCGAAGTTAACTCTATTAACTTCGTAGATATCGAGGAAACAGGGGGCAAAGTCTTAACCACTGATGCTGATGGAAATATATCCACTACTTCGATTCCTGCCCCTGGTGATGGTAGTCTCCAAACTTTAAATATCAATGACAGTGATGTTGTCAAGATAGAAGTTCACCTGGTTGGTAGTGGTGCTATTTCTGGCTTAGATTTTGACAGCATCGGTGATGGTATCTATAAAAACATCGGAACAGTGGTTGCTGGTGATGTTACCGACAGCGATCATTCTCACTACATCAATATCGATCGAGATCCTGGCATTGACATTGAGAAATTTACCAATGGAGTTGATGCTGACACCCCAGATGCTGCTGCCGTCATCGCTGTTGGTGATACCGTTACCTGGACTTATGAAGTGACCAACACAGGTAATGTGGCCTTTGATATAAATGATGTTGTGGTTAAGGATGATCAAGAAGGACTCATCACCAATATCGTTGATCAAGGAGATGGCGATAACACCTTAGCTGCTGGTGAAACCTGGATTTACGAGCAAACAGGGGTCGCTCAAAACTTGATGGGTTCAGCCGGAGAAACCACCACCTTCTATTTAACCGGTAACAGTCATTTAGATGGACCCAATGGCAACATTCGCACCTTTAGTGCCGATGATATCTCCGTTAAAACCAGTGCTTTCAGCCGTGATGCCCACGGAACCTGGGAAGAAGCCTTTTTAGGTAGTTTCTCCACTGGTTTAGGGGTAACCGATAACGTAGAAGGAGATGGTAGCAATGGACTGCATCGTGTGGATAATGTCTACCTAGATAACTATGTCCTCTTTGAATTTTCTGAAAATGTTGTTGTTGATCGCACTTTCTTAGCTTCTGTGGGTAAAGACAGCGATATCACCTATTGGGTGGGTACTGTAGATGATGCTTTTGATAACCACAATAGTTTGAGTGATGCTTTCCTCGACAGTCTGGAATTTACCGAAGACAATAATACTCATAGTTCTTATGCACGCTGGGCTGATATCAACAATGGTGAAGTCGTTGGTAACATCTTAGTTATTGCTGCTTCAACTTCTGATGCACACCCTGACGATCGCTTTAAGATCAAAAAGTTAGAAGTACAAGGGGTTGAAGGAGGTATTTACCAGAATGTAGGGACTGTTCATGCTCTTGAAGCTAAAGATTATGATCTCAGTCATTACACTAACCCAACTCCAGAACCTGGCATTGACATTGAAAAGTTCGTCAATGGCATTGATGCGAGTGGTCCTGATGAGTATCCTGAATTAGTTCCTGGGGATCATGTGACCTTTACTTATCATGTCACCAATACTGGTAATGTGGCTTTCGACGCTCATGATGTCATTGTTACCGACGACAACGGAACGGCCGATGATACCCATGATGACTTTAATCCTTATCAAGTGCTTGATGGACACTTTAATGTCGGAGATGTTAACGAAAACAACTCTTTAGATGCTGGTGAAACTTGGAAGTATGCCAAAACTCTGACGGTTGAGGATTTATCCACTTCCCATAAGATTCGCATCGAAGCCGAAGATATGCACTTGAGCATGGTTTATGTTGGTGGTGATGATGATGATGATGGTGGTTATTCCAATGGCTATGTCAGAGAACATAATAGTTATGCTTCTGGTGATGACTTGATCAGAGTTCATGGTCATGAGGGAACTGCTTCCACCAAGTTTTATGGGAAAGATGGTAATTATGATGTCCTCATTGGTCATTACGATGAAAACGATGGTTATGCCACTATGGACTTTAAACTCAATGGACACACTGTTGACCACTGGACTTTTGACAAAAACTTAGGATCTCATGTAGCTGATGATCACTCCTTTACCACTCACACGGTGGAACATCTCTCCTTAAAATACGGAGATCACCTGAGTTTCACTGGTACTGTAGATGGTCACGAATATGCTCGTGTTGATTACATTGAGTTAATCGAGAAGGGTGATGGTATTTACGAAAATGTCGCTACTGTAGAAGCTGGCGATGTTTTTGATAGTGATATCAGTGGTTATGTTAATCCTGTCAACACTATTGTTTAACTAATTTAGCCTAGGGAAATCCCCCATTAACGAAGCATAGCGGAGTTTTTGGGTAAGGAACCTACCCTAGATTGCTAGATTGGGATGAATACACAGAACCGAGAAAAGCTTCTTTTCTCGGTTCTGTTTTCTTATCTTAATGATTGAACATCTCTGAAAAATAATGTTATGATAGCAGGCTGGCTTATCATCGTAGAGTCATATTCTTTCTTCCTCTGCTTATCAAGATGATTGTCTACTATCTAAAGCGGATTGAGTATAATAGGGGTTTACCCCAAATTACTGTAAACAAGGGTCATAATGATGCAAAAAAAACATACCTTTGATTCGTCTCAAGTCATGTACCGCGCTCAGGAGTTGCTAGATAATGCCTCTAATCGTTATCGTATTACAGTACAAGTAGCTACAAGAGCGAAACGTCGTCGTTATGAAGAGTTTGATAGTCTTGATGACCCTAACATGAAACCGGCGGTTCGTGCCATTATTGAAATGTCTGACGAATTAAGTCAACCAGAAATCATTAGTGACGTTTAGCTTAAATGTCGGGCTAAGTCCCACCCTATAGAAGGAATAGTAAGTCAATGACCAGGAAAACAAGAATACTATCCAAGAAACAGCAAAAATGGTTAGGAGTTTTCCTGATCAGTGTCAGTTTAACTTGGGGAATAACACAATTGGAAGTAAATTCCATAACAAATTGGGGTTTGAAAACATTGAAGGCCCAAAACTTTCGTCCTGAAAAAGCAGCAGAGATTGTTTATCAGGAATTACCCAATCTTCCCCAAGAAAATCAATACCGAAATGCTGAAACTGGGGAAATTGAGCCGACACATACTTTGATGAGTCGTTTTATTCGCTATCACAAGGATTTTAAACGACGTTCTCCCCAATATCGTTTAGATTGGAAAGTAACCCTGGCAGATTATTTAGGGGTGAATCAATCCATCCGGGAATCTAATTATCCAGGATCAACCTTACGAACCAGTCCTTTAGCACAGGATATTGAAGTGATTCGTCAACTGAGTCGTCGTCAACGTCAACAGTTAGTGGATGTCTTAGTTAAGATTTATAATCCGAAACCCCAACAAACCACCAATCCACCTGTCCCTAATCAAACAGAAGAAAAACCAGAGCAGTCCTCTCCTTCAACCCCTAATCTTTCTCAACCTGGGGATGCTGAGTTGTTGTTTCCATAATAATGAGCGATCGCATACTAAAAAAAGGAAAAGGTTGGCGATTAGGATGGGATCATGAAGCAATTGCCTATCCTGGATTAATTGGTGGAGAAGACTGGGCAATAGAGTTAACTAAAGCCGAATTTGCTGATTTTTGTCGTCTTTTTGCACAGTTAGCCACCACCATGACAGTGATGACTGAGGAGTTAATGGATGAAGAGAGAATTGCTTGTGAAGCCGAAAGTGATCTACTGTGGCTAGAAGTAGAGGGATTTCCCCATGCTTATTCCTTAAGAGTGATTATCAATCAAGGTCGTCGCTGTGAAGGGAATTGGCCAGCAGAGGTTGTGAATGAGTTATTTCAAGAACTGCAAAAATTAAAAACCTTTTAACTTGATCTTTTTGAGATAATGGGTGTATAATAGGAATCTGTGAATATTCGGGGCGTAGCGCAGCTTGGTAGCGCACTACTTTGGGGTAGTAGGGGTCGTGGGTTCAAATCCCGCCGCTCCGATTGGCAAACATAAGATAAACCCAAGACTGATCAGTAACAAAACAAACATATTGTAAGTTATACTGGTAGGTCGAGGTTCAACTGGATAGAGTACCCCAACTATAAACAAAAAATCCAGTGGAATAAAAAAACACTGTCATTTTAAGTTGAGACAAGATCACCGTGGTTAGAAAAGAAGGCTCTAAAAAAGATACAAAACAAGCAAAAGGCGACACCAAAGTAAATAACTTTGTGGTTGAAACCAAAGAAGAACTGGCCAAAGTCGTTTGGCCCTCAAGACAGCAACTGTTAAGCGAATCAGCCGCAGTCATTTTAATGGTCAGCCTAGTGGCTACTGTTATTTATCTTGTAGATAACCTCTTCACATGGGGATCAGGGAAGGTATTTTAATGAGTTATGCTCACGATCACACATCTGAACCAGAACAACAGCTAGAAAAGCCAAAACTCGTTCCTCGTTGGTATGCTGTTCAAGTTGCCTCTGGTTGTGAAAAGCGAGTAAAAAACAACCTAGAACAACGGATTCAAACCCTAGACGTAGCGGATCGAATCCTACAGATTCAGATTCCAAAAACACCAACGGTTAAAGTTCGTAAAGACGGCAGCCGTCAGCAAGGAGAAGAAAAAGTATTTCCTGGCTACGTTTTAGTGAAAATGATCATGGATGATGATGCTTGGTTAGTGGTCAAAAACACTCCCAACGTGATCAACTTTGTGGGTTCAGAACAAAAACGAGCCTATGGTCGAGGCCGAGGTCACGTTAAACCTCTTCCCCTCAGTCCTTCAGAAGTGGAAAGAATCTTTCGGCAAACAGAACAACCAGAACCCGTTGTTAAGATTGATATGGCAGTGGGAGACAAAATTCTGGTACTCTCAGGCCCGTTCAAAGATTTTGAAGGTGAAGTGGTAGAAGTCAGTTCTGAACGGAACAAACTTAGGGCATTGCTCTCCATTTTTGGACGAGATACTCCAGTTGAACTCGAATTTAATCAAGTTGAGAAACAAAACTAGCGATGGCCAAGAAAGTTGTTGCCTTAATTAAACTCGCCCTTCCTGCAGGAAAGGCCAACCCCGCCCCCCCCGTCGGTCCTGCCTTGGGGCAACATGGGGTTAATATCATGGCATTTTGTAAAGAATACAACGCCAAAACCTCCGACCAAGCAGGCATGGTCATTCCCGTAGAGATTTCCGTTTTTGAAGATCGTAGTTTTACCTTTGTCCTGAAAACACCCCCCGCCTCTGTGTTAATTCGCAAAGCGGCCGGCATTCAAAAAGGATCAGCACAACCCAATAACGATAAAGTGGGCAGTATTACCCGCGATCAACTCAAAGAAATTGCTCAAACCAAAATGCCCGACCTCAATGCCAACGACATTGACGCGGCCATGAACATTGTAGAAGGAACCGCCCGCAATATGGGTGTGACCATCAAAGACTAATTAACCATTAAATTAACCCAGGAGGGGAGAAGCCAAGCTTCGTTACTACCCCAGGAGGAACAATGCCTACAAAATTCTCAAAACGAATCAAAGCAGCCTTAGAAAAAATCGACCAAGATCGATCTTATGAGCCACTAGAAGCCTTAACACTCCTCAAAGAAACGGCTACCGCTAAGTTCAACGAATCAGCAGAAGCTCATATCCGTCTTGGTATTGACCCCAAATATACCGATCAGCAACTACGAACCACGGTTTCTTTGCCCAAAGGAACAGGACAAGAAATTAGGGTCGCTGTTATTGCTAGAGGGGAAAAAGTGCAAGAAGCCAGCAATGCAGGAGCCGATGTGGTGGGTTCTGAAGAATTGATTGACGAAATTCAAAAAGGAATGATGGATTTCGAGGTGTTAATTGCTACCCCTGATATGATGCCTAAAGTCGCTAAATTAGGGCGTTTACTCGGACCCCGTGGCTTGATGCCCTCACCCAAAGGAGGAACCGTTACCGCCGACTTAGCAACTGCGATTAATGAATTTAAGGCAGGGAAATTAGAATTTAGGGCTGATCGAACGGGCATCGTTCATGTTATGTTTGGAAAGGCATCCTTTTCCCCCCAAGACTTGTTAGCCAATCTCAAAGCGTTACAAGAAACCATCGATAAACAACGTCCCTCTGGGGCTAAAGGTCGTTATTGGCGTAGTATCTTTGTTTCTGCTACAATGGGGCCTTCGATTCAAGTCGATATCAGTGCTTTACGGGATTTAACACTCTCAGAAAGCTAACCCCCACAACTGAAAAATCAAACTTTGGTGTACACCGAAGACAGCAGGGGCAAAACTTGCTTAAAGATCCTGCCGAGGTTGAAGCTTGAAGTAAAAAAACATCGGAGAAATTGTAGGTTTTCCTACAATTTTTATGATGGCATTGGACTTCAGCCCCGGCAAACTGCTAGGGGTTTATTTTTTTCCCAAAATTAAGGAGGTGAGAGCAGAATGGGAAGAACCAGGGAAAACAAAGCAATGGTAATCGCTGATCTCAAAGAGCTTTTGAGCGAGGCACAATTAGGCATTGTCATTGATTATCAAGGCCTATCCGTTGCTGAAATTACCGATCTGCGTAACCGCCTACGACCAAGTGGAGCTATCTGTAAGGTGACAAAAAACACCTTTATGGAACAAGCTGTTACGGGTGACGAAGCATGGGAACCCATGACCAACTTTTTAAAAGGGTCATCGGCCTTTGTCTTAGTCAAAGATGACGTAGGCAGCGCAGTTAGGGCTTATCAGTCCTTCAAAAAAGACACCAAAAAAACCGAGTTTCGCGGTGGTGTTATGCAGGGACAAGCCCTTAACGAACAACAGGTTAAGGCGATCGCTGATTTACCGTCGAAAGAAGAGCTTATTGGCCAAGTAGCAGGGGCGATCAATTCTATCGCCACCAAACTTGCTGTTGGGGTCAAAGAAGTGCCTTCTTCTTTGGGACGGGGTATCAACGACATCCCCAACTCTTTGGGGCGTGTTATGGCTGCTATGGCGGACAGAGAAGGGAATGGTTAAAGTCCATTCCCCGATCTATCTATCTTGTTTGTTCAATTATCCACTTTTTTCATTCATTTTCAAGGAGTTAAATTATGTCTGCTGCAACTGATGAAATTCTCGAAAAGCTAAAATCTCTGACCCTTTTAGAAGCGTCTGAGTTGGTTAAACAAATTGAAGAAGCCTTTGGTGTGAGTGCCTCGGCTCCCGCCGGTGGCATGATGATGATGGCACCAGGTGGGGCTGCCCCTGGTGGTGCCGCGGCTGAACCTGAAGAAGAGAAGACTGAATTTGATGTCATTCTCGAAGAAGTCCCCGGCGACAAGAAAATTGCCATTCTTAAGGTGGTTCGCAGTATCACCGGCTTAGGTCTTAAAGAGGCTAAAGATATGGTGGAATCGACTCCTAAGCCCATTAAAGAAGGGACAGCAAAAGACGACGCTGAAGAAATCAAGAAGAAACTTGAAGAGGCTGGTGCTAAAGTTAGCGTTAAGTAGTCTCTCTTAAGAGGGATAAAAGCAAAAACATCCTCTGATAGGCTTGGCTGTCAGGGGATTTGAGTTCTCCAGGGGTTAAAACACCCTGGATTCTTAATGGTTGTTACGAAGCGCAATCTTCTTGACGCTTCTTCACTTGTTATACGATATGATTTAGACAACCTATCCAATCGATATCGTTGTGGCACACTCAACAATGCCCTAGTCACCTTGGCTAAAGATACTTTTAGCTGTGTGATTACGTCTTGATTCAGTCGCTCATGGGGGAAACCCCCAAGACCGCGCTGAATCGCCTTTCTAATTATGTTCCCTGAGCCGTTACAATCAGCATTGATTAACTGTCCATTAGCAGCACGATAAAGACCTCTTTTCATCCTTTTTCCTGATGGTTGCCACCCTTCGGGTTTCTCACCATAAGTAGGTAGCAAATCATTGTCTAAAAAGGAGGCTTTTGATGTGTAACTTTCCTCAGTCTCAACAAATTTAATCCCGTATTGTTTAGCTAACTGACTAATACGACTTTTCAGCCTTGCTGTGGGAATCTGGACAAACTCTTGATTATTTTTTTTACCAATATTAATAGAGTCTTTTTTTCGTTGATTCCATCCAAAAACGATGATAGAAACATCATTACGGAGACACCAATTAATAACAAATCTAGCAGCCTTATTAATATTATCTCTCATTTGACGGTTACGCTTTTCTGTCAAGTCAGCTAACTCGTCATCCCAGTAATCTTGCTCGTTCCCTTTTTTGATTTGAGATACACGCTTGTTATACCACTGATTCTGAGACTTAACTTTTTTACCATCAATGATAAAGGATTTTCCTATATTAGAAACACAGGTTAACCAGTTATCTACTCCATGATCTATTCCCAATACATTTAGATTAGGACTAACTTTATTAACTTCATCTTGTTTGTAAACACATTCAAGATAAAAGCATCTATTTCTGGGGACAATTCGGAATTCTTTAATATATTTAAAGTCTAAATTAGATGGCATTGGTAATAAAAAATGGTCAAGACCAAACCATGCTTTTACTTGCTTCCCCAATGGAATTTTAAGCATTCCATCTACTAACTTAATCCATCTAGCAGGGCAACTAACCACAGCCAGACCTCCTTTTTTACGGTATTTTGGCAAGCGTGGCTTGTTAGCTAATTGTCCATTCTTCCATAATTTACTCAATCTTTTGTATGAGATAAAAGATTCAACAACATCGTGCAATACTTGTTGAGCGCAAGCTGACCTCATTGCTTTAAAATGAGGGTTGTTTTTAAGAGCCGAATCTAGCTCATATTTTTTCACATAGTGATAAGCTTTAAAGAAGATTTGGCGACAATAGTAAATCCCACAATTTGCCAGTTTGTTGGCTTCTGAGCAGATAAACTCTAAAATAGCTTTTGTGTCGTCATTGGTGTGAATAAGATTCTGTTGGCATCCGTACATAATCTCACCTCCTGTTTATATAATCGTCGATGTCAACAAATTATGTCAAGTATTAAATATGGATAATTATCGAAAAAATGCCCATTCAGTTACTTTACTGAATTATCATTTTGTCTGGTGTCCGAAGCGTCGTAAACCTGTATTGAAAGGGGAAGTTAAACATCGAGCGCAAAGTATTATCTTTGACTTATGTCAAGAAAATCAATGGCAGTTAATAGCTTTAGAAATCATGCCAGATCATATACATCTATTTATTGAAGCCAATCCAACTTATGCTCCTTCTGTAATCATTAAAAGAGTTAAGGGACGATTATCTCATCACTTAAGAAAAGAATTTCCTGAATTGTTAAAATTACCCACCTTGTGGACACCAAGCTATTTTTGTGCAACAACAGGAGCAGCCTCTACTGAAACTATTAAAAAGTATATTGAGAATCAGAAAAATAAATAGCGATGCTTGATTAGCACCGTCGTATGATGGGAAGGAACGGTCACGGAGACAAATACATGGGGTTAAAACCCCAGTTCGCTCCACTGCCACGCCTTAAAAGGAGCCAGCGCGGTCTTGGGGGTTTCCCCCATGAGCGACTGGCGTTGACGTGGCTAACTCTGGCTCACGGCTTTTTAGGTTTTAACTCAGGGAGTCTCAAGTTTGGCAATCTAGTAGAAAAAAATAGGAGTAAAACGGAATAAATAATAGTTAAACTCCTAGATATTAAACTAAGTAGTCATACTCATTACCCTTGTGATTCTCTTGGGAAGACAAAGTTTGGCATTTCTGCTGCTCTTAGTAATAATAACGCCGACAAGCCCATCTACCCGTCCAAGTATCAATACAGCAAATTCTTCCGTTACGGATTCTACAACGAATTTCAGCTCTTAAAGTTCCGGGGGAAGTATCAACAACCGTCGCTGGCGTGTTGGACGACACGGCTTTGGTTTGACAAGTCGGATTAAAAGTAAAGGCGTTCGCTTCAGGCATAAAAGTTAACCCAAAACCTAGGGCAACCAGACTTGAAAAGGTCACTGTAAATAGTTTGTTCATGATTAGAACCTCCTATATAATCGTTAATTTCCGATTTAAAATCTCAATATTCTAAGGTATTGATACTGTGTAAGTCTTTCTCCGTCTTTTCATAACTTTCTAAGACACTTCTCACAAAGCTTTCTTTCCCCAAGGGAACATCAATTGATTCCATTACCTTGCGTATATGATCTTGATCGCAGGGCATATAATGGCCATTTTTCCGCCAGTACAACTCCTCTTTCATCGCAATCGCTTCTCTTAAGGATTCTTATCTTAAAATGTCTGATTGTGGATAAGCTTTAGTTTGAGCCATTGCAGTAGGAGGATCAGCTATACTCACTGCCCGATCACCCAACCTTGAAGTTGAGTGGGCTGGCCATCCTGGACTTAGCAAAAGGGAAAAGACAATAACGGTTAATCCTGTCAAACTCCTCGGGGACCATACCACATCTATCACCTCCCCAAATAATTATTTATCGACTCTCTCTCTAATAAGTTTATTATAATGGATTTCGCTGACGAATAGGGATAATTCAGAGATATATATACTCTTTTTCACGAAAATTAATAAGCCTTAAATAATCTAAATTTTTAATAATCAAATGGTTAAGTATTGTAGCGAAATTAGTATTTTCTTATTTATGTCTGGTAGCCAGCTATTTTCAACTTATAATAGTGATAGCGACACTTGTTGAATATTGTATTTTCTAATTCCAGTTTATCCCTGTTTCTGGGCTGAAAGTTAGATAGTTTAAGCTAGAGAGTGTCTGCAGGGGCAAAAAATGAAAATTATATCTACATCCGGTTTAATTAGTTTATTGACCACGATTTCTGCGTCAGGTTTTTTGGGATTGTCTCTATTCCTATTGTTGGTAATCTAAATTGCCTGAATTCTTCTTTTACCTAAATAGCACGGGAGCAGGAAAACCATGCTCTGTTAAGGCTTGGATGAACTGCGACTGGATTGGTTTGAACCAATCGTATCTTTATTTTTGAACTTGTTGATTAAAAAAAGTTGACCAAGAAAATTTTAGTAATCTTGGTCTTTCTGTTTTTCAAAGAGTTATTTTTTTCTTAGATATGTAGGAATATGGGAAATAGAAAGTTTTTCGATAATGGTGTTTTTATCGGCAAAAAATTCATCGATCGCTTTTGTTTCTCCCGCAACAGTACCAAAATCATCAAACACTAATAAACCCCCACTGACAAGTTTATCAAACAAGTGATTGAGAATAGTAACTGAGGGTTTATAAACATCAACATCAATATGTAGCAAAGAAATCTTTAACTCGGGATGATCAGCAATATAATCGGGAATCGTTTGAGTAATATCTCCTTGAATTAACTCATAATTTTCAAATTTCTTGTGAGCTAAGACTTCTTGTAATTCCTCGACTGATATACCGTCTCCTGCTTCTCCTTCAAACTTTTTAACAAAGGTTTTATCGTCCACATTTTCTTGTTCAGGAAACTTACCAAAAGCATCAAAACCAATAATTTTTCTCGAATAAGGACTTTCCAAAATTTCTCGAAATGTGCAAAATCTGATCAAAGAAGCTCCTTTAAAAACTCCACATTCCACGACTTGGCCAGGTAAATTGACGATAGATTTATATAATTCATAATGAGCTAACATTTTAGGAATTCGTGTTAAATGACTGGTTAAATAAAAGCCATTTTCATAATCCCATTGTTGCTCAACATCGAACCCAAATAATGTCTTTCCCATGCCTAGTTTTTAATGATAAGTTATTCCAGTCTATTGTACTGCTAAATGCTCCATTTAACACATTTTTGTTAGTCTTTTAGCTTTCTTAAGAGTCAAGGCTCTATTCTTGATTAAGGGTTACCAGAGCGCATTCGACGACGTTCCTGCATCAATTGAACAAACTCTTGACGTTGTTCGGGGGTTAAAACTTTGCGCATTTCTAGCATACTTTCAAACCGCAAATTACCCATTTGCTGACGTAAATTGATGATTTCTTGATGTTTACTTCTTAGGTCGTTGTCTGCAGCATCTCCTTGCATCATTTGACTAAGTTCCTCCCCTTTACCTCTCATTTGTTCCCGTAATTGTTGTATCTGAGTATGATATTTTCGGCGGATCGCACTCAACTGCTGCATTTGCTCATCCGTGAGGTTTAATGTCTGTTGAAATTGCTCCGCTCTTTCTCTTCTCCTGGTAGGATTTCTTAGCTCTTTACTAACAATTTGAGTTTCAGAAACTAATACAGATGGGGAAGGTTCTTGGGGAGAGTTAGCTAAGGCGATCGTCCCCCCAACACCAAGGGTTAAAACGGTTATAATTAAGGCAAATTCTTTGGAGATCATAGTTAATCGACTCGTTAATTAATAATGGGTTTTAGTGATTAAGAATTAAGGCTTGGATAATAAATAATGGTTGTCTACATTATCAACAGAAATCCAGTGATAATAAACAGATTGATTAGGGGTTTCCCAAGAAGATGTATTCATGGTTTCTTCCCAAGTATTGAGCATAAAATCTTCGACTTCTGCTGTTTGGGTTATCTGAGAATGTTGGAAAAATTGTTGATAATCAGAGGGTTTTATTACATTAGAAAGTCCCCATATTCCTAATAAACTAGTAACAATAACACTGGGAATTAACCATCTAATCGAATGGAGTTGAGACTGCCGAGATTCACAGGCAATTTTTAAGTAGATTTGTTTTTCTAAAGCGGAATCTCCTGGAGGTGGTAAGGGACGATATTGTTGCAGAAAGGAGATTAATTCTCGATCATCTTTGGGAAACTGAGACATTATAAAGCTCCTTGTTTTTTCAAAAACTTACGCATTTGGTTTCTGGCATAAAATAAACGGGACTTAACAGTACCAAGGGGTAATTCTAAAATACTAGCCACTTCTTTTTGGGGAACATCTTCTAAGTCATGCAATACTAATACAGCACGATGATCTAAACTCAAACTTTGTAACCCTTGCTGAATTAAATCTTGATAATGAAGTCGCATCAAGTCGGGTGTATCTTCTGGACGAGATGGCATAATATTTAAAATTGAACCATCATCATTAACCACTAGATTTTGCGCAAATCTGCGCCGTTTATCTGTCGCAACATTCCACGTAATACGATACAACCAAGTGGAAAAATAAGAGGGTTCTCTTAGTTTAGGTAACCCCTTCCAAACCCTCAAAAAGACCTCTTGTACTAAGTCATCAAGCATTTCACTACCACACAATTGATAGAGAGTCGCTCTCACCCGTTGTTGATAGCTTCGATACAGTTGTTTAAAGGATAAAGTATCTCCTTGTTGACACCGAAGCACTAAGTCTATTTCTGTTGCATTGGCAGGGTTGTCTGCTAACACGGTTACGCTCACTCTATCACTGAAGTCACCTTTTTAGACTAGCAAGGTTATTAAAAGGTTCAATCAAATTTTTAATGTTACGATTATCAATAGAAATGCTCAAAAAGTTGACGGTTAGTTGAGAGGGGAGCAATGATGATAGGTCAATCTCAATGGCAAGTTTTACCGCTTGTTTCTTTACCCCCTTGGTTTCTGGATGTTGTGAAAACTTATTGTCCTCACTCTTCTGGGAATTATGCAGCACAATTATTATGGAACAGAGGGATTCAAACTCTAGAACAATTAAAAGGATTTTTAGATGATACCTATTATCAGCCCTTGAGTCCTTTTGAATTTGGTTACGAAATGAAACAGGCAATTAACCGTTTAAAATTAGGTATTAAAAATCAGGAAAAAGTAACAATATGGGGCGATTTTGATGCAGATGGAATTACAGCAACCAGTGTTTTATGGGAAGGGTTAGGACAGTTTTTTATTCCCCATCTCCAACTTAATTATTATATTCCTAATCGTGGGACAGAGTCTCATGGTTTAAATATTCCAGGAATTAAAAAGTTAGCGAATGAAGGAACGAAGTTAATTGTTACTTGTGATACGGGAAGTACAAATATAGAGGAAATTAATTACGCTAATTCTTTGGGGATTGATATTATTGTAACGGATCATCATACCTTACCCGATGAACGACCTGAGGTAGTTTCTATTATTAACCCTCGTTACTTTTCTGAGGAACATCCCTTATTTTTTTTATCGGGGGTTGCGGTAGCTTATAAGCTAGTAGAAGCTCTTTATTTAACTTGCCCTGATATTCCTCAAAACCCTTTAGAAAATTTATTAGATTTAGTTGCTATTGGATTAATTGCTGATTTAGTAGAGTTAAAAGGGGACTGTCGTTATTTAGCTCAAAAAGGTCTACAAAAACTACAACAACAATTACATAAGACTACCCGTCCAGGGGTTGCTTACTTATTAAAATTATGCAAAAGAACAGGCGATCGCCCTACGGATATTTCCTTTGGAATTGGACCGAGAATTAATGCTATTAGTCGCATTTATGGCGAGGCTAGTTTTACCGTTGAATTATTAACCAGCAAGGATGAAAAAAACTGTAAGAAACTGGCTTTTGAGACAGAATTAGCTAATACTCGTCGCAAAGCTTTACAAAATAATATTACCAAAGAAGTTAAGAAAAAATTGCAAGAATTAGACTTATCAACCACTCAAATTATTGTCTTAGAAGATCCCCAATGGCAAAGTGGAGTATTAGGTTTAGTGGCAGGACAAATTGCCAAAGAATATGGTCGTCCGACAATTTTATTAACAACTGCTGAAACAGAAAATAGTCACTACGATGGGCTAAAGCTAGCAAGAGGTTCTGCCCGTTCTATTCATAATATTAATCTGTATCAATTAGTGTCTTCTCAACGCTCTTTGTTACATCGTTTTGGGGGACATCCTTTTGCAGCAGGGTTAAGTTTACCTGTGGAAAATATACCTTTATTTAAGGAAAGTATTAATCAAAAACTACGACAAGAGGTGATTGACTTTCATTATTTAAACTCGACTAATAAAGCTGATTTAGTCGTAACTGTGTCTCAATTAGGTCAATCTTTATTTAGAGAATTAAAGCTATTAGAACCCTATGGAATGGGCAATCCTATTCCAAGATTGTTGATTCAAAATTGTTGGTTTAAAAGTTTAGGTAATGCTAATATTAGAGATGCAAGAAATAATAAAATTAAGTATATAAAGACTCAGTTTCAGATTTATGATTGTTCCCTTGATGAGGGGTTTCCCGGTATTTGGTGGGAACATCGTCAAGACGAATTACCTCAAGGAAAAAATAAGCGATGGGATGCTATTGTAGAATTGGATTATAATACTTATGGAAAAGGACGTTATGAAGTTCGTCTCATAGATATTCAAGAAAGTATTTTTAAAGAAAATTCTCAAGCTATACCACTTAACAAACCTTCCTTAATTGATTGTCGAAATCAAACTGAAATCAACTTGAATAAGTTAGAGGTTGAAACCTTAGATGATTGTCCTATTAGTTGGACTGAGTTACAAAAAAAATATCAAAAAAGTATTAATAGTAAACATAACTTAGTCTTGATTTATTCTCAGGAAAATGAAGAACAAAACTTAGGAATAATAGAAGAATTAATTGGAATTGCTAAATATCTACATCGAAGCCAAAAAGACATAACCAAACAACAATTAAAAGATAAATTATTATTAAGCGATCGCAGTTTAGAGTTAGCTTTAGAACTTTTAGATAATCTCGGATTTATCGTGATAGAAAATAACCAAAGTTTAAAGATAAACTATAGCAAAAATAAACTCAAAGACTATCAACAGTCGAAAAATAAATTATTAGAAACCCTTGCAGAAGAAAGTTTCAAGAGACAATATTTTTCTCAAGTCTCTGTGGAAACTTTGCAAAAATTTTTGGACTATGATACATTAAACATCAATGAAGAACTAATTTAAGAATCAATCACTGTTAAATAGAAAATCATGAACATAAAAAGAGTTTATAAACTGCTCATTAAAGGAAGCTTATTGTCAGGGATTATTATGCTGACAAATGCAGAAATTAGTTTTAGTCAAGAACCCCCAGAAGCGATACCAGCAGAAACAGAAGAAACCTCAGAATTGACTGCCATCCAATGGTATAATCAAGGAGTGGATGAAATTGAAGCAGAAAACTATCAAGCAGCTATTAATGCTTTTAGTGAGTCCATTAAACTCGATGCAACTGATGCGGATACCTATTATAATCGAGGTTATTCGTATTTAGTTTTAGAACAATTTCAAGCAGCGATTAACGATTATGATCAAGCCATAGAATTAAATCCTGAGTTTGCCTATGCTTATGGTAATCGTTGTTATGCTAATTATCAACTTAAAAATTATCAAAATGCTATTAGTGATTGTTCGGAAGCTATTAAACTAGAACCGAACTACCCCGATTTTTTTATTTATCGAGGTAATGCAAAAGATGATCTAGAAATGCACCAAGCAGCTATTTTAGATTACAATCAAGCTATTAGTTTGAGTGGAAATAATTCTAAAGCTTATTATAATCGTGGACTCGCTTATAATAGACTAGGAAGGTCTCTAAAAGCAGTCACTGACTACACAAAAGCTATAGAATTCAACCCTAACTTTGCTGATGCTTATCATAACAGAGGGGTGACACGATTTAAACTAGAAGAACTAGAAAAAGCGATCACAGACTTAAAAAAAGCTGCGACATTATTTGAATCTCAAGGTAACACCAATAAGGCAAAAAAATCTCTAAACACTTTGAAAGAACTGCAAAATTCAGAGCAATAGGTGTTGAAATAGTTTAAGAATCAATCACTGATAGTTAACAGTAGGCAAATGCTTACCACAATAACCAATATCTATTTTTTGGAGTTCCCTATTGATATCAAAGTAAATCTGAAGGCAATGATCTCCTTGACGTAAGGTTAAATGTTTAACCATTTGTCGTCTTTCTCCTTGAAAATAAAAAACACGCTCCTGACCAAATTTATTGAGAGTCGCTTGAGAATCAGTAGCACGATAGTGATCAGAAAATCCTCGTTCTTGAAAGGCATTTTTCCAAGGTCCTATTGAAAGCTCCACTGATGTATACAGGAAATACATTTGTCCAATGTCAGCTAAAGTCTTAAAAGCTTGATAAACCTTTGTCCAAGGTCTAAAAGTCAAAGATTCAGCACTTCTTATTGCATTGTCCCAAACTCGAAAAATATCTCCAAAATCTTCTCTAACTGCCAAAACAACATCAACAACTCTTATGAAATCAGCAGTATTACGCTGATCTTTATTTGACTCATAGATTGAAACCTGAAGTTGATGATATTTGTTGAGGTAAGATTCAAGATGGTAGCATAAAAAATTAACTCGGCTTTGTAATTGATCATTATTGAGACGAAGAGTTTTTTGTTCTTCAAGTAATTGATGATTTTGTGATGATAATTTATTTATATCTTCCTCAAAAGCTTGCTGATAAAATTGATAGTATTCCTCTTCTTTCTCCTCTGTTGTTTCTAGAAGATTCTGATGACTTTGGTGAAGTCTTTCATACTTTTTTTGTAGCTGAGAAATTGACAATTGTAATCTTTCAGCGTCAGTCTGTGATTGTTGTTGAGATTCCTGTGCATTGTCTAATTCTTGGTAAGCACTATCCAATTCCTCAGTGTTCAGTTTAATACATTTTTGTTGACTTATAAGCTGTTTTTCTAAATCAACAATATCTTGTTCTTTTTGTTGTAATTCTGCTTCATTTTGCTCTTGTGTTTCATTTAAAAGTTGTTGTAAATTTTCTAATTGATGTGTTAAAGATGATCTTTCCTGCTGCTGTTTTTCAAGTTTGCTTTTTAACTGATCAATAGAGTTACTTAAGTTTTGCTGATACTGTTTTTGTTTTTGTTGAGACTTTTCTAATTCTCCATAAGCTTTTTCTTGTTGTGATTTAATCCGAGAGATTATATTTAATTGTCGTTTTAAAGTATTTGCTTTTGATTTAGCAAGTTCTTCATTAGCTTGTTTAGCAAACAGAGTACATTCTAAAACCCCCCAACTTAAAAAACCACCAAATAAAGACAAAATAAATGTCAAAGAATAGTATTTATCGGCCCCACTATCACTTAACAAACTATTAGGAAGTTGAAGACTCCAATTTTTTATATCTTCACTAAACTTTGGTGGAATACCACGAAGATAATAGACACGACCAATAATTAAACCTTGATTTTTTGTATCAGTCATTGTCCAAGTTTCATCACGGGGACTATTGAATTTTCTTTCTGCATATAAAGGAGGTGGATCTTGTAAACTACTGTAAGGAAATTGATGTAATTGCTCAGGACTAAATTGTTGTTTCCATTGATAAGTAGAATTAGAAATAAAAAGCACTTTTTCATTAGGACAAACTGTTTTTTGGGTTTTACAGTCTGTGACAACCAAACCAAATAGTCCATAATTACTATCAAGAGTTCGTTGGATTTCATCAATATCCTTGTTGAGCAAAGCATAAGATAATTTAGTCGGAAGTGTATGAGAAAGAAGATTGAAGTCCACTGTTTGAACTCGTCTAATTGTCCCTTTCCAATACCCTTTGTAATGTGACCAACTAGCGAACATTCCTAATGTTAAAGCAACTGAACTGATTAAGGTTAATCGACCAATACTTAACCCGAAGTGTTGGAGCAAATGACCTATAATTAATTTGATATATAAAGATTTAAAAACTTTCATCTGTTAATTATCTCTTCTTAAGACGGATACTTCAAAGGACTGTAACTTGGAGGGTAAATCAATCACTTTTCCGCTTTCAACCACATTGGAAACCAAAACTTCCCAGGTATGAGGTGCAATATATTCGTCCACTTCTAGGTCTTTTTCATAGGAAAAATTGATGATAACTAATACGGTTTCTGCTTCAGTTTTTCTGGTATAGGCTAGATGTTCATAAGGATAATGAATTAAACTATTCCAACGACCAAATCGTAACGCTTCACTGTTCTTTCTCACTTTAATTAACTGTCGATAAAAGTTCAATAAGGAGTTAGGATCACTTAATTGTTGAACAACATTTTTTTCTGTGTAATTTTTATGAACAGGAAGCCAAGGTTCAACCTCTTGTCCAAAGCTAAACCCTGCACTTACTGAGTCATTCCATTGCATTGGTGTTCTTGCACCATCTCTGGATGAAGGTGACTCTTCACTCTCACTTTTAACAATGACTTGGTCTTTAATTTTATCTTCAGGAATCTCTAAATTATCCACCATGCCAATCTCTTGACCATAGTATAAAAATGGAGTGCCTCTAACCGTTAATAAAATAGTTGCAGCAGCTTGGGCTATTCCTAATACATTAGTGCATAAACTACAGTCGACCCAACGGGACAAGTGTCTAGGAATATCATGATTATCTAAAAAATACGTTGGCCAGGCAGTTTTTGGGGTAACCAGTTCTTTTTTAGCAATTTCTCTTTGTAAATAGCCAGGATACCAGGGACTAAAGGGAAATTCAAAAGTAAAAGCAAGATGTAATTCGTCGTTATCAACTCCATAAAACATGGTTGAATCATAGAGTCGATTATCAATAAAAGTTTCACCAATTAATACTCTATCTTCATACTCATCAATTAGGTTTCTTATTTCTTTAATAATTTCATGATTGTCAGGTAAATTTTTATCATATAAATGATGTTGGTTGTTATAATTGTTTTTATCGGTTGCCCCAAATTTAACAGGATTATCTCGATAATATTCATCCTTACTATAGACACTAGACGCATCTAATCTAAACCCATCAACCCCACGATCTAACCAAAAATGAATCATTTGAAAAATTGCTCTTTTAACGTCGGGATGACCCCAGTTTAAATCCGGTTGATTTTGGTTAAAAGTATGATAATAATATTGTTGTCTTGTTTCATTAAATGTCCAACCTGTTCCCCCAAAATAGGATAACCAGTTATTCGGAACTTCTCCATTCGCTCCGGGATCTTGCCAATGATACCAATCACTTTTTGCATTGTCTTTACTCTGACTAGATGCAATAAACCAACTATGTTGATTAGAGGTATGATTGATCACTAAATCTAAAATGATTTTAATCCCTCTTTTATGAGATTCAGATAATAAAATATCAAAGTCTTCTAATGTACCAAAGGTTTCACTAATATTATAATAATCACTGACATCATAACCATTATCAATCATGGGAGATTGATTAATTGGTGATAACCAAATAGCATCAATTCCTAAGGATGTTTGACTATTAGGATCACCATCATTGAGATAGTCTAATTTTTTGATAATACCTTGTAAATCTCCAATTCCGTCCCCATTACTATCGGCAAATGTTAGGGGATAAATTTGATAAATGACACCTGTTTGCCACCATTTTTCATCATGAGATTTTCTGCTTTTTACCATGTTTTTCTGCTTTCCTTATTAAAATTAAAGCAAGTTTATTTTTGACTAATTCTACAGCCATAATAATATGATCACTTATTTATTTATATCTTCACCATACAAAAGTTAACATTTAAACCCTGTATCACTAAGAGCAAATATTTACATTTATTCATAGAAATTGTGTTATTGATATTACCAGTTTTGGGAATACTTTTGATAATGATAAGACAATCCTAGTTAAATATCTAAGCAATTAAACTCAATTAATATTACTTTATATTTTTTCAGGGTTTCTATCAGCTAATTTATCAAATTACCTTCTCAAGATGTTATGAATAGTACACAAAAAATTTTTTCTGTTACTTTAGTTAATCCTAACAGCAACCAAGAAAAGACTATCTATGTGGAAGAAAATCAATTAATTTTAGATAAAACTAAAGGTGAAATTCCCTATTGTTGTTCTGCGGGTGCTTGTACTATTTGTACTTCTAAACTGTTAGAAGGAACGGTAGAACAAACCGCTCAAGCCATTCAATTTCTAGGTCATGCTCTTGTTGATGCTGGTTATATTCTTCCCTGTGCAGCTTACGCAACTTCCAATTGTCAAATTCTCACTCATCAAGAAGAAGAAATTTTCTAATATCTCTAGTTAATTACGGCAAATCAATTTAGACTTCTGGGAAACATGATTTTTTGCTTTCAGAAGTCTTATTCTTGTTCAATATATCTAGACAACTTCTTTTTCAATGTCATCTGAGACAGTCAACACATTTTTTGGAGATTTTGTCAAATTTATTTTTTTAGCCGTCATAAAAATATACAAATTGCCTCCAATTGTGGGGCTTTTTTGGGCTAATTTTAGGGAAGTCTGAGATATGTAAAAACAGTTTTTTGACGAAGCAATCAGGGTTTAAGTCTATTTTAAGCAAAAATTAAATACAAGAACTCTAGTATGAAAATTAGAGTATAGCGTAAAAATCCCATGAACTCGTTTACAAATAATAATTATTCTCAATAAAATATTAAGTTTTGTTACAGGTAACGGAATGTAAATTAGGAATTTTTAAAGCAAACTTCAACTACCTAAAAGTTTGACTTATCTGATGTTAGAAGAGTGCGATCGCTTATAAAAAAATCTAAAAATTTTATTAGAATAATAATGAAAACTTGACAAAAAAGAATGATATTGAGTGTTCAGATGTTCAAACCGATAACCAAAGGTGGTTAAATTGAAAATCCGAGAACAATATTTAATGCTGTTTGGATAGATGGCCAATAATTTTCTTCCATGACCCCTAATAAATCTAACACTCTTTGACCATCAACAGAGCGAATTTGACCTACATCAAGAAAACGGTCTTTATCTAATCCATTGATATTACTTGCTTTAATATTGACTGCGTAAGGAGCTTGCTTTACTCCAGGTCGTAATGGTATCACAATGGTTAATGATCCATACTGATTCATGATATTGTTTTGTACAATTAAACAAGCACGGGTTTTTTTAGCTTCTGCTCCTATCGTCGGATCTAATCTTACCCAGCGAATGTCTCCCCGTCGGTAAGTTAATTTATTCTTCTTCACTGATCCCATCTCCTACCACACCATCCCATTCCTGCATTTCTTGCTGGTATTGAGGATCTTGAGCGTCTTCGGATAAAGATGCGATTAACTGCTCTTCTAAAATCTTGTTTCGATGCTCTATAAGAAGATTGTTTAGATATTGACTACGATTACCCTTAGCCATCTTATCTAAAAAGCCTATTAAACTTTCGTCTAGGGTTATAGCAATTTTTTGTTTTTTCATGAGTATGATAATTTAATCGGATGTTCATATCATATTCTAACAACGATCCCCTTGGCAAAAATCAGGACAAAACTAGACAGACTTGGACTTTCTCGCCCCCGTATTTCTACTTATTTTTAGTAGGGGTAAACGGCCGTTGACCCCTACTTAGTTTGGGGCGAGAAAGTCCCACTTAACGAGTAGCCTACAACCCTTACTACAACGAAGTCTGTCTAGTTTTGTCTAGGTTTATGAAACCCCTTGACGTATAACGTTATCCGTCAAACTGAATAAAAACAAGTTATCATCGAGCGTAGGAAATTTTTAGGCGAAACTGACCCCAATGGGTACTATTCAAACACTACCAGGAACCAGAGATATTCTGCCAGAAGAGATAGGATACTGGCAATATGTAGAAAACATAGCGATACAAATACTCAGTCGTGCCATGTACTATGAAATACGTCCCCCTATTTTTGAGCAAACCTCTTTATTTGAGAGAGGAATAGGAGAAGCAACGGATGTGGTGGGCAAAGAAATGTATACTTTTACCGATAAAGGCGATCGCTCACTAACATTACGTCCGGAAGGAACAGCAGGAGTCGTCCGCGCTTACTTACAAAACAATCTCTATGCTGCCGGTGGAGTACAACGTCTGTGGTATTGTGGCCCGATGTTTCGTTATGAAAGACCCCAAGCAGGCCGTCAAAGACAGTTTCATCAAATTGGTTTAGAATTAATCGGGACAGCCGATCCCAGAGCAGATGTAGAAGTTATTGCCTTAGCTACTGATATCCTGAAAACATTAGGCTTACAAAGCTTGAAATTGGATATTAATTCTGTCGGCGATCGCAATGATAGACAAAACTACAGAGAAGCATTAGTTAACTACTTCCTCCCCTACAAAGAAGAATTAGATCCCGACTCCCAAGATCGTTTAGAAAGAAACCCCCTACGCATTCTCGATAGTAAAGCCAAACGGACCAAAGAAATTAATCAAAATGCTCCTAACATCTTGCAATATCTAGGAGATGCTTCCAAAAAACACTTCGATCAAGTGCAACAACTGTTAACGGATCTTGGCATTGAATACAACATCAATCCTTGTTTAGTCAGAGGGTTAGATTACTATACCCATACCGCATTTGAGATTGTATCCGATGATTTAGGGGCCCAAGCAACCGTATGTGGTGGAGGACGTTATGATGGGTTAGTCGAAGAGTTAGAAGGAAACCCCACTCCAGCAGTAGGATGGGCCATCGGAATGGAACGATTAATTATCCTGCTCAAAAAATTACAACCCTCTCCCCAAACTTCCCCTGATATCTACCTCGTTTCGCGAGGAGAAGCAGCCGAAGCACAAGGGTTATACTTAGCCCAAAAATTGCGCAAAGAAGGCTTAACCGTTGAATTAGACATGAGTGGTAGTGCCTTTGGGAAACAGTTCAAACGTGCTGATCGTAGTGGAGCGATCGCTTGTTTAATTTTAGGAGATTCAGAAGCAGAAAATAAGACCGTACAACTGAAATGGTTAGAAACCAAAGAACAACAAACTATGACCCAAAACGAATTATTTAATCAACTTGGGGAACTAAAACAACAACTCAAGAGACATAAAACACAAATGGGCAACTCGATAGAATAAAAATAATGAACTCCTGGGAATTTCTCATACAAAAAGATGATGATATTAAATGGTATACTGCTAGTTCTTCTAGCTTAGAATTAGAACCTGGAAAATATCGTATTCTCGGTAAGTCTAATCTTATCAATACTAAGATTGAGGTAAAACTTAGTTCTTCGGAGCAAGAAATAGAATGTTATCAACGTTCTCTTAATTCCCAGGGTTTAGTGATGATTCTTCCCTTTACTGAATTTTTATCGGGAACATCTTATGAAATTAGTTGTAAAAGAGATGTTTTATCAGAGTTTTTAGGAGAAACCTGGACAAAAAAAATTTGTCTTAATATTTTACCTCTTAACACTCCTAGTAAAGAGGAACGAGTAAAGAGCAACCTAAAGAAAGCAACAGATTATTTAGCACAACTAAAAAAAAGATTAAACCTGAAAACCCAATCATCTAATAATAATCAAAAATCTCGAAACCATCCCTTATTTAATCTTAGTTTAGAAGACGATAACTTCATCATTAATGGTGGGGATAGAATTGAAGTATCAGGAACCATAAACCCAGTAGAAATGTCGGGAAATCTTGCTGTAAATGCTCAACTACGTTATCAATTAATTGATCCTGAAACAGAAGAAAATTTACTCACGGTTAATTATCCTTTATCAGAGGAAAAACTTCCCCATCACTTTCATCATACTTTAGTTGTTCCTAATACAATTAAACAAAATTTTATCTTAGGTAAGTTAACCTTAGAAACCCTCAAAGGTTTTCCCCTAACCCATTGTTCTTTTAGGATTACTAACCGTCAGTATTATTCCATTAACTGTAGTATTGAACTCCTAGATATAGAAACAGAAAATAGCTATATATTTGACTTAGAATTAGAAGAAAAAATTAAAAATAACTCTAACTCTTTACAATTACCTAATACTCATCAAGATTACCCATTATTTCCTTCACATTTTTGTAAACCTCGGCAAATCTTACCGCCAAAATTAGATCGAAACCTGGTTATGGAAAGACATGAAAAACTAAAATTACCCCAAATTAGTTAATGAATAAATCAATTATGGTAAGGAGGTTCGCTAAAATATTGATAGCAAAAATTCAACGATTTCATCTTAGTTAAATTTTTAAAATAAGTCTTATAATCATAAAAAAGTCAATAAATTACAAATCATGAATACCTGGCTTAACTTTACCATAACAGATGTTCTTAAAATCATTGCTCCTTTATTTGCTATTGTCTGCGGGTTGATTATTGGGATCATTTTTGAGAAACGAGTCATCAAAAACATTAAAAAACTTGCTGCTAAAACTAACTGGAAATACGATACCATTATCATTGAGTCTATTCAAGGATTTAGTATTCTTTGGTTTTCTTTAGCCGGAATAGCGATCGCTGCTTCTCTTTATCCTATTCCTAAAGGGATTGGGTTACTAATTAATAAATTTTTAATCGCTACTTTTTTAGCATCAGCAACCTTAATTATTTCTCGTTTATTGGTAGGTTTACTCAAAGCTTATACCACGGATGAACAAGGAATTTCTCCCCTAACTTCTTTGTTTGAATTGTTAACTAAGATTGTTATTTATAGTCTCGGTGTTTTAATCATTTTACAATCCATTGGTATTCAAATTACCCCCTTATTAACTGCATTGGGAGTTGGGGGTGTTTCCCTTGGTTTAGCTTTACAAACGACTCTAGCTAACTTAATGTCTGGGGTCAACATTATCATGTCAGGAAAGGTAAAACCTGGAGACTATATTTGCTTAGATAATGGTGAAAAAGGTTATGTTATGGATGTAGAGTTAAAATATACAGTCTTAAAAGAAATCACGGAAAATCTCTTAATTATTCCTAACTCTAAGATTATCTCAGGGAGTTTTAAAAACTTTAGTTTACCTGATAAAGATATTGTTATTCCCATAACCCTTGATGTCGCTTATGAAAGTGATTTAGAAAAAGTAGAAAAGATCACCCTAGAAGTTGCTAAAGAAATTTTAAACCAGATTCATGAAGACGAGGAAGAAGAAATTAGTCCCCCATTTATTCTTTATAATAAGTTTGATTATTTTAGTATTAATTTAACCATATATTTGAAATTTCAGGAACGGGAATTTTTTGAACATTTAGCTATAAAACATCAGTTTTTCAAACGACTTCACCAAAGATATAAAGCAGAAGGTATTGAAATTGCTTTTCCTATCAAATCCAGTTATTTTCCTCCTCAGAAAACAGAGTATACTCCCCATAACTAAATAGGAAATGGAGAATTGAAACGTAAATTTTCATTATTTTGAAATTTATTAATATTATTGTCTAAATAAGTGTATTCTCAATCCTAAATCTCCCCCACAACATCAACTTAAGCTAAAATCTATGAAGCAGTTATCCCATAGTCACAGCAGGGAAAGAACGTCTGTGATGCAGATAACAAAAAAGATGTGATAAGTCAAACAGCGGTTTTTTAAGTAACCGTCATAATTGAAAAATAAATCATCATAACGCATCTTATTCTCATTGAGAGTTTATATCTATGTCTTCTCCTAAGATAACCCATCGTACTGCACCTGAAGAAGTTTTATCCTCTTTAATTAATGATCATTTAGAACAAAAACAAGAACTATTTAAAGCTGTTAATAGCTTAGTAAGTCAATTATATCATACACAAATGTTACTAGAGCAAAATAAGTCAAAAGAAGCTTTATTAACCCTTGAACAATTAGTTTACTATGGAGAAACCATAACTCGTCAATTTTGAACCATGTATAACCTTGGTTATAAAGCTTTGAACTGACTGTTACCTTCTCCCAACTGTAACGTTTATTTTCTTTCAGGTTCTAAGAATAGTCAAATGTTATCATTAAAGTGTAATTAGTTGGAGAAAATAATGAGCTTTTCTCATACTGCTTTAACCATTGCTGGATCAGATAGTGGGGGAGGTGCAGGAGTTCAGGCCGACTTAAAAACCTTTGCATTTCATCGTGTTCATGGAACCAGCGCTATAACCTGTATTACCGCTCAAAATACAGTAGGGGTGAATCAAGTCCAAGCTATTAGTTCAGACCTAGTGAAAGCTCAAATAGAAGCAGTAGTAACTGATATCAAAGTAGAAGCGGTTAAAACAGGAATGTTATTCAATCAAGAGATTATTTTAACCGTTTCACAACAAATTAAACAGTGGAAATTAAATCAATTAGTAGTTGATCCTGTCATGGTTTCCCACAGTGGAGTTAAGTTAATTGATGACCAGGCGATCGCTAGTTTAAAAGATGTCTTAATCCCCCAAGCTTTACTGGTTACGCCCAACCGTTATGAAGCACAAATTTTAAGTTATTTATCGATTAATTCTCTAGAAGATATGAAACAAGCAGCCCAAATCATTCATCGATTAGGGGCTAAATTTGTCTTAATAAAAGGAGGTGGAATGAAAGATAACTTACAGGGAGTTGATGTCTGGTTTAATGGCAAAAATTGCGAAATTTTAAGAACAGAAACCATTAAAACTAGAAATACTCACGGAACAGGATGTACATTATCAGCAGCGATCACAGCTAATTTAGCATTAGGAAAAAAGCCTTTACAAGCGGTCAAAGAAGCAAAAAATTATGTAACTAATGCCCTCAAATATGCTTTAGAAATTGGGACAGGCAGAGGGTCATTGGGTCACTTTTTTCCACTTTTGATGTAATTCATAATGATATTTTCTAGAAGTTTAAAATTAATCAATTGATCATCATAAAAGAGGGGTTAAGATTATGAATAAATCAAAATTAAAAGTGGAGGACAAAAAAACAACCAATCAGTTTTACGATAAAATTCAGAAAAAAGCAGTTCGTAAAATTGAAGCTAGACAGAGGAGAAAAGAAATATGGTTTGTGTTAGGAATGTTCGGTATGGTAGGCTGGTCAGTGGTCATTCCTACTCTAATTTGTCTTGGGATTGGTATTTGGATTGATACCCACATTCCTAGTCCTTATTCTTGGACATTAATGTTATTAATCGTGGGATTGTTTATCGGTTGTTTAACGGCTTGGTATTGGATAGAAAAAGAAGGAAATCGTTAAACGTTTCATGGTTAACTTCTCATTATATTCAATAAGCACCCCGACAACTGAGTACCACAAAAATAGTCTTAAAAATAAGTTGAATATCATAGAAAATTGACCATTTTTTCTGATAGTTAAGATCGAGGTTGACCACATCTTCAAAATTAGTAATCATTGATCTTCCATTAACCTGCCATTCTCCCGTTAACCCTGGTTTAACCGCTAGTCTTTGCCAATGATCAGCACTATATTTTTTAACTTCATCAGGAGTCGGGGGACGAGTTCCCACTAAACTCATCTCTCCCCTTAAAACATTCCAAAACTGAGGAAATTCATCTAAACTACTACGACGGAGAAAATGACCAATTTTAGTGACTCTGGGATCGTGATAACTCTTGAAAAAATGACCCTTGGCTTCATTTTTAACCAAATGTTTTTGATTTTCTGCATTGATTACCATAGAACGAAACTTCCAAATACGAAACGGTTTTCCCTGCAAACCACAACGTATCTGACTATATAAAATAGGACCCGGATCACACCATTGCATGGCAATAAAAATAGGAATGGCTATAATAACAGTAAGTAACAAGCCAACAATAGCACCAATAATGTCTATAAGACGTTTTGTTTTACTATAAACAGAATAGTGAGGAATACTACGATTATGCAAAGGGCCATCACAAATGGTAGAAGCTGGTCGTTTTTCTTGGGTTAGGGTGTTAAAAGTGGTAGTCACAATGTTTCAACCATTATCGCTTTTATACTTAGTATTCCCCCCCAGCTTGAAAAAGTAACATCGATATGTGAAAAATTACTAAGTTTATCCGTAAAATTGCTGATAAAATCGAAAAAATAGAACATTCCTACTGAGTAATAATCCTGGTTTTTTCAAAAAAGTCATCAAACTTACTGTTATAGCAATCCGTAATGATAGCAATAACTAATAACAGATTCAGACAGAACACTAAGTAGTCGGACATAAATAAACAGCACTATGTTAACAAATGTAACCTCTGTTAATTCCTCCTGACTCCTGAGGAGGAGACTCCTGACTCCCCCCCTTCACAGTTAACTTTAAATAGGTCCGACTACTTATTACTTTAATAGATATTTTTCTGACTAATTTAAGTTTATATAAACTCTCTTTTCATCTTGAGGTAAATTTGAGATAATAGAGTAGAAATTAAAGCACTATTATCTTAAAAAAAATTATGCAGTCTGTTGATGTTACTACCTTAAATGCCATTTGTCATCACTTACAAACCCATTGGATACCTGCTAGAGTTGAACAAGTTTATCAAAGGGATCGCTTTACCATTTCTCTAGCTTTACGTACCTTAAAAAAACGCAGTTGGTTAACTATTTGTTGGCATCCTCAAGCCGCTAGATTATGCATAGGTGATCCCCCGCCAAGAATCCCCGATACCTTTACCTTTAGTGATCAATTACGCCATCAACTCAATGGGTTTGCCCTGATTAATTTAAAGATGATTTCCCCTTGGGAAAGGGTCGTTAATTTACAATTTGCTAAACGTCCAGGAGATGAACCAATCTGGCATATTTTTGTAGAAATTATGGGAAAATATAGTAATGTTATTCTTACCGATAGTAAACAGCAAATTATTACTGTTGCCCATCAAGTTAATGCCAATCAATCTACAGTAAGAACCGTTCAAACAGGACAAAAATACCAACTGCCTCCTGCCTTAACAGGGACGTTTCCAAAAGTAGAAGAATCTCAAGAAAGATGGCAAGAAAGAGTGAGTTTAATTCCTGGTGAATTGCAAAAACAATTATTAAATAGTTATGGTGGATTAAGCCCTGCTGTTGCTCTTTCTCTCATTCAAGAAGCTAATTTATTACCCCAACAAAAAACCGATACATTAAACCCAAAAAACTGGAATAATTTATATCATCTCTGGCAAACTTGGTTAAAAATATTAGACATAGCTGATTTTAAAGTGGGATATACTCAAAAGGGTTATACTGTTTTAGGATGGGGAATCATTAAAAAAACTGATAATATCCAAAATTTGATTAATGATTATTATAGTAGCAAAATTAATCAAGAAAAATTCAAACAACTTCGACACCAACTACAACAAAAAATAAAATCATCTTTGAAAAAACTTTATAAGAAAGCTGAGAACTTTCAGCAAAAAATCCAACAATCCTCAGAAGCAGAGAAATATCGTCAACAAGGGGATTTATTAATGGCTCATTCTTACTTATGGCAACCAGGAATGTTATCCATAACCTTAAAAGATTTTGAAACAGAAAAACCAATTGAAATTCCTTTAAATCCCGAAAAAAATGCCATACACAATGCTCAAATCTTGTATAAAAAACATCAAAAATTAAAACGGTCAAAAACAGCAGTTGCTCCCCTATTAAATGAAGTCCAAGAAGAGATACATTACTTAGAACAAGTGGAAGATAGTTTACAACAAATAGACGTTTATCACTCCCTCGAAGACTTACAAACCCTCGAAGAAATCAAACAAGAACTAATTCAACAAAATTATTTAGCCTCCCCCTGCCAACAAAGTGCTAATCTTAGCCAAGAATCTCAACCTTATCAACACAAAACACCGTCCGGTTTTGAAGTTTGGATTGGTCGGAATAACCGACAAAACGATCATCTTACCTTCCGCACCGCAGGGGACTATGATTTGTGGTTTCATACCCAAGAAACGGCTGGTAGCCATGTACTATTGAGATTAGAACCTGGGGCCAAACCTGATGAAGCGGATCTGAGTTGTGCTGCCAACTGGGCCGCTTATTATAGTCGCGCCCGTCAAAGCGAACAAGTTCCCGTTGTTTACACAGAACCCAAATACGTCTATAAGCCTAAAGGGGCAAAACCGGGAATGGTTATTTATAAGCGAGAACGAGTCCTCTGGGGAAAACCACATAAGATCCAATCCTATCTAAAAAATAAACAATAAATCAAATATTTTAAATTTTGTTTACAAAAATTCGTGTCTTATGTTACAATTACTCTATAGAAATCATCTGGTTAGCAAATATTGGGAATGCGCCAGCAGATTTCCTCAAAAAACAACAACAATATTTTTATTTAAACCCCGTCATTCAGGACAGGGTTTTATCCAGCGACTGCGATCGCTGGTTTTTACTATTTGGATAACTCAATTGAAAAATTGTTATAGTGAGGACAGAAAAAATATTTGTGGGGTGGTAGGATTTGCGCGCATTACTCATTTATCCAGTATTTCCCCCAACCTTTTGGTCCTATGACAAAAGCTTGGAATTAGTGAACCGTAAGGTATTATTACCACCCCTCGGTTTGATTACCGTCGCTGCTATTTTACCCCAAACCTGGGAATTTAAACTCTGCGATCGCAACATTCGAGCAGTAACAGAAGAAGAATGGCAATGGGCCGAAATCGTGATTTTTTCAGCCATGATCGTCCAAAAAAAGGATTTACTAGAACAAATCAAAGAAGCGAAACAACGGGGTAAATGCGTTGTTGTGGGGGGTCCCTATGCCACCTCTATTCCCTCAGAGGTAGAAGAAGCAGGGGCAGACTTTTTAGTCTTAGATGAAGGAGAAATCACCCTTCCCCTATTTGTTGAAGCCTTGCAACGGGGAGAAACTCAAGGAATGATTCGTGCCACAGAAAAACCCGATGTGACCATCACTCCCATTCCTCGTTACGACTTATTGGAATTAGATGCCTATGATTCCATGTCGGTGCAGTTTTCGCGGGGATGTCCTTTTCAATGTGAATTTTGTGACATTATTGTCTTGTATGGGCGCAAACCACGCACCAAAACCCCAGCGCAACTATTGAACGAGTTAGACTATCTTTATGAGTTGGGATGGCGACGGGGAGTGTTTATGGTCGATGATAATTTTATTGGCAATAAACGCAATGTTAAATTATTGCTCAAAGAATTAAAAGTTTGGCAAGCAGAGCATCAATATCCGTTTCGGTTTAATACAGAAGCATCTGTAGATTTAGCACAGGATGGTGAGTTAATGGAGTTGATGGTACAGTGTAACTTTGATGCTGTCTTTTTAGGCATTGAAACCCCCGATGAAGAGAGTTTAAAATTAACCAAGAAGTTTCAAAATACCCGCGACTCTCTAACAGAAACCATTGATATTTTAATTCGTGCAGGTTTGCGTCCCATGGCCGGTTTTATTATTGGTTTTGATGGAGAAAAAACTGGGGCGGCCTCTCGTATTATTCGTTTTGTGGAAAATGCAGCCATTCCTACCGCTATGTTTGGTATGTTACAAGCACTTCCCCACACTGCCCTATGGCATCGTTTAGAAAAAGAAGGAAGACTACGAATTGATACTAAACAAGATATTAATCAAAGTACCTTAATGAACTTTGTTCCCACTCGTCCCATTGAAGATATTGCTCAAGAATATATAGACGCTTTTTGGACATTATATGATGCAGAAAATTTCTTAGATCGTACCTATCGTTGTTTCTTGAAATTAGGTGCGCCTCAATGTCATCCCCCCTTTAAGTTTCCCAGTTGGGTTGACTTAAGAGCATTAGGAATTGTTGTTTGGCGACAGGGATTTAAACGTAAAACTCGATGGAAATTTTGGCATCATTTCTTTAGTATTTTAAAGTATAACAATCCAGTTTGGGAGCATTATTTAACCGTTTGCGCTCATAACGAACATTTTTTAGAATATCGTAGCATTGTTAAAGAAGAAATTGAACAACAGTTACAAGAGTTTAAAGTGAGGGAAAAGCAAACAAATAGTGAACTTATCTCCTGTTAACGCGATTTAATCAAGGTTACAATGCTCTCTGAGAAGGGATAACGCCAACTCAAAACTGTTGGGTTGAGTTTGAACAGTATAAGCTTCTCTCTCTAAGTCTTTACGATGAGTATCCTGATAACCTTGAAAAAACGGACGCGCTTGATTTATGGGTTCTAAGGTTAATCCTAATGTGGTGATTTGTCCTTTTCCGGCACAAACTTGGGACGCATGGACTGATTCATGGATAAGGGTTGGTAAAGCAATATGGAGATCAAAGACAACCGGGTTAATCCAAATTTTTTTACTATTCACTTGTAGCAGTCCGTAAGCTCCTCTTCTAGGGGGTAAAGCTAAGATAACCTCAAAACCAGCCTTTTCCAATTCATTTCTTAAAAGATCAAATTGCTCATTTTTATTGTGGTTTTGGGCAATGATTATCTCATCATCAAGAGATTGATTAGGGACAAGTAGGAGAAAGGCCAGTATTAGTGATTTGAACATTTTTCAGACAGGCGATCGCCGTATTTTCTGGTTCTTACTATAGCGCAACAGTAAACATCCCAATTTGCTCTTATGTGCAACCCAGGAAAGAAAAAGGCGATCGCTCTATTTTTGGGTTATTACTATAGCGCAACAGTAAAAATTCCTTAGATCACTTCAAAAATAAGTTGTTGACCTCTCGTAATCAAACCTGGAACATAAAACTGTAGTGATAGCTTAAGGGTTGTAGAAGCACTAACAATAAACGTTTCTAAGGTATCTTTGGGGTCTGTAGGAGTATGAAGAGTGTTGATGATGCGATCATTGAGACGAATAGGGCCATTGTATAAAGAACCCACTGAAGCAGAAATATCGTTAGAAGCAAAAGAGAAACGGACATTACGAGAAGAATTAGATCGGTTGGTTAAGGTAATGGTGAGATCATAATAATGACCATAGTTACCATGACTTTGCCCAGAAGAGTCTCCTAGACACATCAAATAATCACTGGTTTGTTGACTGGTATTGAGTTCTATCCCTAAATAAGCGGGAGAGTCAGGAACCTCTAAAGCAATAGTTTCTTCCCAAACCGAATGACGGCAAATACCCGCTTCTCGTCCTAACCTCCCAGAACCAGGACTCGCAACAATACCATTGGCCATCCTTCTCTGGGAAAGGTTGACCGCTTCATCAAAACTCCCACCCGAAGAAACCACAGTGTAGATGAAAACATCATTACTAGCAGTGACTTCAAAACGACCATCCACCATATTACTGGGTCTTAATCGAATGCGATCAATCTGATACCCTTTGAAGGGGTTAAGAATAACGTCTTTGAAAGAGACACGGTGATCATTATTTAACCAGTTGCGCGCAACTTGAGAACTTTGGCCTCGTCCTCTTCTAGCAGGGGGAAGGGGTAGGGGAAACTCTAAATTATTTAACATCGACCCTTGACCACTCAGACGAATGGGGCGATCGTTGGGGTTGGTGGCTAAGATATGTAAAAACTTGTTGCGACCGGTTTTATTAATGTGAAAAAGATAGATAGCAAAAGACCCCTTGAGTCCCCTAAAAGTTCGACCTCCCCTTCGACTCGATCTTGCGTGCTGCATTAACCAACCATCGCTCGTAAACTGTTCAGGATTATCACTTTTCCAGATGGGTTTTCCAGATGGTTGATTGGTTAAGGGTTTGAGGTTTTCTGTTACCACAATCACATCAGGAAGAAAACCCTGATTCCAATCATCTGTCTTCAGATTGACCATAATCTTGTTTTTTTTGCTCTATTTAAACCCCAGAGTTAACTACGGGGTCTTATTCACAGCGATCGCAGACCCCTTCCACAATCACCTCATATCTTTCTGCTTTAATACCTGAACGTAACCCCTCTAAATTAACCGATGCAAAGGTTTCCCAAGGAATATCCTCTATCACCCCACAGCAACGACAACGAAAGTGATGATGAGGTTCAATATTAGCGTCATAGCGAGAAATACCTGGTTCTAACAATACTTCTCTGATTAAACCCACTTGACGCAGTGCCTGTAAAGCACTGTAAACCGTTGCTTGAGAAGAGGTTGGGGCATTTTCATTGAGATCCCTGAGGATTTCTTCCGCCGTAGGATGATCAGTTCTACTCAGCAAATTGGCGTAAACAGCAAAACGTTGTGGGGTAACTCGCAACTTCTTCGCTTTTAGACGGTTTACGATGGTATTTGCTTCGTTTTTCATTGTCTTAATTTTTATGTTATAGATGCCTCCTTATATTATAATTGAGGGTTAGTGAGAGTAACACTAATCTTAAAATTACTCAATAAATTAAGCAGTTATTACTATTGACTTTTTCTTAACTAAGAATTATTCTGAGATATAGCTGCAAAAGCTGATGCAAACTTGATTGTCAAGAGGTGAAATATGGGCGTTATCGAAACCGTACCCAGTGTTGTATTTAAAACCCGTGTTCGTGATGAGTCTGTTCCTGGACCCAACCCTTATCGTTGGCAAGACTTAACCACTGAAGAAATCTTCAAAGGGAAAAAAGTCATTGTTTTCTCCTTACCTGGTGCTTTCACTCCTACTTGTTCATCTAACCATTTACCTCGCTACGAAGAGTTATATGAGGAGTTCAAAGGGTTAGGAGTTGACGCTATTGTTTGTATTTCCGTCAATGACGCTTTTGTAATGTTCCAATGGGGTAAACAACAAGAAGCTAAAAACGTCTTCTTGTTACCCGATGGAAACGGCGAATTCACTCGTAAAATGGGTATGTTGGTTGAGAAGTCTAACCTTGGTTTTGGAATGCGTTCTTGGCGTTATTCTATGCTGGTTAACGACTGTAAGGTTGAGAAACTGTTTGCTGAACCCGACTTCAGTGATAACTGTCCCACTGATCCCTTTGAAGTATCTGACGCTGACACCATGTTAGCTTACCTCAAAGGAACTGAGTCTGCTGGTGTTTCTGAACCCCGTAAAGCTTTTGTAGGCTAGTTTTAAGCATAATTTAGCATTCTTTAGGGTCAATTGATCAATTGACCCTAAATTTTTTTGTGCAGAAGCAGAAAACTATGTTATAATAACAAAGGTTTATGGCGAGCGTAGCCAAGTGGTTAAGGCACCGGGTTGTGGTCCCGGCATTCGTGGGTTCAAGTCCCATCGTTCGCCCTTTTTCGAGCTTTGGCCAGTTTAAGTGGCTAAATAATATGTAAGCCCCTACAGGTTTTTAACGTAGGGGCTTAACAATATTAAGCCCACACCCTAGGGTCTGTCTGCAAACTATTAGAATAATAAAAATAAGCTAATTTCCCCATCTGCTTCCCCTGCTTCCTGGAGCCTCTCTCAACTAAGATTTTTGAACTTTGCAGACACGTCCTAGGATAAAATCTGAGAAGAAGCTGAAATTCAACTTAAGTTAGGAAGAGAAAAAATACAAGTTTTCTGAAAAAAATCTAATGAATTAATCAATTATATTTAAGTTTCATCAGCGAAAGTATATACAGTCGAACATTTGAAACGTTTTGAAATAACCAGTCATGGATTACCCTATTTTTATCTTTCATCGGACAGAAAATCCAGTGTTTGTGCCTCCTAGGATTAAAAAAAGTACGGATTGCTTTCCAGCCGAATACAGACAGTAAAAATTTACACTTGTAGGTAGGCACATGACAATATTTTTAACCCTCGCTATTGTTGTACTTGCACTTTTTCTCTTTGTTGTTGAATGGTTTCCCTCGGATATCGTTGCTATCATTGTAGCCTTACTACTAACAGTTCTCGGTTTAGTAACACCAGAAGAAAGTATCTCAGGTTTTAGTAACTCTGCTACCATGACAGTCATGGCAATGTTTATTCTCAGTGCAGCGATCGCCCGTACAGGAGCCATTTCAATCATTAGTGATCTTCTATTAAAGTGGGGTGGCAAACGTCCTTCTCAGCAAATTTTGACATTAGGAATCATTGTCGGTCCCATCACTGCTTTCATTAATAATACTGCTGTGGTTGCTGTCTTTTTACCCATTATTGAAGAATGGTGTAGTCAACAAAAAGTATCGGTTTCTAAACTATTAATACCCCTATCTTATGCAGCCATTTTGGGCGGGATGATTACGGTTATTGGAACATCAACTAATGTATTAGCCAGTGGTTTATCGGAACAACTTGGATACGGAACATTTAGCTTATTCCAATTTACTAAGCTCGGATTAATTACGTTTACCATTGGTCTGATTTATCTCGCTTTTTTAGCTCCTCCGTTACTACCCAGTCGCAGAAAAAAGACTGATAATCTTCTTGATCAAAACTACGGTTTGAAAGATTATATGAGTGAGATTTTAATTCCACCTGGATCTAATTTAGTGGGTAAAACCCTAGATTCGAGTAGTTTACATCATAAATTTGATATGGATGTCTTGGAAATTATTGCGGATAATACTCGTTTTCACCAACCTTTATCCGATAAAAAATTACAAGCTTGTTCTGTACTTCTCGTTAAGACCAATCAAGAAGATTTATTAAAAATAAAGGAGGAAGAAGACATTGAAATCTTACCAGAATTTATCCGTAAGAAAAAGTCTTTACAAGCCCAACTTAGGTTAGAGAACGAAGGGGTTGCCGAAGTCCTCATTCCTTCTAATTCCAATCTCATTGGTTCAACGGTTAAAGAAATACGTTTTCGCCAACGTTATAACGTAACAGTCTTAGCTGTCCATCGCGGACAGGCCATTACCCAAAAACGTCTGAGTGACATCCGTTTAAAATTCGGTGATGTTCTCTTGGTGAGTGGTCCGAAGGAAAGTCTTTCAGGGTTACAAATCAATCGCAACCTACTATTACTCACACAACGAGATGTAGAAGCATTCCGACGGGATAAAGCTGCGATCGCGATTGGTATTTGTTTAGGAGTTGTGGTTAGTGCAGCGTTTAACTGGTTACCCATTCTCATCAGTTCTTTGATCGGTGTTGTCTTAATGGTGTTAACCGGCTGTTTGAAACCTAGAGAAATCTATGATGCGGTACGTTGGGACATTATCTTTCTCCTTGCTGGTTTAATCCCTTTAGGAATAGCGATGGAGAAGTCGGGGGCAACTTACTGGTTAGCGACTCATCTGATTACTGTTGCGCAACACTTCTCTGGTTACTGGATACTCACTTTCTTCTTCATCATTACTTCTGTGTTCACGGAAATGATTTCTAACAACGCTACTGTGGTTCTCTTACTACCGGTTGCAGCAAATGTTGCAGAGACGTTGAACTTTAATCCTATGGCATTTATGTTAACGGTTATCTTTGCCTCATCCAACAGCTTTATCACTCCCATTGGTTATCAAACAAACACCATGGTTTACGGACCAGGAGGCTACAAATTTAAGGATTTCATGCGGGTTGGTATTCCATTGAATCTGTTGATGACTGTTATTGTCCCTCCCTTAATCATCTTGTTCTACGGACTCTGAAAATTTTTAAGACAAGACAAATGCCGCAACAACTAAGAATCATCTTCAGAGGACTTCAGTTGGACATAAGGCAATCTAGAGAGAAATTACTCTTTCTGATAAGTCTTACATCCCGATTCTCTCCTCGAAAAAATTCCAACTCCGAACACAGGTTAAGAGGGCGTTCTCCTCCTGATCATTTTGCCTAAACTATGCCCAAATTACAACATTACACATTCACACCCAATTATTAGGAAGAAAATCATGTCTCAAATCAACACTTTAATTCAACCCCACGGTGGTCAACTCATTGACTGTTATTTACAGGGAAAAGACCGAGAAAACGCCCTCTCTACAGCGTCTAACCTGCCTCCTCTTATGCTTTCGACCCGTAATATAGCTGATCTCGAATGTATTGCCACAGGGGTTTATAGTCCCCTCAACGGGTTTGTTGATGAGATGGAATATTACTCCATTGTTAAAGAGATGCGTTTGAGTAATGGTTTAGCTTGGAGTATTCCGGTTACGCTGCAAGTATCTGAAGCATTTGCTGATCAATATCCCTTAGACTCTGAAATTGCTCTAGTTCATCCCAATGGTAAGATTCTGGCAGTAATGACGGTTACCAGTAAGTTTAAACCTGACCAAGCATTAGAAGCTAAGATGGTTTATGGGACTGCAGAAGATGCTCATCCTGGGGTTCAGGCCATGGTTAAAGAAGGGGAAGTTTACCTGGGTGGTCCGGTGAAAATGGTTAATCCCATCCCTCAAACAGATTTTCTCAATTATCGCTTAACCCCAGAAGAAAGCAGAGTTGAGTTTGCCAGACGGGAATGGAATACAGTGGTTGCTTTTCAAACCCGTAACCCTATCCACCGCGCCCATGAGTATATTACCAAAATTGCTCTAGAAGTTGTGGATGGACTGTTTATCAATCCTTTGGTGGGACAAACCAAGTCTGATGATATTCCCGCTAATGTACGGATGCAATGTTATCAGGTGCTGATGGAAAGATATTATCCTCAAAACCGTGTCTGTCTCGGTGTCTTTCCTGCTGCGATGCGTTATGCAGGACCCCGTGAAGCGATTATGCACGCGATCGCTCGTCAAAACTATGGTTGCACTCACTTTATCATTGGACGGGATCATGCTGGTGTAGGTGATTACTATGGGACTTACGATGCACAGTATATCTTTGATGAATTCTCGGAAGATGAATTAAAGATTACTCCTTTAAAGTTTGAACACGCTTTTTATTGCACTCGTAGTCAGTCCATGGCCACTGCTAAAACCAGTCCCAGTAGCAAAGAGGAACGCATACACCTATCTGGGACAAAAGTGCGACAAATGCTGAGAAATGGTCAAACTCCACCCCCAGAGTTTTCTCGTCCTGAAGTTGCAGAAATTTTGGTTTCTTCGATGAAGTTAGCCACTGTTTAATTTTCTCGCTATCAAGAAAAGGTGCAAAGAGAGGGAATTAAGAAACGCAAAAATTCTAAATTCTACCTTCTCTCTACACCCCAAACAAATCACAACCTTATTATCCACAATCAACACAAGAATATTTGGAGACGATCATGACTTTAATCAAAGATATTACCTTCACCCAAGCTGATATTGCTAAACTTGAAGCTGAATATGCTAACAAAAGACCTCAAGATATCCTTGCATTTGCCCTCAAACAGTTCGATAACATCACTATTTCCTTTAGTGGTGCAGAAGATGTCGTTTTGATCGATATGGCCGCTAAAATCAAACGCAATATCCAAGTTTTCTCCATTGATACCGGTCGTTTGCATCCTGAAACCTATCAATTTATCGATAAAGTCAGAAAACAATATCGCGCAAAAATCGATGTTATTTCCCCAGATGCAGCCGAAGTTGAAGCTTTAGTTAAAGAAAAGGGACTATTTAGCTTCTATAAAGACGGTCATAAAGAATGCTGTGGTATTCGTAAAGTTAAACCCTTACGTCGCAAACTAGCAACGGTTGACGCTTGGATTACCGGACAACGCAAAGATCAAAACCCTGCTACTCGTGCAAGTGTTCCTGTGATTCAAATTGATAGTGCTTTTTCTAGTGGCGATCGCAATTTAATTAAGTTTAATCCTTTGGCTAACTGGACTTCAGCACAAGTATGGCAATACATCCATGCGAACGAAGTGCCTTACAACGAGTTACATAATCAAGGGTTCATTAGCATCGGTTGTCAACCTTGTACCCGCGCCGTTTTACCTAACCAACATGAACGTCTTGGTCGTTGGTGGTGGGAAAATGCTGCTGATAAAGAATGTGGTTTCCACGAAATTAATTTAGTTTCTAACAACAATTAAGACGAGGAGTCAGGAGTCAGGAGTCAGGAGTCAGAATTTATTATTATATAATTCTTCGTCCTCACTCTTTTCTTCCCTCATAAGATTGTAATTTCTATTCTATTTTTCTGCTGTACTGCAAAAAATACGTTAGAAGACTCCTGATGAAACTATTGCTAACTTCTTCTTAAACGCTACAAAGAAACAACTTATTTTGTCACAATCAATGGTCAGAAATATGCACATTCAACTCATCAAAAAAATCAAATTAGATGGTAATCCTTGTCGCAAATCTGCCAAAGTATTAAATGAGCTTGAGGCATTAGGATTACTAGACAAAATAGATGAAATTATTGCAGCCGATCAACGTCAACCATCTAGTGAAGGTTTTGCTTTAGCTCATCAATATGAAGTCGATTCTGCACCATTTTTTATTGTTAAAAATGAGCAGGGTAACACCCAAGTTTATAAGGCTTATCATCGCTTCCTCAAAGATGTTTTTAATAGGTCTGTTTCAGAGGAAGACGAATTATCTGAAATTATGGCACAAAATCCAGACTTAGATTATATCTAATTTCTCAAAAGAATTAAGAATGCAAAATAAATTCTGAATTCTGAATTCTCCATTCTCCATTCTTCATTATTGATTCTCCATTCTCCATTCTCCATTCTCCATTCTTCATCCAATCTTATTTCGAGAAAAGATCATGGCAAATCCCCCTCATAAATTTAATGCCAAAGTTCTCAAACTGCCTGAATCTTATGGCATATTGCCCGGTTTATTATTAACATCTGGTTTAGCGGTTCTAGCAGAATCCCTCCATAAGCTACCCTCTCTCTCCCTTTTAAGTTCATTAATTCTGGCAATTATTTTAGGTATTTTAGTTAAAAATACCATAGGCGTTCCTAAAATTTATCAGCCAGGAATAACCTTTTCTCTTAAACGAATCCTAAGACTTTCAATTATTTTATTAGGATTGAGATTGAGTTTACCCCAAGTCATTGAAGTAGGTCCAAATGGCTTAATAATTGTCTTCGTAACTTTAGTTAGTACCTTCATTTTTACTTGTTGGTTAGGACAAAAATTAGGGGTTAATAAAAGACTGACAAAATTAATTGCTGCGGGGACTTCAATTTGTGGTGCTTCTGCGATCGTTGCTACTAATGGTGTGGTAGAAAGTAAGGATGAAGAAGTAGCTTATGCAGTAGCAATTGTAACTATTTTTGGAACATTTTCTATGTTACTTTATCCCCTATTTCCTATTATTTTTGGAGTGACATCCCAAGAATTTGGAATTTGGTGCGGTGTTTCTATTCATGAAACAGCTCAAGTTATTGCTGCTGCTTTTCAAGGAGGAGAAATGAGTGGTGAATTAGCAACCATTGCTAAATTATCTAGAGTAATCTTTCTAGTACCAATTGTGTTAACTTTAGGATTATTATCCAATAAAAAAACACATAATAATCAGCTTAATAAACTGCCAATTCCTTGGTTTGTCTTAGGATTTATTGCTTTGATGTTGTTAAATAGTCTCAATATTTTTCCTGAACCCTTGAAGAATTCAGTCGTTACCGTTAACCACTTTTTACTGGCGATTTCTATGGCAGGAATGGGTTTAAAAACCAGTCTTTTTGACATCAAGAAAACTGGCATCAAACCCTTTTATTTAGGTGCTGCTTCCTGGCTATTTATTTCGATATTTAGTTTAAGTCTTATCAAGATTTTTTACTAAAAAATCGTCAAATCTGTTAAGTTGATTAGGAGAATTACCATGAAAAAACTGTTCTTAACCCTGTCCGCATTAAGTTTATTTGTCCTGCCAGCTTATGCAACTAAAGGACTAAGAGAAAATTCCCAAAATGGTAATTTTAGGAATGAAAAAACAACCAATAGAGAAGGTATTGTTAAGGTGAAAAGTGCCTATAATGTCTCAGAAACAGCACAAAAATTTGAATCTCTTGCCAGAGGAAAAGGCTTAAAAATTATTGCTAAAGTTGACCATGCAGCCGGTGCAAAATCCGTCAATCAACAATTACGTCCCACACAATTAATTATATTTGGTAATCCTGCCGTGGGAACCCCTTTAATGCACTGTAATCAAACCTTAGCTATTGATTTACCCCAAAAAGCACTTATTTGGGAAGATCAACAAGGACAAGTTTGGCTTGGTTATAACAGTCCCCAATATTTATCAGCATCTCATCAACTGACGGATTGTGGAGAACAAGCTCTGCAAAAATTGGACAATACTTTGAGTTTGCTAACTCAACAAGCAACTCAATAACTTATCTCTTGACTAACCCTGAAAACAGATTACATTAGAAAACTTTTGAGAGGAAATTATGCAATTATCAAAACAAAACCTTGAGGACAACAACGAAAAAGTGTACGATACCATTGTTATTGGTGGGGGTGCTGGTGGATTATCAGCCGGAATCTATTTACAACGTTATCTCTTATCCAGTTTAATTATTGATAAAGGTAAAGCGCGTTCTTTTTGGATGCAAGAACTTCATAACTATCTGGGTTTGCCACCAGATACCTCTGGACGTAGCTTATTAAAACAAGGAAAAGACCATTATTTATCATTAGGAGGAGACTTACTCAATGGTTATGTCGAAGAAGTCATTGATGAAGGAGATACCTTTCTTGTCCGTGTTAAAGTGGGACGTAATGACAGTATTTATGCAGAGTTTCGCAGCAAATATATCATTGCAGCTAGTGGGATTATTGATAACTTACCCTTTCTTGATGATATGCAAAATGTCTATGAATATGCAGGATATAACTTGCACGTTTGCTTAATCTGTGATGGGTATGAAATGGTAGACAAAAAAGTGGGTGTGTTTGGCAGAAACCAACGCAGTTTAGAAGTGGCCTTTAGTTTAGGTTGGTTTACCCCCCATATCACCCTGTTTACCCAAGATATGTTTGATGTTAGCTTACAATTCCGTGAAAGATTAGACGATCATGGTTATCAATTAGTAGAAGAACCCATTGAACAATTTCTGGGGGAAAATCATCAAATGACAGGAGTACAACTGATGAATGGTTCCGTCATTAATTTGGATGCGGGATTAATTTCTATGGGTTCACAATATCACTCAGGGTATCTCTCTGGTATCGATCTCCAACGTCAGGGAGAAAATTTAGTCACCGATAGAATGTGTCGCACCTCTCACCCACGTATTTTTGCCATTGGAGACTTAAAAGTGGGACTCAACCAAGTTGTCATTGCAGCGGCCGACGGTGCCTTAGCAGCATCAGGGATCTGGCAAGAGATTCGCACCCGAAAAGGGGTCAAACCCCCCTTGACGGAAAATTTATTAGTTTAAGCTAATTTAGCCCTAAAAGAATTTTCTCATCTTCCGACTTCTAAACGTTTTGTAGATACATGGTCTTTTCAAATGAAAAAACATCTCTTAACAACACTGTTCGCCTTTTCTTTGCTTAATCTAACTTCCCTTGAGGTTATGGCTGCATCCATCACCCCCACCAACCTAGATGATCTGAGTTTAGGTGCGAGGATTGTCGGGCCGGTTGGACTAGAAGTAAACACCTCTCTCATTAATGCTGATAATAACAGTCTCGGTGACTTAAACAGCAGCGTTTCTTGTCCCGTTGGGTTCAGTGAGTGTGTACCTCCACTTAATCCACCAGGGACGATTTATACCTATATTCACGAAGTTACTCCTGGGGATGATTTTGAGAACGACGATCCCCCTTTTACTCAACCTGACACCCTTCTCCCCTTTGATAATGTTAGGGAGTTTAGTTTAGGGTTTGAAGCATTTGGTTTTACTGGAGTTGCTGGATATAGCTTTGATCAAGCTACGACAGCCTTGGAAACAGAAGAAGCAATTGAGATTGAACTCGATAATGGTCGTTTAATCTGGACTGTCCCAGAGGGATGGGGTACTGGAGAAACCATCTCCTTCTTCTGGCAAACGTTACAGCCTCCCAGTGGACCGGGAGGGGTCTATACAGCCAGCAACAACACGCAGATTGGTAGCGGGAGAGGTCCCCTTCCTCTCGAAGTACAAAGCGTTCCTGAGTCGGGAAGTTCTTGGAGTTTAATTGTGTTGGCTGGAGCTATATTAGTCACTAGGGGGCGCATCAAGTATCAGCAATAACCAAGTAGTTTAATTGATAAAAATAACATTTTCTCACACTTGGAATAACAAAAAGTTTTGTGACCGAAAAAAAGAGTTCCAAGCCTCCTCTTCCAACGAGATGAAAAGCGGTCCATTGGATATGGCGAGGAAACCACGCCCTATCCAAAGGCGGTCTAATATAAACATCTC
>JBFRWG010000107.1:0-4308 GCA_051439445.1 Crocosphaera sp.
AGAGTGAAACCTTAGTAGTTTAGATAGATTTGAAGCAGAATGCCCCTCATTCGTTATGACTTCAACTCACTCAAACTGAGAAGTAACCAAAAGACAGGCGTAATATTACCATTAATTCCGTTTTATTGCGTTTTGCTGCTCACTCAGAAGTCATACCCAATCCGATTTAGATACCCTTCTTATCTTGCTAGTTGAGGAGGGTGAAGACTGTGGCAATACTACTCGGATAAGACTGAAAAGTTTATGAAATAGGGAGTGTGGGGAGTATGAAGAGAAATAAGCAAGACATAATGCTTTCTCTTCTCCTCCTTGCCTATAGCGGGGGCATTCTCGCAATATTTTAGGTAACAGACATACAAAACAGGGTAAGTTATATTGGGCAAAAGGTTCCAAATATGAACTTATAGCCAAACAACAACAATGGAAATGCCCAGTCTGTAATGACCATTTATTCAACGGAGAAGAAATAGAAACCCATCACATAGTTCCTGTAAAAAATGGTGGCTCAGACGACACCGAGAATCTAATCCACTTACACAAAGCATGTCATAAACAGGAACACTCTAAATCCACGTTGAAGGCTTGAAATAAGGCTTGAGCGGTATGATAGGAAACTGTCACGTATCGTTCTTAGGGGAGGGGAGAGAGGTGACTCTCAAACCTTACCCGCTCAATCCTCATTCCCTCAGACACAATAAACTAGATAAAGAGTTATTTTAATGAATGTGAATGGTTAAACAAGCTGAATCACCCGAAGTATCACAACAAAAACCCATCAAACTACCCCGTACCAGCGAATCTGATCACCTCAAGCGTATCCGTCACACCACCTCCCATGTGATGGCCATGGCCGTGCAAAAATTGTTCCCGAAAGCGCAAGTCACCATTGGTCCTTGGACAGAAACCGGTTTTTACTACGACTTTGATGTTCCCGAACCCTTCACGGACAAAGACTTAAAAGCGATTAAAAAAGAGATGATTAAAATCATCAAAAAGAAGTTTCCTGTCATCCGTGAAGAAGTTTCTGCCGAAGAAGCAAAAAAACGGATTACTGAGCTAAAAGAACCCTATAAACTAGAAATCCTGGAAGGTTTGGAACCCCCTATCACCCTCTATCATTTAGGGGATCAATGGTGGGATCTTTGCGCCGGTCCTCATGTAGAAACGACGGGAGACTTACACCCTAAAGCGTTTGACATCGAATCAGTTGCCGGCGCATATTGGAGAGGAGATGAAACTAAAGCGCAACTGCAACGCATCTATGGGACTGCGTGGGAAACCCCGGAACAGTTAGCTGAGTATAAACGACGCAAGGAAGAAGCTCTAAAGCGTGACCATCGGAAGTTAGGGAAAGAGTTGGGATTATTTATCTTTTCAGACCCGGTGGGCCCTGGTTTACCCCTGTGGACTCCTAAAGGAACCATTATCCGGTCTACTTTAGAAGACTTTTTGAAGCAAGAACAACTGAAACGGGGTTATCTTCCTGTAGTGACTCCTCATATTGGACGAGTAGACTTGTTTAAAATTTCCGGTCACTGGCAAAATTATAAGGATGATATGTTTCCCATGATGTCAGAAAATGAGGAAGCAGCGACCCAAGAAATGGGGTTTGTTCTTAAACCCATGAACTGTCCCTTTCATATCCAAATTTATAAGAGTGAGTTACGATCTTATCGTGATTTACCCATGAGATTAGCAGAATTTGGAACCGTTTATCGTTATGAACAATCAGGAGAATTAGGGGGTTTAACCCGTGTGCGTGGGTTTACGGTGGATGATTCTCATTTGTTTGTTACTCCCGATCAATTAGACGATGAATTTCTCAATGTTGTGGATTTAATTCTCTCGGTATTTAGAAGTTTACAACTGAAGAATTTTAAAGCAAGATTGAGTTTTCGAGATCCCAACTCTGATAAATATATTGGCTCAAATGAAGCGTGGGAAAAGGCACAAAATGCTATCCGTCGCGCTGTTCAGACTTTGGAAATGGACTATTTTGAAGCAGAAGGAGAAGCTGCCTTTTATGGCCCTAAACTTGACTTTATTTTCCAAGATGCTTTAGAAAGAGAATGGCAACTAGGAACCGTTCAAGTTGACTATAATCTCCCCGAAAGATTCGAGTTAGAATATGTAGGAGAAGAGGGAAACCGTGAACGTCCTGTAATGATTCACCGCGCACCTTTTGGGTCTTTAGAGCGTTTAATTGGCATTTTAATCGAAGAGTATGCCGGGGATTTTCCCTTATGGTTAGCACCTATTCAAGTGCGTCTTTTACCCGTTAGTGATGTCCAGTTAGATTATGCCAAAAATGTAGCCCAAAAAATGCAAAGTTTAGGTATTCGTGCAGAAGCAGATACATCAGGAGAAAGACTGGGTAAAATGATTCGTAATGGGGAGAAACAAAAGATTCCTGTTATGGCAGTTGTCGGGGCAAAAGAAATCGAAGAAAATGCCTTGAGTATTCGCACCCGTGCATCAGGAGAGTTAGGAATTATGGCCGTTGATGAGGTGATAGAAAAGTTAAGCGATGCTATCACTAATCATAGCAATTTTTAACGGTTTGGGTGGGCATTGCCCACCCTACTTTTTCTACAATATCTAAATTAATTCAAATTCTCACAACTGAAACCTGATTGCTATACTCTTTAACACTTGCTTAACTCATCAAAAAAGATAGGGATGCTATAATTTGCTAATTTTAACTTTTAAACCATCACGAGGACGAGGACTAGGAATATTAATCATCTCTAAATTTTGCTCAGGTAATAGTTCCCAATGACAGTTACGAACTAAGACACTAGCAAATAGTTTCATCTCTAATCTAGCAAACTCTTTACCTAAACATTCTCTTAACCCTCCCCCAAAAGGAACATAACAAAAATTCTTTTGTTTATCTGCCATATTTTCAGGAGAAAAGCGTTCAGGATCAAACGTTTTATAATCAGGAAACGTATCTTTTTCTTGATGAGTTTGAGCAATTTGATATTGTACTGTCCAATCTTTAGGAATACGATATCCTTGAAATTCAAACTCTTGAATTACTTTTCTAAATGCACCACCTACTGGAGGAATTAATCTGAGAACTTCTTTTAAAACCTGTTCTAAATAGGTCATTTCTTTTAAATTTTTTGGATTTATTGTTTCACTAATATTGATTTTTTCTTGTTCTTTTTTTACTTTTTCTAAAATATCAGGATGTTGTGACATTAATAATACAAATGAAGAAATGGCAGAAGTTAATGTTTCGTGTCCTGCAAATAAAAGTAATAAAATTTGGTCTTTTAATTCCTCTAAAGTCAGACTATTTCCTTTCTCATCTTTTGCATCTAATAAGATACCCAGAGCATCATTTTTTTTGCTAGATTGTTGTTGTCGATTAAGAATAATTGTTTCTAGTTCCTGTAACATTTTATGGCGACAGTTTAAAGCTTTACCAAACGCTGTCCAAGGTAAATTAATCGGTAAACTAAATAATCCTTGCGCCCAAGTTTCAAAATAACTTGCTAACTTTGTTTCAGACGCATTCTCGGTACTCATTAATAGACTACAAGCAACATCAAAGGTATAATTTCTTAACTCAGGATACCAAATTAATTCTTTACTTTCTAACCATTTCTCTAAATATTGTTGGGTAATATCCTGCATTTTAGGAATATAACTATTTAATGCTCTTGGTTGAAAAGCTTGAGCTAATAATTTCCGTCTGGAAGTATGAAAAGTACCATCATTAACCACTAAAGATAATTCTCCTAAAAGAATACGGGTACTTTTTGGCCAGCTTGAGACAACATATTGATTGTCATTACGAAATAAAAATTGATTCGCTTCCGCACCAATCATAGTTACTGTGTCATTACCAAAAATATTGGTTTTATAAATCTGACCATATTTGCTTAATTTATTTTTAGAAAAATTAGGATCAAATAAAAAATTAAGGGTTTCACCAATAAAGGGAAGTCCGTTTTCTCCAGGGGGTAAAGGTAGTGATTTTGAGGTTTCTGATGGTGTCATGGTTTGAATTCAGGGTGAGGATTGACTTATTTGTATTGTACCAATAAAAATAAGTCAGTATCAAATAATAGGCTAAAACATTCTTTCTAATACCAATTTCAAAAACTTAGACTACAGATATAAATGTTGTAGGGGACAACGGCCGTTGACCCCTACGAGAATGTGTAGTCAAACTTTAGGAAATTGGTATAAGTTAATATATTTGGTTTTTAGAAATAACTAAAGCAATTTTTTCCGAAATTAATTATCAAATTACTTGAAAAAAAAAGAGCAATTGGTAAATATATGAATATTCAC
>JBFRWG010000108.1:0-14048 GCA_051439445.1 Crocosphaera sp.
TCAATAGTTAGTAATAGATAAAAATCACAGACTGTTATTGGGGTTAAATCTCCATATTCCTGATTGCATAAGGCTTTCAGGCTTGTTCTTAATTCTCTCACGAATAATGCAGGCTAAAACCCTTTGGGATGATAGGAGTACAAGAAGGGAATGTACACTTTCTGATTTTTGTTAGGAAGATCCAAGTTAATAATCATCTAATCTTGGTTGGTTTAAGGTTAGTGGACAAAAGGATCTACTAGGTGAAGACTGGATAATTATTTTTATGGAAGTCCCTTAGCAGTTTAATGCGAGGTGAAATACATGGATATCTAAAGCACATTGTTGACTGTTTAATTAGACCTTGAGATTGTTGATTTTGATGAAAACCCAAACCTCGAAGATTTTCCACCCATTTAGCCCAAAAAACCTTAAAATAAAGTGAAAAAAATGTGAGGTCTAATTTTAGACCTCTAAATTAGTGAAAAGACAAGATTGAGACGTAATCGACCTTATTAAAGCTAAAAAAACATTTCAATGAAATTTTTATATCGCATAATTCAAACACTTATTTTCTATTTTACCCAAACTAATACATTAAAAATATGGTTAGGAAAACAAGCAATTGCTAAACAATTTCGTCAAGTAATTCTTTTCTTTTTGATTGGATTATTATTGACCATAGCAATCATTCCCATGAAAGTTTATGCTCATAATTTCCAGATTAGTCAAACTTCAAATCCTGGGTTAGAACTGGTTAAACAAGGGCAACAATCTTATCAACTGGGACAGTTCCGAGATACAGTTGAGCAGTTACAGCAAGCGATTAAAATTTTTATTAAGCAAGAAGATATCTTCAATCAAGCCATTACTTTAAGTAATTTATCCTTAGCTTATCAACGATTAGGAGAATGGGAAGAAGCCAAAAAAGCTATTAATCAATGTTTTGAGCTACTTGAATTTAATCCTGACAATTCCGTTAGTAATTTATCAAGGCAACAAGCTATTATTATTGCTCCTGCACTGAATATTTATGGTGGTTTATGGTATCAACAAGGAAAAGAAGAAATTGCCCTTGATAGCTGGCGGAAAGCAACTCAAGTTTATCAACAATTAAACCAAAAAGAGGCAATTATTAGCATTCAAATTAATAAAATTCAAGCTTTACAAAGCTTAGGTTTATATCAACAAGCAAAAGAAATAGTTGTTACCCTCGAACAAGATATCAATGAAGGCTCTTTACCCCTACAAGTAAAAACATGGAGAACTTTGGGGGAATTATGGCAAACCTTTGGAGATTTAAAAACATCTGAGATGATGTTAAGTCGAAGCTTATTGATTGCTCAAAAAATGGATGATAAAGAAGCAATTGCGGAGAGTTTATTAAGTTTAGGTAATTATTATAGAAAACAACTTGATCTAATTCAGGAACGAGAAACTAAAACAAAAGTTTATGATAGCAATCCTTGGCAATGTTTCAATAATAATGTATCTCAAGAAATTTTATCTTTATCAGAAAAAGCTTCTAATGCTTACCAACAAGCTAGTTTTAATTCTAAAAATCCTTCCCTGATAGTTAAGGCACAAATTAATGACTTAGATTTATTATTAAATACTAATCAAGTAACCAAAGCAAAACAGGTTACAAAAACTATAAATGTATCACAATTATCTCCTGGACAAAGTTCGATTTATGCTCAAATTAAATTAGCGAAAAATAGAGCTTGTCTCCAACAAAAATTAGAAAATAAACCTAATCTTATTTCTTGGGATCCGATAGAAACAGCTTTACAAAAAATAGTTAAAGAAGCCAAAGAATTAGATGATAAACGGGCTTTATCCTATAGTTTAGGTTATCTTGGAGGCTTTTATGAATACTTAAGTTTAGAATACAATCAATTCGACTTTTTATCAGAAGCGCAACAATTAACTCAAGACGCTTTATTACTAGGACAACCTTCACAAAATCCTGATATTGCCTATCTTTGGCAATGGCAACTTGGCAGAATCTTTGCTCGTCAACAAGCGACAGAAAAAGCCATAATAGCTTATCAAGATACGGTTAAAACCCTGGAAAAAATAAGAGGTGATTTACTAACGATTAATACAGATGTTCAATTTTCTTTTAGAGATAATGTCGAACCAGTTTATCGACAATTAATAAAATTAATTTTAACTAACTCCCGCGAGCAAGGATTAAACTCTAATAAATTAGCTGATATTATTGATTTAATTGATGCTCTGCAATTAGCAGAATTAGAGAATTTTCTACGCTGCGATTTAACCTCAGTGGCCACTAATCAATCGAATTTTGATACGCTTCAAGAAGCAGCTTTAATTTATCCAGTTATCCTGGAAGATAAATTTTATATCCTTTATAAACTCCCCAATCAGTCTATTAATTATAAATTCACAAATATTGCTCAAACGGAAGTCGAGAATACCCTGATTACATTACGAAACGCATTAGGTTCTCAAGATAATCAAACCTTTATAGAAAACTCTAAAACCGTTTATCAATGGTTAATAAAACCTATTGAAAATGATTTAGAAAATAGTGCTGAAGTTACTACTTTGGTTTTTGTCTTAGATGGTTATTTAAGGAATATTCCTATGGCAGTTTTATATGATAAGGACAACCAAGAATATTTAGTAGAAAAAAAATATGCCTTAGCTTTACTCCCCAGTTCAAAATTATTAAACTTAAATCCCCCTTCCTCAGACTTAAATATTTTAGCGGGTGGGATTAGTGAATCGTTACAAATAGAAGATAAAAACTTTAGAGAAATTCAAGCTGAAGATGAAATAGAAATTCTTAAAAAAATCGCCCCAACTGAGTCTTTATTAAATGATCAATTTACACAGAATAATTTAAGAAACAAACTAGAAGATAATGATTTTTCCGTTCTTCATTTAGCCACTCATGGCAATTTTAGCTCAGATCCTCAAGAAACTTATATTCTTGCTTATCGGGAATTACTAACTGCTAATGAGTTAAACAATTTATTAGAAATTGAAACAAACCAAGGAATAAATGAGCTTGATTTATTAGTGCTTAGTGCTTGTCAAACTGCTTCTGGAGATAATCGTGCTACCCTAGGATTAGCCGGTTTAGCAGTTAGAGCTGGAGCAAAAAGCACTCTTGCTAGTCTTTGGTTAGCTGACGATGATTTGACTCTTCTTTTAATTGAACGTTTTTATCAAGAATTAACCAAAGGTGTCAGTAAAGGAGAAGCCTTGCATCAAGCTCAAAAATCCTTAGTTTATCAAGAATTTGGTGGAATGAAACTGCTCAATTCTCCTTATAATTGGGGGGCTTATGTTTTGGTAGGAAATTGGCAGTAATCCATCTCAAAATATGAAACATTGATATTGTTCAATAATGAAAAGATACAGCAATAGATAGCTGTATCTTTTTGGGCTAAAATCAAGGGATTTATGGTATAGAATTTAGTTGCTAAAAACTCTAAAGATTAAAAGCACTTCTACTCGGTTTAGCTACTCTTCCATTGGGGAAAACTACCTTCGTAAACCAAGCTCGCTTGCCACTATCTGACTTATAGTATTTAGCATCTAATTTATACAATCCCAGAGACTTAAGCGTAAAATGAGTTAGCATTGTAGAAGAGTTACGACTTAAATCAAATGAACACTTCACTGGTTGATTATGTAGATTATTTATGTAAACCTGTTTTTTTCCTCCAGGATATATCTTAAAATAATCCCCCGTCACTCCTTCAATTTTACAATCTACACTTTTTCGTTTATCAACATTTCGGAAGGTTACATATCCAGAAGAATTGCGAATTGGAGTTGGAATTTTTGATGGTGTTCCTGGAGGAATATGGCGATGTGGTTTACATACCCATGTCCAACTTCCTGGGATACCTAAAGATTGTTTATAGCAGTCTTTATGTGCATTAGCTTGAGGTGCAAAGCTAGAAAAACCGACTAAAACCATACCAGAAGTCAAGGCGAAGAGTTGTGGTAATTTGAATAGTGTCATTTCCTGCGTCTCCATACTAGAAATAATAAAACTTAAAACCTTAAAAGGCTAAGTTTTGCACTTATTTATTACTAGGGATGTAAGGTTAGAGTTATGCAGACACAACTCATTTTTTTTACTACGATAGCAGTCAGTAATGATCTCTGAGACGCAAGAATATATCAGGACATAATAGTATTATTTCCCTACGAATACGTCCTTCTATGGGTTTAACACTGTGTTTTACCTAGAAAGCCTGATTTTCTCACAACTGAAACCTGATTGCTATATAAAGTAATATAACTAAATAGGTTTCTCAAAACTCCTTTATTGATTATCTTAAATAACTTTAGAGACCTTGTATCCAACGTCTCTCTAAAAGGGTAAAGGTGAGGTATGGCAACATGATTTATTATTATACTGTAACCACAATTCTCTAATTCTTAGTTAACCAACAATTCTTGACTCAATTTTGCTTGATTAATGGTTTTTAAAAGATTTAGCCAAGCACTATTTAACTCAGAATCTTGAGTATTAGCAAAATATTTTTCTGCTAAACTATTAATGGCATCGTACCAAATTTGATTATCTTGATAGATAAGATAGTCTTCTTGTGTACCCGCATTTAATTGATTATTAAGTTCAGTAGATATGGGAATACGTTTAACCCATCCTTCTAGGACAAAATCAGCATCTCCACTGGTATTTTCAGTACAATAAACTGTCAGTTTCCAGCGATAAAGTTTATTGAATTCTAGAGCATATTGAGGTTGATTGAGAATAGGGATTTTGATGATTCCTGATTTATTACTCCGTTCAATGTTAGTTGTATAAATATTTCTTAAAGATTGCTGTTGTGGATCTTCAATAATAAATTTCATCTCTTTTATATCTTGAGATGTATAAGGAAGATAAAACCAAAAAGTAGGATGAGAAGACACAGTGAAATCTCTACCATTGTAAGCTGCTAAAGCAGTTATAGGTAAAGATGTATCTGGACAATAAGGACTACGAGTTCCTCCGGGGGTAGGCTTTCCTGTAGGGGTTCCTGTCTCTGGTGCTGGGGGAAGTTGAGCCCTTAATAATAACGGTTGATGAGTACCATTAATCAAGGTTAAAAAAGCAATCGGAACAATGATTTTTTTAAAATAATAAACTAATTTCATTTTGTACTAACTTTTAAACTTGATTTATTTGACTGTGATTAAGGTTTTTAATATAGCGTTTCTCAGACTTATGAGGTACACTTTGAGTCTATTTTCTGTTCCCTGTTCCCTAATACTAAAAACTCCTATACCTCACAAGACGCGAGAACTGCGATAAGAAAGAAGATATAGCAGGAAAAAAGTTTTATACACGCTGCTATATATTCTCATGATATCCTCAAAACTTGTCAAATTCAAATGTCTGTATTACCAATCAGAGGGTTTCATTTTGACAAGAACCTTTACTTCCATAGTGGTTTCACATTTTCTTCCTTTAGAAAATCCCAAACGATCTTTTTCTTCCCAACGACGAGTGCTGGCTTTATATTTATAATCGTCTAGTTTGACGAGATAATCCCCTTGAAAGCGATTTCTTAACTCATTGACCTTTCTTTGAGCAACCATACGAGCCTCCTTCATATTTTGTTGACGAGTACCACAACGGTGTACTCCAGAGTAAGTATGACCAACATTGTATGATCTTGTCTTACTCTGAGCGAGAACCGACTCAGATGTGCCTAAACTAGAAACAGAAAGCATCAACGCAACTAAACTTAGATTTTTGAGGGATTTAAAGTAGTTCATGGATCTTGTTCGTGATGTTTGAAGTGGTTATCTTAGATTAGGTTGAGAACACTCAAAATATGCACTCCCTTTGTCAAAAACCCTTTATCTAATGAATATCAATATGGACCCATCAGTAGATATACCCCAAAAGCCTATCTATAAAAGCTTTTGGGGCAAAATTAGTATATAAATATGGTGGGAAGTTCACATTAATTATCTTATGCTATACCATCTACATTTACGTTCGCCAGAATTCTTACTATAGTAAATTTTGAGTTTTCTATAATCATCGGCCTTTGAGGTAGTACAGTAACGGTAAGTGCCATCCTTCTGCTTAATGTAGAATCGTTCGCTTTCGTATCCCTTTCCTTTTGTAGAAATGCGAACTTTATGAGTCCGTCGAGATCCTGAAGTTAAAGTGTAAACTCGGCCTTTGAATTTGTAGGTAGTTTGGTGGTTACGACCATTAACTACAGCAATACGGTAAGTGCGATGGCTTGGTTTTTTAGAAATGGGATCGCTTGGTTTTTGAGTATTCCAATTAGAAGGCTTCATTTTCACAGAAACATTCACCTCCATAGTCGTTTCACATTTTCTTCCTTTAGAAAACCCAAAGCGATCTTTTTCTTCCCAACGCCGAGTGCTGGCTTTATATTTATAATCGTCTAGTTTGACGAGATAATCCCCTTGAAAGCGATTTCTTAACTCATTGACCTTTCTTTGAGCAACCATCTGAGCTTCCTTCATATTTTGTTGACGAGTACCACAACGGTGTACTCCAGAGTAAGTATGACCGACATTATATGATCTTGTCTTACTCTGAGCGAGAACCGACTGAGATGTGCCTAAACTAGAAACAGAAAGCATTAATGCAACAAGACTTAAATTTTTTAAGGATTTCAAGTAGTTCATGACTGTGGTTCCTCATGTTTTAAACTGGTTACATTAGATTAGGTTGGGAACACTAAAAATATGCAATTCGTTGGTTAAGGTGGAGATTTTATGTCGGGATTTTTGCCAACATTTTTTTAAAATGGATTAAAAATCAATGAAAAATGTATGCCGTGTTCTTGCCATGTATTATCAATTCGATTATTAGGCGTTAAAGGAATCCCCCAGTCCAAACGAGCACTGAACATATCTCCTTGTTGCCATAACACACCCAAACCCACAGAGGCTAAAGTAGCAGGATGAACAGTAGGCCGCTTGAGGTTCCATCCGCTACCATAGTCAACAAAGGGAATAACCTGTACTAAAGTTTCATATTCCTCCATGCGCAACACCGGTAAACGTATTTCTGCCGTGGCAATAATTCCATTATCCTTAAGACGATAATTTTGAGCATAACCCCGCACCGTTCCGGCACCCCCTAAAACAAACTGTTCTAGGGGAATTAAAGGATCTGAACTAATTTGAATATCACTACGAATTAAAAATAGGGTATCACGAGCCAATAAACGGGCCCATTGTGCTTGTCCCCGCCAAGTAAAATAACGATTTTTCGGGGCGTTAGGATTAATATCCGCATCAAACGCATCCGTGATTCCCAGAAAATCTAGGCCCATATTAAACGAAGAACGAACCGCAATCACTTCTTGCGAGTTCCTTTGTAACCACTCTTGAAATAACCGTAGGGTGGTAATGCGAGTTTGTCCTTTTATATTTGCCCCAGGAGACAAGGGAACCGCTAAACCCCGTAGAAAATTATTACTTTCTTGACGTTCCAAAGATAACCCCAAGACAACCTCTTGTTGCGGTGTTTGCAAGACAGGTTGTCGCAACGTCAAGTCATAATTTTCGTAATGAGAGTCAATATCAAATTGATCAAACGGTGGTTTGACAATGGTACTGTTGGTGGTTCTGTATCTCAACCTGACACTGCCATTGTAAGGGTTAATGGGAAGGGTATAAGAAACCTCCACATCGTTACTGCCATCGCTATTACGATATTCCGCTCGCAAAGTATCCCCCCAACCCAATAAATTAGCCTCTGATATGACCCCTCCCCGTCGAAACCCTCCTACACTGGGGGTACGGTTATTATCGGAGAGTCCTTGTAGGGAAAAAGTATCCCTTGTGGCGAATTCTACTTTTAAAATGCTGGTTCCAGGACGCAACCCATTGACGAGATCAGCAGAAATTTCTTCAATCAAAGGATCAATTTGCAACAGTTGTAATGCTTCTTGGAGACGATAGATGTTTAAAGGTTTCCCTACAGCCACAGCAATGCGAGAACGCACATACTCAGCATTCAGTCGTTCTCCCTCATTGGAGGAACTCACTTGAATCTCTTCTAGTTCCCCTTCCATGACTTCAACGACGACTATCCCTTTTCCTTGTAGTTGAGTCGCTTTAGGAATGGTAATTACTGCCCCAGAAGTGGTGTACCCTTCCTTAGCGTAAACTTCAGCCACAATAGAGGCAACTTGCAATAATTGTGATACCGGAAGAAGTTGATTGGGGAACTTTGTCTTAATTGCTTCGGTTAATTCTTGGTCAGTAAAAACTGTATTACCAACGAATTGAAACTCTGTTACTGTCAAGGTTTGTCCTGTATCGGGAACCGTTTCCGGTGACGGTTGTGGTGGAGAGGGAAGCAAATCTTCGGGAGATGATGTTTCTGGGTTGGACGGAAGGGAAGGAGGTGGTTGGGTAGGGATTAAGTCTCTTAGAGGTTGTAAGTCTACTTCTGAAGAAGTTTCTGGCGTTTGAGCTATGAGTTTTTGTTCCACCATACTACTATTTAGTAGCATGATGCCTATTCCTACACACCATTTTGACGAGATGTTTGCCATTGGCCCCGATGGATAAATTTTTCATAAATTAGCATTATTTTAGGAAAATTAGTTGAATCGTGGTTTTTATTGATTTTTTCAGTTGGCCCAAATAACTATCAGATTGGCGATCGCAGAAACCTGAGTTCGGTGGCGCGGAGTTCGGGGTTCGGAGTTATAATTTTTTCAACGAGATAATAGGGGTTTGAGACTTCTCAGTTAAGTCAGTTGAAGGCAAAATTCCTTATATCGAACTCAGGACAGAAAGTTTTCTCATTGAAAAAAACGAGAAATTCTGGTTATCCGAATCACTGAGCTAAGAAGAAAAGAACATTGAGCCAAAAATTAATAAACCAAACCCTAGACGATACCAAACAAATACCCAAGTATCCCGTTTTTGTAAATAACGAATTAACCAGGCGATCGCTAAATAAGAGAAAACAGCAGAAGAAATGACCCCCACAATTATCGGCACAATAATATCATTAGAAAGTCCCATATCCACCACCTCTTTTAACTCCACTAACCCCGCTAAAGTAATAGCAGGAATACCCAATAAAAAAGAAAATCTGGCTGCCGTTGCTCGTTCTAAATTCAAAAACAAACCAGATGTAATAGTCGAGCCTGAACGAGAAACCCCAGGAATTAAAGCTAAGGATTGAGCGAAACCCATTAAAACTCCATCTTGCCAACTCAGTTCTTCAAAATTGCGTCGATGGGTGCTAATTTTTTCCGACAAAGCTAATAATAACGCCATGATAATAGAAGCTCCAGCAATCACCCCAATACTCCGTAACGGAGAATTATCTAAATCAGGAATTAACAGTTTCATTGAGAGGCCAAAAAAGACAATAGGTAAGGTTCCTAAACCAATACCCATACCTAAACGAAAATCATGGGATTGATAATCAGATTTAGCAATTGCTGTTATCATTCCTCTGGTAATTTGACTTAAATCAGGCCAAAAATACCACAACACTGCTGCAATACTTCCCAGTTGAATCACTGCAGTAAAAGCGACCCCTGGATCACCCCACCCTAAAGCCACTGGAACCACCTTTAAATGAGCCGTGCTACTAATCGGCAGGAACTCCGTTAACCCCTGTACCATCCCTAAAATAATCGCCTGAAACCAGTTAAATTTAGCGATGGCAGACTCAGCAGTATTCGGCATTTCAGCTTGCACAACCATCATAGGAGACAAGGCCAACATCAATGTACTACTAAAAGTAAGAAGATAAGTTAACGTTCGGTTGGGGGATTTCAGTTGAATCATGAGTTAGCATTGTAGGAAGAAGTCTCAGAGATTTTATCATGAACTACCAGAAAAACACGGGAGGTCGTTCATTGTGAAAATTAGGCAAAATTTGTTATGCTTGCAAAGCGATTGTTATTAGACGTTGACTATTTTTGATTTTTCTTATGAGCAATATACAGGTTAGTGTGAGAATACCGCCTCAATTATATGAAAAATTACTGACTCATACTAACGCTGTAGGTCTTTCTAAGTCTAAGGTGATCGCTCAAGCATTATCTCAATATTTAGAAGTAGATACTCAGGAAGTGTCTTCTGTAGATGACTCTATACAAGAGAGAATCAGCAATATTGAAAAACGTCTTCAACGCTTAGAATCTCCTCTAGAAACCGTTACAACCACAGCAGAAACCGATTTAACCCTAGAGACAGTTTCTCCCCCTTCTCCAGTCATTATCACCCCTCCTGTGCAAACCCTTACCTTTGAACGACCGATTATTGATGAAACAGGAACCATTGTCAAACGTATCAAAGGAGAGGTTAAAGGGTTTCAAGAAGACTTAGGAGAAGGTGTTACCTTAGACATGATTTATATTCCTGAAGGAACCTTTTTGATGGGTTCATCTCCAACGGAATCGGGATCGCAAATATGCGAATATCCCCAACATTCGGTTACTTTAGAAGGATTTTTTCTGGGGAAATATCCCATCACCCAAAAACAATGGGAAATTGTTGCTCAATACCCTAAAGTTAAAAGAGAGTTAGTCATTGATCCTTCCAGCTTTAAAGGAAGCGATCGCCCGGTAGAGTGTATTTCTTGGGAAGATGCAGTGGAGTTTTGCGATCGCCTTTCTCAACACAGTCAACGATCTTATCAACTCCCCAGTGAAGCACAATGGGAATATGGGTGTCGTGGGGGAACAACCACCCCGTTTTGTTTTGGCCCCACATTAACAGGAGAGTTGGCGAATTATATGGCAAAACGGTTATATGCTGGAGAAGGGGTCGGTATGTATCGTCAAGAAACCACCTCTGTAACTGCATTTTATCCCAATGGTTTCGGATTATGTGATCTGCATGGTAACGTTTGGGAATGGTGTGCGGATGCTTGGTATCCTAGTTATGAAGACGCTTCCACATCAGGAGAACCCAGATCATCCTCTCAAAATGAGACTCGTCGGGTTTTAAAGGGAGGTTCCTGGGACGAGGATGCTTATCATTGTCGTTGTGCGTCTCGTTATGCTTATCATCCTCAAGGAGTGGGATTAAGTCAAATCGGGTTTCGGGTTATGTGTAAAGTGCATTAGAGTAGTGGACTGTTTCAAGTAATTTAGTGTATCATAAACATTTAACAGAAATATAGTCAAACATTGTCATCTATGGTAATATATAGACCAGATAGATTGGGTTTTTAAGAGTCGATGACATCTGAATTGTTAGGGTGAAAGTCCTTCTGGGGTGCGAAGTCGGTAAACAATCCGACTCTATAGGTACTAGAAAGCAGATCACATCAGATCTAGATAATCATGCATCAAAAGAAAACCAAATCGCTCAATAACAAGCAGTCCCAAATGCTTGATAGCTATGGGATAGAGGAGCCAGTGCGTTGGGCGGGTTCCCCGACTTGAAGCAACTGGCGTGGTGTTGTAGTTCACGAGCGTCAGGGTAATACCAGCAAAATAAGGATATGTCATATTTGACTATATTTTTATCAACTATTATACCAATTTCCTAAAGTCTGACTACACATTCTCGTAGGGGTCAATGGCCGTTGACCCCTACAACATTCCTATGGCCTCATTTTAGCTGAAACAGTCCAGTAGTCCAGTAGGGTGGGTTAGACGGCTATCATTGAGACTATAACAAGAGTATAACAATCCGTCGTAACCCACCATTTTCAATGAAGTTACAAATTGTTTTTGTAATATCTTAAGATAAATGGGTAGTCTGCTCTAATCTACATCAATTCCTTTGGCTAATCAATTCATTTGTCTAAATTCTTGGAATTACTAATATTTTTAGTTTTAAATACATCTTGGCTGTACAATATAGAATTTTTTTGAATAATCAAATAAAAAAAATCTTTCGTAATATCTTCGTTTTAATCTCTAATGTGATAGAAGGAAATTACAAAATTTTAGTTATATATAAGTCCATTGTTTGAGAAATATTTTATAATATGGCTTAAAGTCCTTAAGTTCGTGGAAATGACGATGATACTTTCACGCAGTTTCTTAACTTCTGGTTTAATGCTTCTGATTTTAACAGGGTGTCAATCTAAATCTTTCAATGATATTTTTAATATAACTAAACCTAAATCTTTCAATGATATTGTCAAGGAAACTAAGAAGAGTGTTGCTTTAATCTCTTATGGGGATAAAAAAGGACATGGAACAGGATTTTTTGTCCAAGTTGAAGGACAATGTGCAGTATTGACGGCTGCTCATGTGGTAAGGTCAAGTCAGCAAATTAATATAAGGCCCCATATTGATAAAAAATTGTTTCATGCAGCTAATATCGAAGAAATATCAGGTAAAGATTTAGCAGTAATTACTTTTTCAGTAGATGGGGAGGAAAACTGTCCCTACACTGCTCTGAAATTAAACAAGTCTCGTCAGATAGATATATTTGATACTGTGGTGATGGTGGGTTATCCGACACGGGAAGGGGAAGCAATATTGGTTTTACAATCCTCAAAAGGAGAAATTAGTAGCATTGAAGATCCTCCCCTACCACAAGGGTATGCTATCTCCTATGATATGACAACAGTAGGGGGAATGAGTGGCGCACCAGTTATTAATAAATGGGGTGAGGTGGTAGCTGTTCATGGTAAAACCGATGTAGAGATTGTCAGTTTAGGGAGAAGTCAGCAAAGTAGTCTCTCTGCTGAACAAAATAGTAAAGTAGAAGAAATTGCTCAACGGTTAGGACGCATTAACCATTTTAAATGGGGTATTCCTATTGAAACTTATGTCACTCATCAGTCTTCTGTTATTAGTTCTCCTTTACGAGAAAAGGTCAAAACAGTACCTTTAGAAAAAGATGCTGAAAAGTTACGTTTAGAAGGCGATCGCTTACGACACAAAAAACAATATAAAGAAGCAATAAAATTTTATAATAAAGCCCTTAAAATTAGTCTTAATGATGCAGCTATTTGGAATAGTCTAGGTCTTGCGTTAAGTGAACTAGGAAGCTATGAAAAGTCAATAAAATCTAATCGTCAAGATATTAAGTCACGAGGACTAGGACGCTATAAAGAGGCAATAAAATCTTATGATAAAGCCATTGAAATTAGTCCTGATTATATCTACGCTTGGTATAACAGAGGTTTTGCCCTAGAAAAACTAGGACGCTATGAAGAGGCAATAAAATCTTATGATAAAGCTCTTGAAATTGATCCTAATCATGAATACGCTATTAACAATAAAAAAAGATTGCTGGAAAAACTAAAGTCAAGAAAAAAATTAAACTAAAAAATAACGACTGTTGTCGGGGTTTAATACCATTAAACCCTTACCTCAAAGTTGATCTTCTAGACTAATACTAAAAGGTTGAAGCGGTGGACAATTACTAGGATCATTACATTGATAACTAGGTAAACTACCTGGTATTAAAGCCCCTGCAACTTCTCTGAGGGCTTCATAAGGTTCATCATCAGGCATCAAAGTCAACACCAAAGGACAATTATCACCACTTATCTTGGTTTTAGCACAAATAACATATTGTTGAGGAGTATTGGGATCACTGCGATAAGTTAATTTAAGTAACCCATCCTCACTGTATAAATCTAACCGTTTAGCAATCTCATTACATCGTTCCTGAGTGTCCCAATCATCCCCCATTGAGCGAACCATTCTTAACCAGGGTTTTCTCCCCTTATCATGACGATACATAACCGACCAAACCTCACCTCCTTTGATGGGATCAGCTTGTAACTCACAGTAAAAACGGCTTGTTTTCGGGACAATAACTTCTTGAGGGGAATCTCGATAAATGGCATAACCCAAGCTGGATACACCCACGATCGCCCCCAGAATAGCAAAAGCTAATTTTAACTTATCAAAAGCCATAATATCTTGTACTTTAAATCAGTTTTATTAGAAATTCTAATTTACTAGGAATTTTAACAAAAAGTATTCTATGGCGCTTTAGTTTTCATTCTACCAAGGAAAAACGGGAGGTGAGAGCCTTCGATTTGTAATCGAGGGATGAAACCGACTCGCCAAGTTTAAACTTGGCGTATCATTTACCTTTTTGACTCTCAATATATCTTTTTACAACAT
>JBFRWG010000109.1:0-73059 GCA_051439445.1 Crocosphaera sp.
CCTGTTTTTAATTGTTGTTTTGTAAATGTATCAATTGTTTCTACAGCAGTTGCCCAGTAATGTTGAATTTTACTTCTAACTTGAATTTCGATTCGCAAATCTTTATATTCTTCCTTTCTCCCACAATATTTAGATATTAAATGAATACTTCTATATCCTGATTCTTTAGGTGATGTTATATAATCATCAATTTTTTGTATATCTAAACTGGGTGATGTTTTAATATCATTAACTAAGTTATCAACACTGTCAATACTATTCAAGATTATTCTACAGCCTCCTATATCTTGCATTCGATGTAGTTTCATACTGGAAAAACGTTCCAGTTTATTTTTAATTGAAACTATCCGTTTTAATCTTTGAGTAATAAGAAAATCTGGATCTATAGTTCTTGCTCTATGTCTTAATGAACTTTGTACATTATTTAATGGAAAAGCGTGCGATCCTCGCCAATTACTTAAGATTTTTGATGCTTCATCGAAACTTAGTTTGTCTGATTTACCTATTAAAACATCACCTGCTTTTCCTACTTGTGTTTTAGAATATTCTGGTTTAATCCATGTCATACACTTACCTGTAGTATTCCCAATTTTTTAAACTCTGTAACCTATCAATCTGTAATTTGAAGCCAAATCAAAAGTCAAGATGGCCTATTTACCAAATATCTGTCAAATCCAAAGTAAAATCAGGTAAAACCGTTTCTCCTGATAAAAATTGTGGATTTTGTAGCATTTCTACTTCCTGATCGGGGCGATAAATCTCTACTTGTTTTTGTCGTCGATTAATTAATCATCCTAGTTTTGCACCATTCTCCCTATATTCTGGCATTTTAAGGCGCGTTTTTTCGAGAGAATCGCTAGGAGACATTAATTCCACCACAAAATCAGGACATAAAGGGGCAAACTTTTCTTTCTCAGCAGCAGTCAATCTATTCCACCGATCTTTATGTATCCAAGACGCATCAGGCGATCGCTCTGCACCATTGGGAAGTTTAAACTCCCCCGAAGAATCAAAAGATTTCCCTAACTGATTTTGACGACTCCAAGCTATTAATTGTTGACACTCTCCCGTTAAATCACAGATTGTAACGGGAGATTCTTGCTTCTACTCCTGTAACGGGAGTCCAAGGCGCAACATTTAAGATAGGTTAACTCAGCATTGCGATCGCTGGTTTCGCTTCGGGTGGGTGGTATTATAATTAATTGTCCGGTTGCGGTGCGCTCAAATCTCAAATCACGGTTATTTTGACAAAGCTGAAAAAACTGCTCGTCAGTTAAATCAATTTTATATTTCTTAAGATGGTCGACTTTAGTTCTGTGCGATTATTGAATGGAACTGATCTAACTTATTAAGTTTTAATTGTCTATTTCTGATCTTATGACTCATTTTTCTCCAGAAAGTTCAGCCGTCCAAAAACTGTATAACACCTATCCTTTTCCCCCCGAACCTTTATTAAATGAACCCCCACCAGGCTATAATTGGCGATGGAATTGGATTGCTGCTTATAATTTTTGTACAGGAAGAAAACCTGCTACAGAGGATATTCGTATTTTAGATGCAGGATGTGGTACAGGAGTAGGAACAGAATACTTAATTTTATTAAATCCTCAAGCAGAAATTGTCGGGGTTGATATTAGTGAAAAAGCCCTAGAAATTGCTCAACAACGTTGTCAACAATCAGGAGTTGCTGCTAACCATAAACCCCCCATTTCTTTTCATCACTTACCCTTAGAAAAAGCCGAGGAAATCGAAGGGGAATTTGATTTAATTAATTGTGTGGGAGTTCTGCATCATTTACCCGATCCTATGGCAGGAATTAAAGCGTTATCGCAAAAATTAGCCCCTGGTGGACTCTTTCATATTTTTGTCTATGCAGAGTTAGGTAGATGGGAAATTCAACTGATGCAAAAAGCCATTTCTCTCCTACAAATGGAAAGGCAAGGAGACTATAAAGATGGGGTATTTGTTGGGCGCAAATTGTTTGAATCTTTACCAGAAAATAACCGAATTGTCAAGCGAGAAAAAGAAAAATGGTCATTAGAAAACCATCGAGATGAATCCTTTGCTGATATGTATGTGCATCCCCAAGAAACTGATTATAATATTGATACTTTGTTTGAATTAATCGAGGCATCAGGACTGGAATTTATTGGTTTTTCTAACCCTCAATATTGGCAGTTGGAGAGATTAATTGGGGAATCAGAAGAACTGACAAAACGGGCCGAAAAATTAAGCGATCATCAACGATATCGACTGACGGAATTACTCGATCCAGAGAACATAACTCATTATGAATTTTTCTTAGGAAAACCTCCTTTAGTTAAGATAGATTGGTCAGAGGATGAAAAGCTATTATCTGCTATTCCTGAAACTCATCCTTGTTTATATGGTTGGCCAAGTCAAGGGTTCATGAATTATGATTATCAACCTATTACTTTAAGTGATGTTGAATATCATTTTATGCAAGCTTGTGATGGCAAAGTAAGGGTTAAAGAAATTTTATCCAAGGTTTCTATTGATTTAGATATAGTACGATCTTTGCAACAGAAACAGTTAATTATTTTGACTCCAGAAACAATTCATTAATTTGGAGATAGATAGGGTGTGCAGTGTAGAAGATAGGGCTGGTATTTGATGCGATCGCCCCTTAATTATTATCGTTAAAAATAATTCTGTTTTCATACCCCCCTTTGTAGAGACGTTTAATGAAACGTCTCTACAGTAGTATCAGTAATTTTAGCAATTGTAGGGACTACTTGTTGGTTTATTAATCCCATTCATTTCTTCTAAAAACATTTAATCTCGTTATAATATTCAACGCAAGAATTATTTGTCACTGAAGGTATCGTAAACTATAACTCCTGACTTCCACAAGAAGAAAACTTTGCATCTTACAATCACAAGTATAGAAACGACTATCAAAAAAGTGATGGTTTTGAGACAATTCTGGGAATACTAACTACATAGCACTACGCATTCAGGTTAGGAGATTAGTAACCACTAACACCTTGCTTTAGCTTACTATTGTCTTTTCCTGGTTGCGTAGTAGATATAGATGTCATCAAAATAGTTGATTACCATGGAGGGAAAATCCAAACCCTCGATCCATGAAAATGCTGATTAAAAACTATTATTAACAGCAGTTTATCTCATTATTGATCTTCTTTAGTCACCTTAGCTGCAAAACCTATGAGTAACTGGAAAACCGGAACAAGATTACAACGTGGTCGCTATGAAATTAACAAAGTTTTAGGGTATGGTGGTTCAGGAATTACTTATCGTGCTAAAGAACATCCTAAAGGGAATTTAGTCGCTATCAAAACCCTAAATTCTTTAATTCAAAATCAAGAGGATTTTAGTAAACATCAAGAGCGTTTTATTCAAGAAGCTTTTTGTTTGGCCAAGTGTAATCATCCCCATGTTATTAAAGTTCATCATGTCTGCCAAGAAGGAGAACTTTGGTGTATGGTAATGGACTATGTAGCTGGAGGAACCCTAAGACAATATGTAAATTATAAAAAGGGTTTAGCCGAAGCAGAAGCATTAAAATATATTCAGCAAATTGGGTCAGCATTAACCTATATTCATGAACAAGGATTTATTCATCGAGATGTTAAACCAGGTAATATTATGCTGCGTAAAAGTGATATGCAAGCCATATTAATTGACTTTGGTTTAGCCAGAGAATTTGTACAAGATAAAATCCAAACTCACACCAATTCTCGGACAGAATCTTTTGCTCCTTTGGAACAATATGAACTGCGAGCCAAACGGGGCGCTTATACAGATGTTTATGCATTAGCTGCCACTTTATACTATGTTCTCACCTTACAGTTGCCCTTCCCTGCCCCTTTTCGTCAACAAGGAGCTAATCTTATTCCTCCAAAACAGCATAATCATAATATCAGTGATCCTATCAATTATGCCATTCTTAAAGGTATGGAATTACGTCCAAAAAACCGTCCTCAATCTATTGAAGAATGGTTAATTTTATTAAAACAAAAAAAAGTCACAGCCTCTAAAAAACGTAACCTCAGGAACTCTCGAAAAGCTATTTTAAATCCTGCTAGAAAAGAACAGTTAGCCATGTCTGCTGTTTCATCATCTTCGGTCAATCAACCATTAGAAAGTTTTTCAAAATCTAGTATCAAACAAACCCAAACGGCTCAAAATATTTCTAAAATTGTTTCTCGTTCTAATTCAGAAATTGATTATAGAAAATTAGAAGAGTTTCTAGCGACAGCGAATCTTAAAGAAGCGGATCAAGAAACCGCTAAACTCATTTTAAAAATTACGCAACGGGAGAAAGCTGGTTGGCTAGATCAACATCATCTAGAGAAGTTTCCCTGTCAAGAATTAAAAATTATTAATCAGCTTTGGTATGAAGGAAGTAATGGAAGATTTGGGTTTTCTGTGCAGAAAAAACTCTATGAAAGTTTAGGAGGAAAGCAACAACATAATGCCCAACTTTGGCGTGAGTTTGGGGAAAAAGTGGGTTGGCGAAAAAATAATAATTGGCTATCCTATAAAGAGCTAAATTTTAATCTTTGGGCCCCACATGGACATTTACCCATGTTAGGAATGCAGTTATGGGGTTTTAGAGGATGGTTGACAACCTTGGTTAATCAATTAAATATTTGTCAAATTCCGTAGAAATACTCCATAATTCTTCCTAAGATGCACAAAGAGCTATATTTGTTCTCAAGTACGGAGTATTGGGCAGTCATTCCCCTATTATGGTGATATCAACAAAAAAGTCATCAAATTTTTTGGCAATTAGTTCCAGATGTGTTATATTAGTAGAAGTCGAAAAAAATTGATAAGTTTGCGGGTGTAGTTTAGTGGTAAAACCTTAGCCTTCCAAGCTAATGATGGGGGTTCGATTCCCCCCACCCGCTTCTGGTTTTGATGGTCAAATGATAGTCAGTCTTGACTGCTGCGAAAAGTCAATCAAGGTACGGTATCATTAAATTGAAGAGAAATCCGATTTCTCTTGTTCTCAGTTAGTCTTTGTTGTCTATTTCCTGTATGCCAGAAGATTATCTTGAAGCAGCACGCACCATCCGTTCTTATTTGCCAGATTTGGTTGATTCTGAACAAGCTGAGTCAATAGATGCTCAATTAGCTGATTTACTTAATCAATCTGACCAAGACGTTGAAAATCAAATCTTAGAGATACTTTGTTCCACAGAAGCAACTCGTCAGTGGACAGTAGAATTTTTAGAATCAGAAACCCAGGCACAATTTAAAGGTTATCAACCCATTCCAGGAAACCCGACTCAACCCATTTCTGGAATGATTAAATATGCTTGTCCTTATGGTGATTTTATTTATTATCAACGTCAGGAGGGAGAAACCATTCCACTCTGTAAGACGCATAATGTTCCATTAGAAAGAGTGTAACTGATTCTAATGTTATGCCGACAAAATTTCTGGAAAGTCTCGGTGGTAAATTAGCAGAAAAATGGTTAGGAGCAATTCTAACACCTGCTTTTATCTTTTGGGTGGGCGGGTTAAGTATTTATATTTCACGTTATGGATGGTCATCGGTAGAAAATTGGTTTAAGCAGCAATCTCAACCGTTACAAATTACTTTATTAATCGCTAGTTTATTATTGGTTTTGATTTCTGCGATTATCGTGAATCGTTGTGAGTTTACTGTCATACGCATTTTAGAAGGATATTGGATATCACCGTTGAAATGGTTACGAGGTTTTTGTTGTTCATTTCAGGAGAGAAGAAAGAAGAAGTTAAATAAGAGACTTCAAGAGTTATTTAATGAAAATACTAGACCTTTAACCCTAGAAGAAAATGAAGAAATTATCAGATTAGATATTAGTTTACATTATTTTCCTGTCAATCAGGTAATGCCAACTCAATTAGGTAATATTTTACGTTCAGCAGAAGAACGTCCTCAAGTGTATTATGGATTAGATGCTTTTGTTTGTTTTCCTCGTCTTTGGTTATTGTTACCTGATAATGTAAAAAATGAACTGACAGAAGCTAGAAATACGTTAAATAATGGGGCGAGTTTATGGTTATGGAGTGTCCTATTTATTTTATGGGGATTAATCGCATGGTGGGCAATTCCTATCGGGATAATATCTGCTTATTTAAGTTATCAATGGATTCTTGATTCTGCTATTATTTACGGTAAATTATTGGAATCTGCATTTGATATTTATCGTTTTGAACTGTATAAAGCTTTGCATTTTCTTTTGCCAATTTCTACACAAGATGAAAAAGAAAAAGGGGAAAAATTAACTAATTATCTTTGGAAACGTCCTTTGACAGCTATTACTTTTAAACATCCAGATTAAGATAAAAAACCATGATTTTTTTCCCTGATCACTACTATCTAACCCGTGAAGAATATCTAAAAAATGAAGAAAAAGGTTTCCAAAGCTCATTCTTGAAGTTCTTTCAGAGAGTACCGAAGCTTTGGCACCGCAAAGCGGATCTCTTCGAGATCGCGGTGATAAATTTAATGATTATCAAACCCTAGAAAGTTTGCAAGAATATGTTTTAGTTAATAGCAAACATCAACGAGTGGAAATTTTTCGACGGGATCAGCAAAACCGATGGTTTTATTGCAGTTATACAGAAGAAATTGTTTTATTAGCTCCTCTTTTAATTATCCTGATCACACTCAAAGATAATGGACGAACAACGAACCCAAGCTTATCTAACCCTCATTAATGAATTATTATCCTGCCAAGAAGGTGGTGAAAACAAAATATTACAAGAAAATCGGGAATTATTAGATCAGGGATTGATAGGGGTAATGATAGCGATCGCACAACCATTGACAGATGCTAAGATGAGATCAGTTCCATAATAATCAAAGGAAGTATTTTTTTATGAGTCAATATATTTTAGTTCGTATTCAAGCTATTCAAGATGAGTTAGAAACTTTTAAAAAGCTAGTTAATAATGAAGATAAAAAGCCTCGAAAAAAAACAGAAATAAGGGGTTTATGGAAAGATATTGACATAACTGATGAAGATTTACAAGAAGCGGAAAAGGTAGTCTTTAAAAATGCTCTAGAGTGGGATAAATAATAAATAATGGATATTTATGTTGTTGATACTCATGCTTTAGCTTGGTTTATTAGCGAAGATCAAAGATTATCTCTCAAAGCTAAAGAAATTCTTACTCAGGCTGAAAACGGAGAAATTCAGGTCTTAATTCCGACTTTAGTAATGGCAGAACTTACTCATATTGCTGAAAAAAGAAGAGTAACTGTTACGATTGAGGAATTACTCGATAAAATTAATAAAGGGGATGGTTTTACTATTGTTGGTTTTGATTTTCCTATCTTTCAGAAAATGTTGACCCTTCCTAAAGATTGGGATATTCATGATCGCATTATTGCAGCAACAGCAAGTTATTATCAAACAACTTTGATTACTAGAGATCAAACTTTACTCAATTTTCCTGATCTTAAGACCATTTGGGATTAAATAAAGATGAATGAACAACGAACCCAAGCTTATCTAAACCTCATCAATCAATTATTATCCTGCAAGGAAGGGGATGAACCCAAAGTATTACAAGAAAATCAGGAATTATTAGATCAAGAATTGATAGAGGTGATGATAGCAGTAGCACAACAATATGAGGAAAAAGGAAGGAAAAATGAAGCGCAATTTTTGATATCAATAGCGCAACAGTTAGCGCAAATGTTAGGGTTGTTAGAAAATGAAAAGACAGCAATAGAAAACACTTATAAAGACTATTTCAGTTTCTTGATGGAGACATTACAGAAAGTCTCGAAAAATCCTAACCTTGAAGCGATCTATCCTTTCTGGGCGCAAAATCTTGATAAATTAGACGATAACTTGATAACTATTTTGTATAATTGGGTAAAAAATAGATTATCCTCTGCAAAAGCAGAAGAAGTTCAAAATATTGCTGATGTTGTTAATTTTAGTGATTTAATAACAGAATTTTCTCTTGGTAACATTGCTATCAATCAAGACATAGGCATTGCAGGTTATGAGATTGCCTTGACTGTCTTTACTTTTGATAGATTTCCGCAAAAAATGGCAAAAGTATCTAACAATCTAGGTGTTACTTACTCAAACAGAATTAGAGGTGATAAAGCTGAAAATCTAGAGAAGGCACTCATGGCTTATGCTGAAGCTCTGAAAGTTTATACTTTTGAGGAATTTCCAGAAGATTGGGCAATGACACAATATAATCTAGGTGTTACTTACTCAGACAGAATTAGAGGTGATAAAGCTGAAAATCTAGAGAAAGCACTCATGGCTTATACTGAAGCATTGAAAGTCTATACTTTTGAGAAATTTCCAGAAGATTGGGCAATTATACATAATAATCTAGCGATTATTTACTCATATAGAATCAGAGGCGATAAAGCTGAGAATCTTGAAAAGGCAATCACAGTTTGTACTGAAGCCTTAAAAGTAAGAACTTTTGAATCTTTTCCTTACGAATGGGCAATGACACAAAAGAATCTGGCAAATGCTTATTCAGACAGAATTAAAGGGGATAAAGCGGAAAATATAGAAAGGGCGATCAAAGCTTACACCGCAGCTATAAAAGTTTATACTTTCGAGGAATTTCCAGAAGACTGGGCGAATATACAAACTAATCTAGCAAGTGCTTATTCACATAGAATTAGAGGTGATAAAGCGGAAAATATAGAAAGGGCGATCAAAGCTTACACCGCAGCTTTAAAAGTGTGTACTTTTGAGAAATTTCCAGAAGACTGGGCAAGGATAAAAAATAATCTGGCAAATGCTTATTCAGACAGAATTAAAGGCAATAAAGCTGAAAATCTAGAGAAGGCACTCTCTACTTATCAGCAGGTATTGAAAGTTTATACCTTGGAAAAGTTTCCTTATGAATGGGCAATGACACAAAATAATCTTGCTGCTACTTACAGTAAACGAATCAGAGGGAATAAAGCTGAAAATCTAGAGAAGGCACTCTCTACTCATCAGCAGGTACTGAAAATTTATGCTTTTGAAACTTTTCCTTGTGAATGGGCAATGACACAGATTAATCTCGCTAATGCTTACTTTGACAGAATTATAGGACATAAAGCCGAGAATTTAGAAAAAGTGATTGCTTACTACCATCAAGCGTTTAAAGTTTATACTTTTGATGTATTTCCTCAAGATTGGTCAATGACGCATAATAATCTCGCTGCTGCTTACCGTAACAGAATCAGAGGAGATAAAGCCGAGAATCTAGAAAAAGCGATCACCTCTTGTCAAGAAGCATTGAAAGTGAGGACTTTTGAGGCATTTCCTCAACAATGGGCAGAGACACAGAATAATCTCGCTACTGCTTACCTTTACAGAATTAGAGGAGATAAAGCTGAGAATTTAGAAAAAGCGATCACCTACTTCCAACAAGCATTGAAAGTAAGAACTTTTGACACATTTCCCCAACAATGGGCAGGTACACAGCATAATCTTGCTGCTGCTTACAGTAACAGAATTAAAGGCGATAAAGCAGAAAATTTAGAAAATGCTATCGTTTACTATCAACAAGCATTGAAAGTAAGAACTTTTGAGACATTTCCTTTTGATTGGGCAGGTACACAGAACAATTTCGCCATAACTTACATTAACAGAATTAGAGGCGATAAAGCCGAGAATATAGAAATTGCCATCACTTCTTTTGAAGGAGCGTTGAAAGTGAGAACTTTTGAGGCATTTCCTCTTGATTGGGCAGGTACACACAATAATCTTGCCATAGCTTACTCAGACAGAATTAGAGGTGATAAAGCCGAAAATATAGAAAGTGCGATTTTATCTTGCCAAAATGTTCTTAAAGTCTTTCTCCCTCAAACCTTACCAGAAGATTGTCGTGATACTGCCCGTTTATTAGGCAACCTTTACGCTCAAGAAAATCGTTGGCGAGAAGCCATTAAACCCTATCAAACCGCCTTAGAAGCGGTAGAAGTGCTTTATGAAGACGCTGTTACCCTTTTAGGCAAAGAAGACGTATTATCCGCCACAGATGACCTTTTTCACCGTACTGCCTACGCTTTAGCCCATGTAGGTGAGTTAGAATCCGCCGTTGTCACCCTAGAAAGAGGGCGCGCCCGTAACTTACGGGAAACTTTAGCACGGGATAGGGCAGACTTAGAAACCGTTAAACAGCTTAATCCTGAACTTTATAAGAACTATCAAGAGATAGCCAATGAATTACGCAACTTAGAACAACAAGAACGCATGAGAATGACTTTTGAGGGAAAAAATAACCTTGGGGCGACTCCTGAAAGCAATTTACAACTGATTCAACAAACCCGACAACGCCTAAAAACTGTTCTCGCAGACATTCGTAAATTACCTGGTTATGAGAATTTTCTTGCTTTACCCACTTTTGCAGAGATTACTCAAGCTGTTACCACCAATAAACCCCTTATTTACTTAACGACTACTGAATATGGGAGTCTTGCCTTAATTGTTAATCTTAACGCTACAGAAGTCAGCATTACTCCTGTTCAGGTAGATAGTCTTAATAATACTCAATTACGAGAATTATTATTTAATACAGAAAAATCATGGTTTGGGGCTTATGTCCGTTTGAAACAAGAATTACAATCTTATCAAGATTGGCGGAATAATTATGAGGGAGAGAGAGATTCTGAAGAATATAGACAAATTAACCAACAATATTATGATAAATACCAGAAAGCTCAAGCTCAGTGGTTTGACACTATTGATACCGTAACCCATCAACTTTGGTCAAAACTGATGGAACCGGTTATCAGTCATCTGCAACAGAACAAGTTTCAAAAAGCTATTTTAATTCCCACTGGTTTACTTAGCTTATTACCCCTTCATGCTGCCTGGAAAGAAGATAAACAAGCAAAAAGCGGTCGTAAGTACGCCTTAGATGATATTTCCTTTGCCTATATCCCGAATGCCCTTTCTCTCATTCCCGCCCGTGAAATTGCCCATAATACGCCCCCTGATTCCATCTTAGCCATCGATGAACCTTTACCCGTAAATGCTAATAAATTACCTAATTCCACCTTAGAAGTGCAAACCGCCCTAGAAACCTTCCCCAATCATCATATATTTAAACATGAGGAAGCTAATCAACCCGATGTTAAAAAAGCCCTTAATAATTATGGGGTTGTTCATTTTTCTTGTCATGGTTTTGCAGACTTCACGGAACCCCTAAAAAGCGGTTTATTGATGTCATACGACCAAATTTTGAGCTTACAGGACTTATTTGAACTCAATTTACAGATTCGTCTTGCTATCCTCTCTGCTTGCGAAACCTCTCTCCCTGGTATGGAAAATCTCGATGAAGTAGTAAGCTTACCTACTGGTTTGTTGCAAACAGGTGTGGCCGGTGTTGTCGCTTCTTTGTGGTCAGTCTCGGAGATTAGCACTATGATATTAGTGGCGCGTTTTTACGATTTCTGGCGTAAAGATAATCTAGAAACATCAGAAGCTTTACTAAAGGCACAAAAATGGATAAGAGACACGACCAAACAGGAAAAAGCAGACCATTTCAAGACGATTTCTCAATCTTCTAATAGTCAAACAGCGAAGAAAATCTATCAAAAAATCCTACTTCAGGTTTCAAGTTCCGATGATTTTGCCCACCCTTTCCATTGGGCAGCCTTTGGTTATCATGGCATTTAACTCACACCAAATCCGCTTATTATCGTAGAGTAATATTCTTTCTCCCCCTGCCTCCCCTGCTCATCAAGATGATTGTCTACTATCTAAAGCGGATTAAGTATTATTGGTTAGTTGCCACCAAAACACCCATCATACCTCCCGCAATAGGATAATGAACAGCAGCGTTAAATCCTGCTTCCTTGGCTAAGGTAACTTGTTCTCTGCCTTGAGGAAATCTCTCTAAACTGGGCATAATATAGGCATATTCATCCTTTAAACCGAAATACTGAGCCAAAGGAACTACTAAGTTATCTAGATACCATTGTTGGAATTGTTGTTGCCAAAGTTGAGAAGGACGATGAAAGTCTAAAATAGCTACTTTAGCGTTGGGTTTAAGAACACGGTGTAACTCTCTTAAACAACGGGGAATATCCGTCACATTTCGTAAGCCATAGCCCATGGTAGCACAATCAAAGGTATTATCTTCAAAAGGCAAGTTTAAGGCATCTCCTTGCACCCATTTTAAGGGTAAGGTGGGATAATTTTGTTGGGCCCGTTGCGCGGCGATCGCCAATAGTTCTTGGGAGAAATCCACCCCTATCACTTTCCCTGTTTTGCCGACTTTACGGGCTAATAATTGGCTGAGATCACCACTACCACAGCAAACATCTAACCCCATATCTCCTGGTTTGGGTTCACTCCATTTTACGGTCATTTCCTTCCAAATACGATGTTGTCCTAAGCTTAACCAATAATTGAGTTGATCATAAACCGGGGCAATACGATTAAAAATGGTTTGAATTTCTTCAGAAGAATGCCAATTATTGTTAGTCATTTTATTGTTCTTGTAATAACAGTTCCGCCGCTTCTAACATATCATTAACAATATCCTTAATATCCTCTTTATTGTCAAGATAAGTTTTCAATGCTTCTAGGGGATCTAGACTTTTTCCGATCCCTAATTCTGGAAGACGAGGACGGGATAATTGACTAATAATTTCGGGACAAATGGTGTAACTATGGGCTGATTTTAAGGACTCACTAATGACTCGATTATTAATTAATTCTAACTGTTCCGAACGAACTTGATAATTAACTCTAACAACTGCATCTTCAATGTTTTTTTTAGTAATGGCTTTAACTAAAGTTGTTTGAGGCTCTTCTGCTTGAGAAATATCAACTTTTATGGTCACAAAAGGACGGGCTGGTAAAGGACAAAATTCCCATTCAGCTTTTCCTTTTTCCAGGTAAATTAAAACATATCCTTTTTCTTCTTTTTCTTCACTAAAATCAACTCTTTCAATACTACCTGGATAAATAATTGGTGGATCATTATTAGGGTTTAGATTTTGATGTTTATGAACATGACCCAAGGCAACATAATCAAATTCTGGACGAATTAATAAAGAAATAGGAATGGTAAAGCCCCGACCCACTGCTAAAAATTGTTCGGCTCCAAATCTAGCCCGATTAACCATTAAATGCCCTAATAAAATGGTGGGTATATTCTGCTCTAATTTTCTGATTTCTGCTTCTAAAACAGGCTCTAAAGCATCAATCAATAATTGATTAACTTCATCTAAGGATAACCCTTCTGTTTTCGACTTAGTGAGCAAAGAAGACTTGGTTAACCAGGGTAAAGTAATGACTTGAACCTCTCCACTTTTTGTCGATATTTTATGAGTTACTAAGTTATCTCCCACAATAAAACCAGGAACCGCCAACGTTCGATAAATACATAAACTGGCTCCGCCATTTCCTTGAGAATGTTGATCATGATTTCCTACTAATAAAATGGTAGGAATACTAGCATCAGCCAAACGTCTAAATTGAGCAGCAAATGCCTCTTGAATGTAAGGAGGGGGAGTAGCATCAGGAAAGGCATCCCCACCAAATAAAACTAAATCAACATTCTCATTAATCGCTCGATCAATACACAAACTTAAACAGGTTACAAAATCTTCTAAGCGTGTATTTAATCCTGTTTTTGGGTTAATGGTTCCATGAGAAAATCCACTACCCAGGTGAATATCTGAAAAATGAAGAACTTTAATCATGGTCAATGAGAATTTAGAATTTAGAATCCGAGAATTTAGAATTATCAGCCCCTTAAGTTGTAGGCTTGAAACAAGCAATATTTGTCTTCTCTTGGTCCATTGGATATGACGAGGAGACCTCGCTATCCCTCGACCGCTTTTTATACCCTTTAAAGGGGAGATTTGAACCCTTTTTTCGGTCAATAATAAGAAGGGTGTGCTTGCCTCGTCACCTTAACGAACTGTGTGCTATGATGTGAGAGATGTCAATATAATAATATTATTGTTTATCGTCTTATTAGAGTCTTATGACCGCTTTAATTACAGTCGAAAAAGAAAAATTAGATAACCCCCCTTTAGATATTCACTTCCTGGGAGATCGGGTTCTTCGTCAACCAGCTAAACGAGTGGCCAAAGTAGATGACTCCATTCGTCAACTGGCTAAGGAAATGCTACAAACCATGTACAGTTCCCAAGGTATTGGTCTAGCGGCCCCTCAAGTAGGTATTCATAAACAACTGATTGTTATCGACTGTGAACCAGATAACCCTACTAACCCCCCTCTAATACTTATTAACCCTAAAATAACCGGTTCGTCTAAGGAATTATGCGTCGTAGAAGAAGGGTGTTTGAGTATTCCTGGGGTTTATTTAGATGTCACAAGACCGAAAATCGTTGAAGTCTCTTTTAAAGATGAACAAGGAAAACCCCGCAAAATCAAAGCCACAGACCTTTTAGCGCGGGTTATTCAACACGAAATGGATCACCTCAACGGGGTTATGTTTGTTGATCGCGTCGATAATGACCTTGCTTTAACGGAAAAACTTCAAGAAAAAGGATTTTCTAGAGGAGCCGTTAAACCCATAAAATAGATCAAAGTTTATCATTAGGAGTAAAAACTGTGACCCCAAAAAGTGGTGTATTTTTATTAGGATCGTGTATTGCCGCCATTGCTGGGGTAGGTTCTGTGTTTGAATTATCTTCAGGCAACCCCGAACTAGGAACCATGACGACAGGAATTATTTTAGCCTTAAGTATTCCTGTCACCATTCTATTATTTATCCTAGCTGTTAAAGATACTAGGGCGAATATGAATTAAAAGTAAAAAATCCCGCATTACCAGGATTTTGATTCTATTCAATCATGTTGAGGGGCTTAATATTATTAAGCCCCTACACGACATTAACCTCCTGCAACGGCAGGAACAATACTGACTTCATCGTTATCTTTCAATGCAGTTGCTGTATCCTCCAAAAAGCGAATATCTTCACTATTCACATAAAAATTCAAGAAGCGACGAGGTTTACCCTCATCATCGCATAAACGGGCTTTAACACCAGGAAAACTACTTTCCAAGGTTTCAATTAACTCACTCACATTAGGAACTTTGTCCGCACTATATTCTAAGGTAGCTTGATTGTTGGTGTATTTTTGCAGAGGCGTGGGAATTAATACTTTTACAGCCATAGTTATCCAATAAATGAACCAATTATTCGTAATGATGGCTAAAAATTGCCAAAAAAACAGCCGTCAAGGATACAGAAGAGCAACTTTGACGGCTTTAAAGGGGACTAAACGAGAACTTCTTGCCAATCTAGACGGTCTAAGGTGCGAGAACGTTCCAATGCACGCTCAAAACTGTCTAATTTAGGCTCAATGAGTAAAGGTTGACCAATGTACTCTTGTACAGCTTCTTGGGTTTTCAGTCCGTTTCCGGTGATGTAAACCACCGTTGTCTCATCAGGATCAATTTTACCAGCTTCTACCAACTTCTTAAGCACTGCAATAGTAGTTCCGCCGGCGGTTTCGGTAAAGATGCCTTCGGTTTCAGCTAATAACTTAATACCGTCAACAATCTCAGCATCCGTAACACTCTCAATATTACCATTGGTCTTGCGAGCAATATCTAAAGCGTAGTAACCATCTGCGGGGTTACCAATAGCGATGGACTTAGCAATAGTATTGGGTTTAACAGGGGTGACAAAGTCTCTTCCTTCCTTGAATGCAGAAGCAATGGGGGAACATCCTTCGGCTTGTGCGCCACTGAAACGAACCGCTTTATCTTCTACTAAGCCGGTTTTGATGAATTCTTGGAACCCTTTGTAAATCTTGGTATAAAGGGAACCCGAAGCTAACGGAGCCACCACATGATCTGGTAATTTCCAGCCCAACTGTTCGGACACTTCAAACCCTAATGTCATGGAACCTACAGAATAGTAGGGACGTAAATTAATATTGACAAAACCCCAACCATAAGTGTTACCCACTTCGCAACAGAGACGGTTGACTTGGTCGTAGTTACCCTTAACTGCCATTACGGTAGGATTATAGATGAGGGTTCCTAACACTTTCCCTGCTTCTAAATCGGAGGGAATGAACACACAACAGTCTAATCCTGCATGGGCGGCGATCGCTGCCGTAGAATTGGCTAAATTCCCGGTACTAGCACAAGAAACGGTGGTAAACCCTAATTCCTTCGCACGGGTTAAGGCGACGGAAACCACTCTATCCTTAAAGCTAAGAGTGGGCATATTGACGGCATCATTTTTAATGTAGAGATTCTTTAGACCCAGGCGACGAGCGAGACGGTGAGATTTAACCAGAGGAGTCATTCCTGTGCCGACATCAATAGGATTTTCGCTTTCTACGGGCAAAAATGCTTTATAACGCCAGATGGAATTAGGACCAGCCTCGATGGTAGCACGACTCACTTGGTTACGAATTGCCTCATAATCGTAGGCGACTTCCAACGGAGAAAAGGTTTCTTCACAAACATGAAGGGCTTTGAGGGGATATTTAACGCCACCTTCTTTGGAAACGAGGTGGGTGAAGGTGGGCGCAAAGCCTGGTGTTGTTTGGGGTTGAGTTGCCTGGGTCATAGTTGGGTACTGAGTAGCATTTTGTCAATCTTCTTGGATAGTAACACGGGTAAAAACTTCACGTCAAATATACCCGACTAAATTAGTCGGGATTAAATTCTCCGTATTTTTTGGCATACTATCCCTGTAGCCATGTCAGGATTTATGCACAACCCTTGGATTAAGTTTCCACTACCGAACCCTCAGGCCAAATCCCGTTTATTTTGTTTTCCTTATGCTGGAGGGGGAAGCAACATTTTTCGTCAGTGGCCGAATCAGTTATCAAAAAGGGTTGAAGTATGCAGCATCAGACTTCCTGGAAGAGAACAGAGAATTCGAGAAAAATTGATTACAAAACTTGATTGTCTCCTCGAAACTATGACCCCTTATTTACTTCCTTATTTAGATAAACCCTTTGCCTTTTTTGGTCATAGTATGGGAGCATTAATTAGTTTTGAATTCGCTCGTTATTTATTTAAAAATCAAGGTTTATGTCCTTTTCACTTGTTTATTTCAGGTTATGGAAACCCCAAATTTAAAAAGAGTAAAACTCCCATTGCAAATTTACCTGAAGCTCTTTTTATTGAAGAAATTCGTAGTCTCAATGGAACTCCTCAAGCTGTCTTAGAAGATGAGGAATTAATGAAACTGTTAGTGCCGATTTTAAGGGCTGATTTTTCTATTTTAGAAACCTATGTTTATCAAGAATTTCATCCATTAACTTGTCCCATTACTGTTTTTGGTGGATTAGAAGATGAAAGAACAACGGAAGAAGAATTACAAGCATGGTGCCAAGAAACTCAGGAAGCTTGTTCACTTAATATGTTTCCAGGTGATCATTTTTTTATTCATTCACAAGAGTCTAATATTTTAGAAATTATGGATCATATTTTTCCATAATTAAACTCATTTTATAAAAAAGTAAATGGAATTTTTGAGTTTATTCGTTACTAATATAAAACCGTTATTAACATCATTTTTGGCAATTTTTTTAGCTTTACTAATAGGAGCCATTTTAATTATCTTTACAGGGAATAATCCTCTAGAAGCTTATCAAGTTCTCTTTCAAGAATCTTTATTTAATTATTATGGTTTTGCCAATACATTAACCAAAACAACCCCCTTACTATTAGCCAGTTTAGGAATTTTAATTGCCCTGAAAGGGGGGCAATTTAATATAGGGGGTGAAGGGCAAATCTATTTAGGCGCATTAGGTAGTACATTGGCGGCATTATTTATTAACAATATACCCAGTTTTTTACATATTACTGTAGCTTTAATAGCTGGATTTTTAGGCGGTGCTTTTTGGGGAATGATTCCAGGTTATCTCAAAGCCTATCGAGGACTAAATGAAGTCATTACTACCTTATTATTAAACTATATTGCCATTAACTTTATTAGCTATTTGGTGCATTATCCTTTAGGTGAACCTAACGCCCCTAGTGCCTATTCACCTTTAATTGCCGAATCAGCTAAACTTCCCATTCTTTTACCCAAAACTTTGGCTCACGGGGGAATTATTGTAGCAATAATTGCTACAATAATTGTTGGTTTTTTATTGCAAAAAACCATAATAGGTTATCAAATAGAAGTAGTAGGATTAAATCCCAAAGCCGCAACCTATGGCGGTATTGCTGTTAAGAAAACAATTCTTTTAGTGATGGCATTATCAGGGGGATTATGTGGTTTAGCAGGGGCCACTGAAGTCATGGGATTAAAATACCGTTTATTTGAAAACTTTTCCCCTGGTTATGGATTTAATGCTATTGCGATCGCTGTTTTAAGTCGAGGAAATGTTCTGGGTGTTTTCATTACTTCCTTATTTTTTGGTGCCTTATTAAGTGGTGCTAATGTTATGCAAAGAAGTGCGGAAGTTCCCGTGACTATTGTGGCAGTAATTCAAGGATTAACTTTACTTTTTATTGGTATTAGAACTCAAAAAAAGTAAAGAAAAATATAGTTATATAGAGCTACTGATTATCTTCTATTTTGACAGCATTCCATTGATTTGTACCATCATTTACTATTTTTTGATTACCGATATTATAAGAACCAGAAAATTCCCTCTTATTAGGGAGTAAAGTAAAAATAAAATTACCTTGTTGTTGAGAATTATTTGACCATTTGCCTTCAAGAGTACGACCTTTATTAATAATTTTTCCTTCCGTTATTTTTCCCTTTAAATTTATAATAGGAATTGTAAATATTCCCGTCACCTGATTATTTTTAACTTGCAGAATCATTGTTCCTTTAAATTGTTGATTATTAATGCCAATAAAAGAATGATTCCAAGTTCCTGACCAATAATCATTAAGTTCTGGTTTGGGTATATTATTATTAGCAATTTTAGGGGGATTTTCTGGTAATTTTTGAACGATAGAGTTTTGATTTTTGTTGGTTTCAATGGATTTATTAAGAGTCACTAAATTTTTGCTTGTATCAAACATTTTTTGTTTACATAAAGAAGGATTCATAGAGATTAAATCATAGTTATTTTGTAAAAAATCTTTGAGATTATAACAACCTCGTGCTATTAAGTCTTTAAATGATTCAAGTGATAATTTTAAACCATTTTCTTGACCCAAAAAAGTAACTAATAACTGTCCATCTGATGAAAAATTAAGGGTTTTAATACTATAGGGAGAGACTTGCCAAATTCCTATTTTTTTCTTTTGATTTAAGTTCCAAACTCTTAGATAACCAGCATAATCTCCAGCAATAATTCTTTGATTATCGGGACTAAATATTACTGCTGTAATTCCGTTTTCATCACTCCTATAGCTTCGGGTATTTTGGCTTTCTTCTTCATACACCTGAAAAATTGAAGTATATCGTCCTTGTTGTTTCTTATGCAAGTCTTTCCAAACACGAATGGTATTATCTTCTCCTGCACTAACTAACAGTTGAGAATTGGGACTAAAATTGATGGCCAAGACTTTTCCAATATGATCTTGAAACCTATTCAATTGTTTACCACTCCTATCCGTTATCTGAATTTTGTTATCTTGATCAACAAAAGCCCGTAACTTATTATCAGGACTCAAAATGACCGTATTCTTGTTTGCTTTGCGCTTAGGAAAAGAAGTTATATTTTGAGTATCTAATAACTGATTCGGTAAATTCCATAAACGAGTGGTACCATCATCCCCCGAACTAACTAACTGTTGAGAATCAGCCGTAAATTTAACACTGCGAACTGGTCCATTGTGTCCTTCAAACTGCCCTAATTTCTCACCCTTTAAGTTCCATATTCGCACATTTCCATCTTCTCCCCCACTGGCAATTTTTTGACTATCAGAACTAAAAGCTACATTCCACATAGGACCTTGATGAACTTGCCATTGTTGCACTAACTCATATTGAGAGTTCCAAAGACCAATGCTACCGTCATCCCCTGCAGCGACAAGATATTGACCATCAGGACTAAAGAAAACTCCCCAAGCATGAAAATCTAATTGTTTTAAGCGTTTACCCTCTAGATTCCAGATATTAATCTTGCCATCTCTTCCTGCTGTCACCAAAAGTTGATGATTAGGATGAAAATCAACAGTTTTGAGAAATTTTGTCTCATCTGCTTGCCAAGCATTAATCGGGGTTCCGTCCCTATTCCACAAACGAATTATGCCATCTTGCGCTCCCACACTAGCGATTCTTTGAGCATCTCGACTAAATGTGACAAAACGTGCTTGAGAATTATGTCCTGCCAACACCCGTAACTGCTTCCCTTGTAAGTTCCACAAACGAACCTTTCCATCTTCCCCTGAACTGGCTAAGGTTTGCTTATCTCGACTAAACGCTACAGCCCAAATTCGCCTATCATCTCCTTGCCACGATGCCAATTTTTTCCCTTGTAAATCCCAGAGTTGGATGGTGCCATCTTCTCCTGCACTAGCAATCATTTGTCCATTGTCATCATTAGGACTAACAATACTCCTAACAATGAGACTGTTATCTCCCTTCATGCGGTTAGCCTCTTTGACACGATAAACAGCCCATTGTAAGGTCTCTTGAATCTCTTCTTGGATGGTATCGGTTGACCTAAAGAACTTGAATAAGGGAAATTTAACCAGTGGATCTTGTAAAGCGTCTCCTGCTTGTAAAATCTCAATCATTCCATCTAGGGAATGGTTTGAGCGTAAACTCTTCTCAGCAGAATTTCGAGAAGCGATCGCTCCCTCAATTAACGTATTGCGATAGCCAATCAAAGAAAACAATAGACCGGCACTTAACCCTAGCATCACTGCGATAGCGACAGTCCAATTGCGACGAGTATTAAAGGTTTTGCGCCCAATACTACGACGGACAAACTCAGCTTCTAGGAGATTAAACCAATTATCATCGGATTTTACTACTTTTTTCAATAAATCAAGGCGAGGGTTTGTATGCCAAAGAAAGATAGGCTGTTGCTGAGTTTCCCAGTCCATAGCTGCCGGGGTTAACCGTCGTTGCAGGATTAAGGTTTCTTCTTCTTCTTTCTTCCAAGTGAGTAGCTTTTCCCAACCTGTCACCAACGCATCATGGGCCGGTTCAACATAATCCCCTTTTTCGTCTTGATCGCTAATCAATAACCTGACTGCATCAAAACGCTGGATAAATTTTTTAACTCGTCCAGATTCCGGTTGAGGATACACTAATTCTTGTTGATAAACCCGTCGTCTGGCTAATTCCCCTCCCATTGCAACCATCCGCAACATCACATGACGGATGGTTGTTTGATAAGCAGCATCTTCTGTAACTAAGGCGTGATATTCTTCATCGGCGCGACGGGTTAAAGACTTAATTACGCCCCCTAATTGATCATAATCTTGCCAAGTAATCACTCGATCAACCGTATCCCCTGTTTTTTGTCCTTCTCGGTAGCGACGGGCTAGTTTAAGATACAATTCACTCAAGGCAAAGGATAAAAGAGGTAAGGCCCCCGGCATATCAGCGACTTCATCGATTAAATGATCAACCAAATATCCTCTCTCTTGCAAGGATTCAAAATAGACGACTTTTGCCCATGCTGGTTCTTCTATCACTTCCCGTAAGTCATTGCGAGTCATGACAGGAACGATAAACCGTCCAGTTTGCCAATAGTTTGTTAACGGTGTCTTGGTGAACTGGGATTCAAAATCCGATCGCAATGTTACTACTATTTTTAATTGATCCCCATAAGTTGTTACCAGATTGGCTAATATCTCCAAAAACTCCTCTTTTTCGGTTTCATCTCCACAGAGGGTAATTAATTCTTCTAATTGGTCAATTACCAGTAATAATTTTTCTTGAGGATGGTTTTTAATCCAATGGGCGATCGCCTCATTTAACGTTTTTGATTCATGGTCCAATTCTTGCATCAGAGTATTTAAACAACTTAAGGGAGATTCCCCTGGACGAATGGGAATCAAGGTTTTCCATTGATGTAGATGGTTAATGGCGAGTAAATGGGGAAATCGGAGGAATTTTGGTAAAGCTGAAACAAGGGTGAAGCTAACGATTGCTAACTTGACAAAAAGAAGCCAGAAGACTTCTGGGTGGGAAATTTCCTCTAAATAGGCCATTAATCCAGCTTTAACTAAACTAGATTTCCCTGAACCTGATGCACCGAGAACAACCGTTAAAGGACGATGGGGATAGCTAATAAACTGGCAAAGTTGGTTAATTAAAGCGGTTCGGCCAAAAAACAGTTGACTATGTTGCTTTTCATAGGATTTTAAGCCACGATAGGGGTTATTTTCTTCTAGATCATCTAAAGAGGGTGCAGAGGGTAAATTTAAGGGATGACCAGGAATCAGAAAAATAAATTCTCCTTTATCGTGTTTATTTAAACTCCAAATTTGGGGAGTTTGACGCTGTTTAATGGCATCGGTGGGAATTTCTACGGAATCTCGCAAGTATAAATACAGTTCTGTCGCTGTAATAATGCCGTCTCCTGCTGGTTTGCCATTTTTTGCCGGGGGATAAATATCGGCTTTTCCCCGTAATGCTTCCATTAACGCTGTAGCGAAGGGAGAATGGTTGCTTTGATTTTTGGCAGTTCCGCGATCGTTTTTCAGGTCTAAGTTATCTAAGGCAGTTTGATCATAGCCGGCTGAGGTGATCACTTGCCATGCCTGATCCTGTATAAAGCGATCATAGCGTTCTTTATGGATGGTTTTAGGAATATGAATAAAGCGACGGGTACTGGACCAACGAAAGGCCCCGGCAAAACAGCAGTCTAAGATAACAAAACAATGACGACAGGAAAGCTTGCTTAAAGCTGCTTCTACTGTCTGCATGGGAAGATAGGTGGAAACGTCTCCTAATTTGGCATTTTGGGGGATTAAATAGCCTTGGGGTCCTTCATCTCCATTGAGAGCAATTCCATGGCCAGCAAAGTAGAAAATGAGGCGACTGGATGGGGTTTGAATTAAGTTAGGTAAGTCAATATTTAATAATTTCTCTAGGTGTTGTTTTGTACCTTGATTGTTAATAATAGAGTTAATTTTATAGTGATAATCTTGTTCTAAAATATTGGCGATCGCTTCTGCATCAGGTTGGGCGGTTCCTAATGGGGGAATACCATTTTCGTAGTTATTAATGCCAATGATAACAGCAATATTTTGTTTAAATTTATGTCGAGACATTTGACTGATTGGGTTAATCTAATTTCATGTTTGCAAAATGTTCTATTAGCATTAAGTGGATGACAATATAATTGCCACCCACTTCAAACATAAATAGGCGTTCAGTTGCATCAGAAGTTAAGATGCCAAACTGACAGTCAAGAAACAACATATATTCTCATATTCTCATTCTAAATGTAAAATAAGAATATATGTACAATCTATCCAAGTTTAAAGAAAAAATTAATGTCAACCGTAACCGAAAACGATCTCAAACGAATAGAAGACTTGATCAATAACCGTTTTGATCGCTTAGAAGAAGGACTTAAAGCTTTAGAAAGGAGGCAAACAGCTTTAGAAGAGGGACAAAAATCTTTAGAAGTAGGACAGAAAACTTTAGAAATAGGTCAAATAGAGATTAAAGAAAGATTAGCAGTCATTGAAACCCGTCAATCAGAATTTAGAATTTAGAATTTAGAATTACTGAACCCTCAAGTTGGAAGCTTAAAACAAGGAATATTTTTCTTCTCTTGGTCGATTGGATATGGTGAGGAGACCTGGCCATCCCTCGACCGCTTTTTATACCCTTGAAAAGAGAGTCTTTAAACACTTTTTTTCGGTCAAGAAACCTGGAAACCATCAATTAATAAAATTTCAGATTTAGCTGAGAAAGTAGGAGAATTGAAGAACTGGAGACAGATAGTAATTATTACTATTACAGCAAGTATTAGTGGTTTTATTGGTTGGGTAATTCGAGGAGGAACCCTGAAACCTTAAGCAAAACTGATGTTCTCTTAATCAGATTCATCTAGTTTCATATTAGCAAAATGCTCCATTAACATTCGGTGAATAAAGATGTACCCACCACCTACTTTATACATAAATAGGCGTTCAGTTGCATAATTAAGAAAATTTGCGTAGTTTAGAGGACTATCACCTTGAAAATACAAAATAATGCGAAGTGCAATATGTTGCATAAATGATTTACTTCCCACAGATAATGATATGAATGAACCAGCCATCAATCCCCAGGTCAAAGATGCCATAATAGCCGTGTGAATATCAAAACTCATTTCTTCATCGCTTAATGTGATCGGTATCATAAAAATCATTCCAATTATTAAGCCATATAGTAAACCCATATTTGCATTTTTAAATGAATTCCAAATTCCCTGATTGGGATATGTTTTTTCTTCAATTTCTGCCCCTACAGCTAGTGCATTAAGTAGTGCTGCAAGCAACCCAACAAAAGACATTGGTATTAGAGGTATTAGAAGAATACTAAACAACAGCAATATTGGGAAAAAAAATACTATAACAATGCTTAAAAGTAATGTTATTACCATGAAAGTTCTATAGCTGGTACTACAAAAATCAAGAAATCTGTAATAAAGCTTCTTATGATTAATATATATGCACCGCAAAGTTTTGAGAAAAAAACTTATATAAAAAGTATTGACAAATCTAAATCTAAATTTTTTCCATGACCACCTTAAAGTATCAACTATTTTGATTTTTTTATCTAGAAAAGAATTTATTGAGAGAAATATAGATTTAAAAAAGCCCGATAGTATTCCGAAAAAAAAACCAAACTGCCAACCAAACAAACTTTTAAATAAGGCCAAATCAAATATTCCTATTACTAAACTAAAAACTATAATAGTTTCTAACCATGCAATTATTCCTACAATTAATGCCCATAATAAACGTTTCCAAGACCACTTCGGAATTTCTTCGGGGATTCGGTCAAAAGACATTTCAGGAATTTGATCATCTATGGTCTTTCTTTTTTGATTCTGGTTTGAAGAGTTAAATAATCCTCCAATGAACCAACCTATTGTTATAAAAACTGTAAAAGCTACAACAGTAAAAAGTAATTGAAATAATGAACTTTCTGTAAAAATAAACAAGTTTATAATAGTTTTTATCGCAAATCTGCCATAGACCATTCCCAAAACGGCACCCAGAAGTTTATTTTTTATTTTTTTATTTTTTACATTTTTTGTATTTTTTATATCTTTAAATAGCCAAGATATTTGTATTTTATCTATATAAAAAATATCTTGTTTTTCCATTTTTTTGGCTAAAAAAGTCAGCCATTTTTTAGCATTTTTTTGATTGTAGTGAGACTTTATATATTTTTTCCTATCAAACATTGTGTTGACATACTTATCAAATAACTTTTTATAACGCTTTTCTTTAACACTCATTTCTTGTAATAAAGCATCTAAAGAATAACCTTGATAAGTAATACTCATGACACTAAAAATTAAGGGAGTTCTAGCAAATTCTTCTAATTCTTTATCTTGTTGTAAGAGTTTTTTTAATCCCAGTAACGGTTTACCAACATCTTCCAAATACCAATTAATATACTCAGATGATAAAAGTTGAATACAAATTGCATTGCGTAATTTTAAACGTTCAGAAAGAGTTTCATAATCCTTAACACGACAACAAATTACTGTTTCTGTAATACCATGATCATCAAGAAATTGATTTAAAGCTTTAACACAATCATTACGATAGTTTGCTTTAACTTCATCTAAACCATCCAATAATAAAATTAATGCTTCTTGCTCAATCCATTGTTTACCTAAATCTTTAGAAACTTTATATTTATCTTTTAATTCTTCTATTAACCAATCAGCAATTTTTTGTCGTTTAATCGCCCAAGATGATAAATTAAATACAACAGGAATAGGTAAGCTTAAATCTTTTTTACATTTCTTAATTAAACGCTCTGCTAACTTCAACATTGATAAGGTTTTTCCTGTTCCTGGTTCCCCTAAAATTAATAGGGTTCTTCCTGCACCCATCTCTTCAAAAATATCACTTGCTTGGATAAATTCAAAAGACTTTTCTAATTCAATTGCAGGTTCTTCAAATACAGTAAAAGGACGTTCCACTGCATCAGGATGCTCGATTATTTCTTGTTCAAATAAAACTTGAGTAAAAAGAGATTTTTGTAAAACACCTTTTATCCAATCATCTTCAACTCTGCTAAGTAATACTTCTCTTGATCGATACTTTTCTTGTGATAATGGTTGTTGTCGGTTAACATTATTTCTTCCCAAATTAAAATCAGCTTCGATATCTTCTCGATATTTTTTACGGTTTATTTCATCTTCAACTAATTCCTTTACATCTGGTAAAGTTGTTGAAGCAGTTAATTCTTTAACATCAGAAAAAGGAGTAAGATTAGATTTTATTTTTAATTGTGGTTTTAAATGTTCTGGTAAAGTTTTAGAGATAAGTTTCGGATTACTTATTTTACGGCCTGTATTTGAAGTATTTGAACTATAAGTATCGTTATTCCCTAATTGTCTCTCAATCGTATTACACCCTAATTTATAGGAAATTTCAATAGATTGACCATCAGCTAATGCTTCATAAAATCCCCTAGCAAAAACAATCGCTGCATCATCTCTAATTGCTTGTATCATCCCAATAACATAGTTAATATGGTGGGAAATTTCACTTGCTTGTATATCAGAATAACAAGCATTTAATAGTACACATTCAACCTGATTAGAAAAAATATCAAATAAGTCTGCTAATGCTTCCTTACTAACTAATGTTTCTGTATTTTTATTATCTTCAAAGACTAACCCATTTTTTCCTGCACCGTGACCACAAAAATGAACAATACGGGGTTTATGTTCAAGAAAAAGTGTTTGTATTTCTTGAGAATTAACTCCAGAACCAATTTGAACCTCAAATTTATCTTGAGATTGAGAACGTTGAATAACACTTTTTAAAATGTGGATTTCACGTCTTAAATCAAGGTCTTTTCTAGGATTAGCTGCTAAAATTAGAATGGTCTGCATTTTAATAATTTAACTCATTAAAACGGTTAGGTGGGCAATTTAGATACTTCTATCAACGATTGATAAGTTACAAAGTTTTGCCCACCCTACAATTATATTTATAAAATAGGTAGGGTCTATCTAATTGAAAGTATAACTTAACTTAAATTAGCATGAATATTAATTATAGCGTTTATCTTAACGAGAGAGGAACACCTAATCTTTAACTCCTAACTCCTGACTCCTGACTCCTAAAACTAGAAAAGTCTGTACCTCACAAGACGTGACAACTGCTATATAACCAATTACTAACATGAAAGACAATGTCAAAATTTATTGATTTTTCTTCATAAAAATCTGGATTTGTTTCGTTGTCCAATCTGCATTAGAGTTAGGTTTCCGTCTAATACTACGAGTTATCTTCGGAGGTTCATTTAAGTCTGCACCAATAGTTGATAACAGATTATTTAGAGGATTAACTGTTAAGTCTTCTACCCTTGTTATTCCTCTTGTAGTTAATTCCTCTTTTTTATTTTCTAACTCAAGGTCTAGATTTCCTCTTGATTGTTGTTCTTCATCAAGGGATGGTAAACTTAACCATTTAAAATTAGCTAATCCTGTAACAGCAAACACTTTTAATGTTTCTTTTGCTTGTTCATAATCATCGCCTTCTGGTGCTTCAAATTCCAACTCATCAAGTTCTAAAACATCCCCACTAGCTAACTCATAAAAAGGTTCATTTTCTTCTTCAATATCAACTTTATAAATGCCCCAGTTTGGTTCTAAATCTAAGATTGCAATATTCAGAGAGCGAAAATAATTATTGGTAATTCGTAAACAAATTGTACCCGATGCTAAAACGATATGATTGGGATCTTGAAAGGGTTGTTTATTTTCATCAAGTAACTCGATTTCAAGATACTTAGACAGGGTAGAATTAGGATTATCTAATTCGGCTGTTCCTTGATATTTTGCTAGATGAACTAACCGTTTAACTACTACTTCAGGCGCATTATAATCATCAATCATTAACAAGGGACTTAGGTTTTTTAATGGCATTCCAATACAAATTTCATATTCTCCTTTTCTTCCCACTGCAACTTGATAATCACTTTCTTCTCCTTCTTTGACTTCCAACACCCAACCATTATTAATTAATGCTTGACGCACTTTTTGTAATGCCTCATTTTGCTGCTCAAATAAAGCTTCAGGTAATTGATTTTCTTCTTCTCCAAGTTCTTTTTTATAAAAACGAACTCGCCGTATTAAATTAACCGGTGCAGCCAGCATTAACACAGGACAACCTATGTCTAATTTCCCCTTAATCTCTATTCCTCCGTCTTTTTCTAATAAAACTTTAGCAATGGAATTAGACCCTTTAATTTTTATGATTTCCACTACCCCTAACACCTTTCCTTGATCACTAAACTCAACAGTATTCAAGGGATAAATAGCAAATTGCGTTCCTCTAGTTAACCCCTGTGCTGCACCTCCATCTAACGTAACTTCTGTTTGCTGTTCATTAATACTAACTAAATTAAGTGTATAGGTAATTGAGATAGTTTGATCTCCGAAAACTAAGCGGTTTTCTTCTCCAAAAAGCATCGGAAACTGATTCGGAAATCTACCATTAATAACTCCTTTAATGCGATTATATAAAGACTGATAAGTTAACTCTGTTGGTGTATTTCTGAGGGTATCAATCATCCAATAAGTTAACGCACCATGACGCTCATTTCCCTGTACTGAATATTCATAAGCAAATTCTGAGGGACGACAAGCTGCTAAGAAAACATAATTTCTCTGGTTGGGCAGCCATCCTTCTTGAGAACTTCCTTTTTTTAACTGTTTCCAATTATTAATTAATTCCTCTTTATTAGCGACTAAACTTTGAAACGCTCTATCATTATTATCTATCTCTGAACTGCCTCGAATTGTATAATCACCCCTAGTTGCGCCTCCCGAATGACAACTATCAAAAACCAATGAAACAATTAAACCTTTATCGGTCATTCGTTTCAGTAAAGTCGCAATTTCTACATCTCTTAAATATTGACCCAATGACCCCATATCTCTGGGAACAATACCCTCATCTGGCTTGTCTGGTTTTATCTCTGGAAATAGCGTTTTTGCCCGCCCTCCATGTCCCGAATAATGAATATAAATAATATCTCCAATGTTAGCTTGTTGCGTCAATTCATCAAAAGCTTTGACGATGTTTTTATAAGTCGGTAAAATTGCTTCTTTTTCAGTTCCTGTGATCACTGGTAACTCAGATTCTTCCTCAAGAGGAGAAATTAACTTGATAATCTTTTCTTGGGGAATATGTAAGCTTTGTCTAAGATAAGTATCAACTAAATCAATATCTCTAACTGCACCCATCAAACTGGAATAGTATGGGTTGGATTCATAATAATCAATACCGATTAGTAAGGCATAAAATTGTGATTGAGAATTAACTGTATTGAGCATGATTTCAGCATGATCTAAAAATTTTAAAAATAAAAAAGCCCTCAAGAGTCTGGCCATGTTTCGACCTCAAGGGCTTTTGTCTTTCGTTCTTACTCCTCACACACACTCTAATTTTGACGCAAGTTAGTCCAATAAGTTTCCCAAGAGTGACGCTTTTTCGATTGTCATTGCAGAAAAGGGGGTCACGGTAGTGTAATCTGGGATCGAAAGAGAAATATTCATCAACCTCATGATCATTTCTGTGACTGCTTTGAAAGGGGGCGTGGGCAAAACCACCACTTCTGTCCATCTAGCGGCTTATCTGCAAGAAAAAGCCCCTACCTTACTCATTGATGCCGATCGCAACCGATCAGCGTTAATTTGGTCTAGGGAAGATAAACTGCCGTTTCATGTGGCTTCTCAGGCGGGATCAACCAGTATTATTCGCAAATATCCTCACATTATCGTTGACACAAGGGCTAGACCGGAACCGGAAGAATTTAAGGATCTTGCTGATGGTAGTGATTTATTGATTATTCCCACAACCCCTAACCATCTGGACTTAGACGCAACTTTTAAAGCCGTAGAACAATTACAAGCCCTCAAGGCCAATTTTAAAGTTCTTTTGACCAAAGTGGATGGTCGGACAAAAAATGGACAAGAAGCGAAAAAAAAGTTACGAGAAGCTAACTTACCTCGCTTTAAAACCAGCATTCCCCTGTTAGTGGTGTTTGAAAAAGCATCACAAAAGGGTGTTATTACGAGAGATTATTCTGATCCTCGTTCCAAAATGGCCTGGTCCGCTTATGAAGCAGTGGGTAAGGAAATTTTACCTTGATCGTTTAAGATTTCTTCCCATGATACCTCGTCAAAAATTCCGTCGCTTTTTCCACAGAAAGGGGATGACTAAAACGGTATCCTTGCATCCCTTGACAATGTAAATCATTTAAGAGATTTAGTTGTTGTTGGGTTTCCACTCCTTCGGCCACAACCCTCATTTTAAAGGTTTCCCCTAGGGAGAGTAGGGCAGAAATTAATGTGGTATTGTCAGGATTGTTGGCCAAATCCCTAATTAAAGAAACATCAATTTTGATTTTATCAAAGGGCATGGTATGTAAATTGCTAACAGCTATATAGCCAATACCAAAATCATCAACACATAAATTAACTCCTAAGGCTTTCAATTCTGTTAAAATCTCGTAGGCTAGTTTAATATCTTTTAAAATAATCGATTCGGTGACTTCTAATTCTAACCATTGGGGATCAAGCTTTGTAGAAGATAAAACCTCATCTACAATATCAACTAATTGAGAATGGTGGAATTGTGCCGCCGACAAATTAACTGAGACAGAAATGGGAGATACGTTATTAGTTTGCCAAGTTTTATTTTGTCTACAAGCTTGTTCAAAAATCCAACGGGTTAAAGGGATAACTAATTCAGTTTTCTCTGCCCAAGGTAAAAATTGTTGAGGAGGAACTAAACCATATTTGGGATGATTCCAACGGATAAAAGCCTCCATTCCCTCAATTTTTTTGCTATTAAGATTGACTTGAGGTTGGTAATATAAACATAATTCTTTTTTGTTTAAAGCGTCATACAGTCTCCCTTCAATTTGTGAGAGTTCAGAAGATTTTCCTGGAGACTTAAGAGCAACTATATCATGATTTCCTGTTTGTTTATGGTGACTGAGTTGAGTTTCTGCATAATTCAAAAGTTCTTGAGGACTTTTGCCATTTTCAGGATAAATAGCTACTCCTAAATGAGTAACGAGGGATTCAGTTTTCTGATCCACAGTGAAGGGATATTTTAACTCTTTAACCAGACGTTGGGTTATTTTATATAAATTATCCGCTTCTTTTATATGGGGTAATAAAATTCCAAATTCATCCCCTCCCCAACGGGCAACAATATCCCCAATTCTCAGGCAATTTTTCAGACGTTTGCCCATAGCTGCTAAAAAATGATCGCCAACTTTGTAACCAAAGGTATCATTAATTTGACTAAAATTTTCAATATCTAGTAAAAAAATAGCAGTATTGTTATCATGACGTTTTGCATTGGCAAGGGCAATAGAAATATACTCATTAAACAAAATACGATTGGGTAAATTGGTTACGGGATCAAGATAAGAATCCTCTCGAAATGTATCCTCATTACCACTACTATTTTCCGATACATTAGGCAAGAGAAAAGTAGATTTTTGGTGAGGGTTTTCTACATTTAATTTAGGTAATTTATTAACAGGTGGTGAGTCTAATGTATCTTCTTTTAATGACGATTCATCAATAGAACTGTCCGAGATTTTTACCTTAGAAACAGAATGATAACTGGCATTGACTTCACAACCAAAATTAATAAGATCCCCATCTTTTAGTTCATGGACTAGGCATTTTTCTCCATTTATAAAAACACCATTTTGACTTTTATTTCCGTCTAAATCACCATCAATAATCCAAAAAGAGTGACAATTTGTTTGACGATTAAATTTCTTCACTAAGGTAGCGTGTTGGCGAGAAACCTGTCGAGAATGAATGACAATAGAATTACTCGAATGACGACCGAGAGAGTATTTAGACTTATCCAAGGAAATAGTTCTAGAAGAGTTATTATCTTCAATAACCAAAACATGATTATCAGTGGGCTTTCTATTGCTATCATTCATAGTGAGAGGGGGCTTTACATTACTTAAAGTATAACTTTTTTCAGCGTTAAGTTTTCTTAAATTTATTTTTCTTAAACTTGACTTAAAAAGGTGGTTGCATCGGTGACTGCTAGGGGACGACTAAACCAAAATCCTTGAACTTCTTCACAATCTAATCTTTGTAATAATTCTAACTGTTGTAAGGTTTCAACCCCTTCTGCGATCACCCTCAAATGAAAACTTTTCCCTAGGGCAATTATAGCAGAAATAATGGCGGTATTATGGGAATTATTTTCCAAGGTTTGAATAAAAGATTGATCAATTTTTAAAGTAGTAACAGGAAATTTTTGTAAATAGCCTAAAGAAGAGTAACCCGTGCCAAAATCATCTAAAGAAATTTGCACCCCTAAATATCTTAATTCTTTTAAGGTTTCTTCGGCTAAATCAACATCTTCCATAATCGCAGTTTCCGTAATTTCTAAATCCAAAAGATAGGGATCTAATTGTGTTTCTTCTAAGACTTGGTTAACCATCTCCGCTAAATTAGGCTGTTGAAATTGTTTCGGGGATAAATTAACCGCAATAGGAATGGGTTCTAGACCTTTTTCTTGCCACATTTTATTCTGTTTACAGGCGGTTTTTAAAACCCATAAACTAATGGGAATAATCAGATCGGTTTTTTCAGCTAAGGGAATTAATTTAACAGGAGAAACTTGACCTAATTCGGGATGCTCCCATCTTAAAAGAGCTTCCATGCCACTAATTTTATTGTTTGTGAGTTTCAGTTGGGGCTGATAATGTAAGGCAAATTGTTCTTCTTCTAACGCTTGATATAAAAGATTTTCTAACTTTAATAACATAGAAGCTTTAGAAGTCATGGTAGAACTATAAAAACGATAATGATTTCTGCCTCTTTCTTTTGCTCTATACAAAGCAGCATCAGCATTTTTTAATAAGGTTTCTCTATCTTCTCCATCTTGAGGATAAATCGCAATACCAATACTGGTTTTAATATATAATTGATGTCCAGAAACTTCAAAAGGTTGTTTGAGATCATCGAGAATACGTTGCGCTAAATTAATAGTATCTTCAGGACTATTAATTTGAGGTAATAATAAAGTAAATTCATCCCCTCCCCAACGAGAAACAAGATCATTATTACGCACACAAGAATTTAAGCGTTGACCAAAGCTTTTCAATAACTGATCCCCAATATTATGACCTAAAGTATCATTAACGGTTTTAAAGCAGTCTAAATCTAAAAAAATTACCCCCATTAAAAAATTGTTTTTCTGTGCTTTAATCAGCGCAATTTCTAACTGTTCATCAAAGTAATTACGATTGGGTAAATCAGTTAGCGTATCATAAAAAGCACGATGTTCTAGACTTTTTTCCGCCCGTTTGCGAGCCGTAATATCAAATAAATAACTTCTAATAAGTTGGTGATCCGATAAATAATGAACATATTGCTCAAAAATCTCAGACCCCATAGAGATTTCTCGTAGTAATAAATTCCCTTGAATGTTTTGAACTTCTGAGAGTAAACCCGCTAAAACTGGGTGTTTTAATTTCTGTTCGTTAATGGTCTTAAACTTAATACTAGCGGCAGGATTTAGATAAGTTAAATGACCGGTAAAATCGATTTCAATAATAGGATTAGGACTCAATTCAGGGAAAGAAGCCAACCTGACTAAATCACTGCGATCCCGTTCTTCTAAACCATCATCATTAATTAAAGTGACTTTATTATCATCAGAGAGCATGGTTTCTTTGTTCTGCTCATACTCAAATTGTTCAGAGTCAAGGGGATTAAACAAATCAATATCTAAAGCAGTCGAAATAATATAATAACTCACCTTCGCTTGAGGTCCAAAGATAACCACATCCCCATGTTTAAGGTTATGAGAGTCTCGTAATTTCCCGTTAATTAGTAAACCATTGGTACTGCGATTCCCTTCCAAATTACCATCGATAATGCGATAAGAATAACTATCTAATCGTGGGGTTAATCTGACCCGCACTAAAGTCCCATGACGACGGGAAACAACCCGATCATAAATAACAATATCATTACTGGATTCTCGGCCAACACTATAAGTCGCTTCTTCTAGAGCAACAATGCGTCGTGCTTTTTGATCTTCAATAACGAGAATATGACGGAAGGAGGATAAAGTGTCCATTACAGATACACAAACAAGGGTTATTGTTAGTGTTCCCAAAAGTTTATCGAAACTAACTATCTATCATGGGTAAAGACAAAAAATTTGTAGAATCTACATGATTATCCCTAGCGATTTTACTGAGTAGTTCTGTGGCCTCTTTAGTGGGTAAAGGACGACTAAACCAATAACCCTGAATCTCGTTACATTCAAGAGTTTGCAAGAGATTAAGTTGTTCGGCCGTTTCCACCCCTTCGGCAATAATACGCATATTAAAACCCTTGCCAATGGCCAAAATAGCAGAAATCAACCCCAACTCTTCCGAAGTTCCCCGTAAGTCTCTGATGAAGTCTTGATGAAGTTTGATGGTCCGGAATGAGAATTGTTTTATGTACCCTAAAGAGGAAAAACCTCGGCCAAAATCATCTAAGGCAATGCGAACCCCTAAATTTTGCAGATCCTGTAAGGTTTTACGGGCTAAATTCAAATTTTGTCGTAGGGTGAGTTCCGTTAATTCTATTTCTAACCATTGGGGATCAAGTCCCGTTTCATCGAGAATACTAGCTACAACGGTGGCTAAATGAGGTTGTTGAAACTCCTTACCAGAAAGGTTAACACTGATAGGAATGGGGGGTAAACCATCTTTTTGCCAAGAAAGATTTTGTTCACAGGCCGTTTTTAACACCCATTTACTCACGTGTAAAATAAGATTGGTTTTAGCCGCTAAGGGTAAGAATTTTTGGGGCATAATCATACCAAACGCTGGGTTTTCCCACCTTAATAAGGCTTCCATACCGACAATTTTTCCCGTTTTATAGTGGAGTTGGGGTTGATAATGGAGTGAGAATTGTTTCTTTTCTAAGGCTTGATGTAAAAGATTTTCTAAACGTAATAATAGTTCCGCTTCTGCGGTTAAATGAGGACTATAAAATTGATAATGGTTGCGTCCTTGTTCTTTGGTACGATATAAGGCAGTATCAGCATTTTTTAATAACTGTTCTCCCGTTTCTCCATCTTGAGGATAGATAGCAATACCAATACTACATTTTATTTGTAAACGGTGTTCATTCAACACAAAAGGACGTTGTAAGGTATTAAAAATACGTTGCGCTAATTTGACAGTATCTTCTGTATTTTTTATTTGGGGTAATAAAAGAACAAATTCATCACTTCCCCAACGACTGACTATATCCCCTGCACGAATACAACTGCTCAATCTTTCCCCAAAACTTTGTAAAACACGATCGCCTAAAGAATGTCCTAATGTATTATTAATATGCGTAAAAGAATCAAGATCAATAAAAATAACTGCTAGTAAATGTTCATGACGTTGGGCATGGGCTAAGGCCACAGCTAATTGTTCTTCAAATAAGTCTCGATTGGGTAAGTTAGTTAAGGAATCATGAAGTAGCTTATATTGTAGTTCTTCTTCGGCTTGTTTACGGTCGCGAATATCTCTAATAATGATAGAAAAAACATCTTTTCCTTGATAAGTGGTTCGGTTGATTTGACCTCCTATTGCTAATAAAGAACCATTAGCATGACGATGAAAAGATTCTTTAATTATGTAGGGATTTTCTGGGGTGATTCCCTCCAATTTTTCATTAAAACTATCTCGATCTATTTCTAACAGTTGATACAGACTACTGCCAATAATTTCTGCTATACTATATCCTGACAACTGACAATAAGCCTGATTGGTTTCTATAATATGTTTTGTCTGTGGTTCGATAACTAATATCCCTTCTTGTGCCTGTTCAAAAAAGAAACGATAGCGGTTTTTTCCTGCGCTTAATTTCGCTTCTCTTTTCCGATACTTTGTTACTTCAAATAAATAAGTTCTTAGACATTTACTTTCTTTTAAGTAGTGAATATGTTGCTCAAAATGTCTCTGCTCAAATTCAATTTCTCTAACAAAAGAAGTACCTTCTTTAGGCGCGTTTGCTCCCAATAAATTTTTAAGAATAGGATGGTATAATTGCAGTTGAATCAGATCAGAAAATTTTATTTTTGCGGCAGCATTTAGATAGGTTATTTTTCCATCAAAATCGATTTCAATAATGGGATTAGGATTAGAATCAGCTAAAGAAACTTGCTCTTTTGATCCCTTCCGAAAAGACATTGTGTTGGGTTGTTCTTGATTATCTTCTTCTTCATCTGAGAAAAAAGTTTCAAAAGATTCAACATTATCCAAGTCATTTTTTGGATGATGAACCAGAAAATTATCAACCATTTGAGTGTCTACATCGGCACTTTTTAATAAATCTAGTTCAGCAGAATCAGCAATAATATGATAGTTGGCGTAAGAATTATTACCAAAGCGAATGAAATCCCCTCGAACTAAATCGTGAGACACAGAATATTGACCATTGATAGTGATACCATTGGTACTTTTTTTTCCTTGTAAATTACCATCAATAATTCGATAACGCCCTTGTTCACTATTATTATCGTCAACCCGTAATAAAGTGGCATGATGACGGGAAACTTGGCGATCGTATAACAAAATATTACTATGGGGATCACGACCAATAGAATAGGTATCATCCGTTAAAGAAACAATACGTCTAGATTTTTGATCGGCGATGACTAACAGATGACGGACTTCTGAGACATTACTCATCACAATTTATTGCGCATAAAGAGCTATAGTTATAGGATGCCCTGAATGTTACTAAAACTAACATGACGAGTAGAAAAAGACAGCTTATAATAACAGTTGATTGTGTTAAGTAGTGAGGAAAACCTGTGCATCCCAGTCCAAGCGATCGCCAACTACCGAAACATCTTGATAAAATCCTCTTTGGGGCCGCTAGTGTCTATTTTTTATTGGGGTTAATGTGGTTATATTACTTTGTATCTGAACAAAAACAGCCAGTAACCCAACAAACGGCACCAGCACCAGAAGATTCTCAATTTATTGCCTATTTACAACAGTCTTTAAATGTCATAAATCAAGCATCTACGGAAAAAACCCTAGTTAACCCCGAAAAAAATAAACCCTCTACAGTGGCGATGATACCGCCCCCTCCCCCTACCCCAGAAAAGGTTATAGAACGTATCTATGTCCCAATGTATCCCTCCAATCCTGCCACATCAGTTGCACCTGCCCCGAACCCCCCTTCTCCCCCCAATAATCCTATTCCCCCAGCCCCTCCTCTTCCATCTGCTATGGCTGAACCCCCCACTCTCAGCCCTAACAACAATACCTTTGCTGTTCCGCCAGAAATAGCGGCGAATAGTCAACCCCCTACCCAGGCCGTTCATCAATTAGTTGGGGTTTTAGAATCAGGGGAGAAGTCCACAGCCATTTTTACCTTTAATGGTACGAGTCGACGCTTTGAAATTGGGGAAGTCGTGGGTAGTAGTGGTGGTGTCCTCATGGGAGTCGAAAGTCAAAAGGCGATTATTTATCACAATGGTCAGACTAGGTATTTGGAGGTAGGACAGGGGTTTTGATGGAAGTCAGAAGTCAGAAGTTCCTTAACAAAATTCCCTCCCTATCCCAGAGAAGTTCAATGTATTTTTGGTAATAGCAAGATAGGACTGTGAATGAAGAATCCCCCGAATTTTAAACGCGAGGGAGTTTCAGTTCTGCTAAGATTGTCTTGATTTGTCGTTTATAATTTAGGGTTTACTGATTTCTATATGAGTATATTTGATGATTTTAGTCGCTTTCTAGAAACACGCTTAGAGGAATTTCTTAAAAATAATCCTCATTTAGAGTTGCAAGCTCTTCTAGAACAGTTGCGAGAACAGGAAGAACAGTCCCTGAAACTCATTCTTGAAAAAGAAGCAGAAAAAAAGCGTCTAGAAACCGAAATTTTATCCCTTGCTGAAGATGTACAAAGTTGGCATAAACGAGTTGCTAAAGCCCAAGCTGCGGGACGTTTGGATTTAGCTCAGAGGGCGCAGGAAAGGGAAGCGACCTTATTACGTCAAGGCAATCAATTATGGGGACAAATGGAAGGGGCTAAACAACAAATTGCTCAAGGAAAAACCTTATTACAGCAAATTCGACAACGAAAACAAGAACTACAAATTAAAGCAAGGCAAGCCCAAACAACCCAAACTAAGTCAAATTATGACACCAAAGGATGGAATGAAAGCATTAATTTTAACTACAGTACCTATAAGAAATCGGCTGATCCCCTAGAAGCAGAATTCCAAAAATGGGAACTCGATGATGAGTTAGATGCCCTAAAACGTGATCTTTAAAACCGTCTTAAGTCTCTTCCTGTCAAGTCTCTGGCCAATTGAATTGATGGTTAATGAAATTTTAGATAATATGATCTATAATCTAACGTACGTACAACCAGAAAAACTATGCGAATCAAATCGTGGGAATCTCCCCGTAAACTCAACCGGCGTAATGATAAGAGTCGTTTGGCTTCAGCGAGATTAAGACAACTAAAAAAACGCAATAACCGATTAAAACAAGAGCTTAAAAACGCTAAGGTTGATGATTGTAACCAGTAAGGAGTTAGGAAACTGATTATGTTTAAAAAACAACAGATTATTCAGGGTATTGAAGAGATTCCTGAGCTTATAATAACAGTAATATTGAATTGTATTGAATTGATAGAGAGTCATGAACAGCCAGAAGTTCTTGACTCTTTATTATTTAGTGAGTTGAGTCTTAAAAAGGGTTGGCTAATAAAAGAAGAAGATCAAGTCTGGTAGACTGTTAAGTATCTAAATTTGTCATTGAGGCTGACGGGTAGATGGAGTGACAAGGAGACGGGGAAGAGCTTTTTCTAGAAGACAAAAACCTGTACAATACTAGACATACCTGTACATAATGTCTAGGATGCACTATAGACCGAATGAATTTGCTGATTTAGCAGCTTAAAAGGATTTGAGCGAAATGTTCAAACCAACCATAAAAAATATCCCCTTCAACAAGTTGAGGGGAAACACGCTCATAACATCACATTAGGACGCAATATATATTAAACAAGTTAAACTTAAGTCTACTACAGCTATTCAGTGATTAAGTTTGGTAAGCAATACTCACCAATTTCATTCGACTGTTCTATGCTTTGGTAGAGCCTTTTTTATTGTTTTTACCAAGCTTACGCTTGAAAGCACCACCGAAGGCGATCGCAGCACCAGCACCTAACATGGTGAGGGGTTCGGGAACAACTTGTAATGTTAATTGATAACTTCCTGAGTCAGAAGTTAAAAAGCTAACTTCAGAAGCAGAAAGGAATCCTTGTCCAACAATATTTCCATCAAACATAAAAGTTCCTGTAATTCCAGGATCAGAAAGAACTAACTCTCCAAAACCGAACTCATTACGGACAAAAGTTCCTGGATTAAGGTCGAATGTAAGAGCAGAAGTTACTCCATCAATGGTTTGAGTACCAAAGTTAATGAAGGGAACTACAGAAGGGTTGGAATACTCAGCACTATCCGCATCAATTACACTAGCGAAAGATAACTCTAGATCAGCGATGGTGATGACTGGGGGCTGTTCAACATCTACGAAAGAACCAGTTGCTTGATCAACTTCAACTTGACCGAAAAGAACAGTGGTTGTGGTAGGAAATCCGGAGGTTGTATCCTCAGACTCGTTAATTTCAGCACCACCAGATAAAGACAAACTACTTCCAACAGTTATTGATATAGCTTGAGCAGAAGCAGCAGTCAAAGTCATGATAGCTGTAGTTCCGATAAAAGCTGCACCTAAAGCAGCAGGTTTTAAATTAAACATGAATGTCATCTCCTCAGATGTACGAAGTTAATAAGTGAACAATCTAATGATTACATAGCCATGTTATTGTTCATGTAAACGCAAATGTATAACTTTGTGTTATCGATGTAAACTTTTGAACATTGACATTGGGTGTATGTGCCTGACTGTCTAACTTCTAGTCTGTATAAATTGTTTGAGAAAGATTTTTTAGTTCTCTGATTTTTTAAATAATCACCCTTAAAATGTATTATCGTGAGTCTCTTATAACTTAAGATGAAAGAAACGATTATATACTACAATTAAAATTGTGGGAGACTTGAAACTTAAAGAAATATGCAATATCAAGTTAATCTTAAAAAAACAGAATAACGATATGCAGTGTGGTTTCCTAATTTACCTGGATGTGCTTATCAAGGAATAACAAAGGAAGAAGCTCTTGAGAATATTAAAGATGTAATTATTGCTTATTTAGAAGTTGCTAAATAATTTAATATTGTTATGTAAGAGTTAAATTAAATCATGCGTAATGTTGCTAAAATTAATCATAAACGAGCAATAAAAGCATTTGAAGAAGCAGGCTTTTAGATTGTTTGATAGGGCAAAAACATCACCATGACTGATGGGGAAAATATCTTAATCATTCCTAGTACAAAACCTATTGATGGTTATACAATGGGAGCAATTATTAAAAGTTAAAGAATGAAAAATAAAGAGTTCAAGAAGCTTTTATAAATAATAAAGTAGGGTGCTTTAGGCTCATTAAAACTTGTCGAAATAAGCTACAACTTTAATGATGCTGTAACGCACAAAAATTGGAAATGTTGGCGTATTATACTATTTTGAGACACCCTATAGTTACTCAGAAAATTAATCTGAAATTTTTTGAAATTTGATCTTTTAAAATAGCTTCTATTTAATCGTATTTTGTTTACGACTCATTAACAACTCCAATGCTTGACTAAAAGCATTTTCATCATTTCTATTTTGAGACAAATAACGACGTAATTCAGCATTAGTCATTTCTTGAAGCGGTTTATTCATGACACAAACTCCCAGGTTCCATTTTCATCAATTAAAATTTCTATTTCTTCGGCAGAGGTGTTAAGAGATTATATCAAGACATTAGACACACAGGGTTAAAACCCTGGTTCGCTCCACTGCCATCCGTTAAAACGGGATGGCTTTCTCTCGCTCACTCTTTTTTTTGGTAATATTCTCTATATCTGTATTTAAGGCACTGTGATTTTTTTGATTTTGGTAGGGGTCAACGGCCGTTTACCCCTACAAGCAACATCCACATCTGTAATGGTTTTTAATAACTGTTGCGCTTTAGTAACAGTTCTCAGTGTTTACATTTCAAGATAGTTTTTGGTGAGATATCCTCACCTGCTGATGGGAAAACTCCACACCTGTTGGCTTGACCTTAAGAAAAACTTTGCGATTTTTTGCCTTGAGGGATTAGCACTCACTCCCCAAGAGTGCTAAATTAGCATAAGTGGGAAAAAGGCAACCATTCTCTTAATCCTTGCCGGAAGTCCCATAATAAGGCGTTATAGGAGGAACCAGACGAATATGGCAAAAATTGTATCATTTAGTGATGAATCTAGACGTTCATTAGAACAAGGGGTCAATGCCCTCGCTGATGCAGTGAGAATTACCCTTGGGCCTAAAGGTCGTAATGTATTATTAGAGAAGAAATTTGGTGCGCCTCAAATTGTCAATGATGGCATCACCGTTGCTAAAGAAATTGAATTAGAAGATCCCCTAGAGAATACAGGGGCGAGATTGATCCAAGAAATCGCTTCTAAAACCAAAGAAGTGGCCGGAGATGGTACCACCACTGCTACTGTTATCGGTCAAGCTTTGATCAAAGAAGGACTAAAAAACGTCATTGCGGGAGCTAACCCTGTCGCGTTGCGTCGTGGCATGGAAAAAACCATGGCCTATCTGGTTCAAGAGATCGAAACCATTGCCAAACCCGTTGAAGGAGAAGCCATTGCCCAGGTTGCTACGGTTTCGGCGGGAAATGACGCAGAAGTGGGCAAAATGATCGCTCTGGCTATGGACAAAGTCACCACCGATGGGGTGATTACCGTTGAAGAATCGAAGTCTCTTAACACCGAGTTAGACGTAGTGGAAGGGATGCAGATCGATCGCGGTTATATTTCTCCTTACTTTATTACCGATCAAGAACGGCAACAAGTAGAGTTTGAGGATGCCTTAATCTTAATTACCGACAAAAAGATTAGTGCGATCGCTGATATTGTCAACGTCTTAGAAAGTGTGGCTCGCGCCGGTAAACCTTTATTAATCATTGCTGAAGACGTGGAAGGGGAAGCCTTAGCCACCTTAGTCGTCAATAAAGCCAGAGGCGTTCTCAATGTGGCTGCGATTAAAGCCCCTGCCTTTGGAGACAGACGCAAAGCGGTTCTGCAAGACATTGCTATTTTAACTGGTGCCAGTGTCATTTCTGAAGAAGTGGGTTTAAGTCTCGATACAGTGGACTTGGATATGTTGGGACAGGCCACTAAGATTAACATCGTTAAGGACAATACCACCATTGTTGCTGAGACGGATGAAAAAACCAAAGCTGCGGTGCAAAAACGCATTGAACAGTTACGCAAACAAGCAGCAGAAACCGACTCTGACTACGATAGTGAGAAGTTACAAGAACGGATCGCTAAGTTAGCCGGTGGGGTGGCTGTGATTAAAGTTGGGGCAGCAACAGAAACGGAATTAAAGGATCGTAAACTCCGTATTGAAGATGCTCTCAACGCCACAAAAGCGGCGGTAGAAGAAGGGATCGTACCGGGTGGTGGTACCACTTTAATTCATCTCGCTTCTAAGATAGCTGAATACAAAAAGACCTTGACCAATATAGAAGAAAAGGTAGCGGCTGATCTCGTAGCGAAGGCCTTAGAAGCCCCTTTACGTCAGTTAGCTAACAACGCAGGTATGGAAGGATCTGTTATTGTTGAACAAGTAAGAGAGACAGATTTCAACATTGGTTACAATGCCGTCACTGGTGAGTTGGAAGATATGATCTCAGCCGGCATTATTGATCCTGCTAAGGTAGTTCGTTCTGCTTTGCAAAATGCTGCTTCTATTGCTGGTATGGTTTTAACCACAGAAGCCTTAGTGGTGGAAAAACCCGAACCCGAACCCCCTGCTATGCCTGACATGGGCGGCATGGGCGGCATGGGCGGCATGGGCGGCATGGGCGGCATGGGCGGCATGGGCGGCATGGGCGGCATGGGCTTCTAAATCCCATTCGCTTACCTAATGATCATTCTAGGGAGAGGCTGAGATCAGCCTCTCCTGTTGTTTATTTTTTAACTTTCAAAACAACGATTAAACCATGACCACAACCCCAACCCCGTTGCATCTCGTATTCTAAGGTTCTTAGGGCATAACCTAACTGAGGTTCGATGATATTAGCGCGAGGATCGCCGTACCACATCCAACCCACATCTGCAATCACCCGATCAATGGTCATCAAAGCAAATTGTAAGGGTTTGGGAAACTCATCCCATCCTGCTACATCAGGGAGGGAAAAATTATGAGAGAGACGATGTTGGGTAAACTCAATTAAAATATTCCAAGACTGGATCAAATCTCGTAGTAAGGGGGTAATAAAGGGATGTTCAGGAAAGATACTTGCATCTAAGAGTAACTCCTCTAAATTGGTTCGCATATAGTCTTCATGAAGCAAATTAATGGAGCGACGAGTGGGTTTTAGTTTGGGATTAAAACATCTTGTATCGGTATGACGACCCACTAAAATAGAACGATCAACCAATTTAGCCACTTCTAGACTCACCCCTGTCTTTTGACTAATTTCTTGGGCTAACTCTCTGACTTCTTCTCCTGTCCAAAAACGAATGGGAAACGATTCAATCTCAGTGGTTTGACGAACAGATTCAGAATACAGATAACCCATATTATATTCACGTACTTTTTCCTCTTCCGTCTTGGCTCCCCAAAAATCGGGCCATTCAATGGAATAGCGTCCAATCAAGTCCATCACGACCATACTGCCATTTTTACTATGATGACAAATATCTTCTAACAAGGTAACTAAATCTTTACGGGCTAAATGGGACAAAGAACCATAGGAAGAAAAATAGAGATCAAAAGGAGACTCCTTATGTTTAATCTCTCCGAGACCCTCAGATAAATCAGCCTGTTGAAATTCTACTTCAGGTTTATCAGAAAACAGGGCTTGGCCCTTAGTCACCATAGCCTGACTAATATCTAACCCCAAAAATAGAGAAAGATCCTCATGGGGTAATACCCGTTTATGTTGTAATCCTAAATCCAGGTCATGGTAGTCAATTTTAGTTAAAATATCGTACCCTTGGCCAGCACCACAACCTAAATCAACAATTCTCACTCCTTTTCCTTCACTACGTTGCGTTTCTACTAAGTTTCGTAAAAAGGGACGCAAGACAATGCGAGTTAGTTGATCTTCCCAATAGGTGCGAACGTTATCATATTTACCAAATAAATTACCAACATATAAATCATATTTCCCTTCTTTGACAGCTTGAGTATAGGTCTTAAACTCGTTGGAGTTAGCTGGTTTCATTGATCTTTCTCCGAATAAAAAGCGACTATTACCCTTAAGGGCAATACAATGACCTCAGAGGTCTTCAGCCTCTTGTAGGTTACTCCTTTGTTGTCCATTTGTACATTAAAATATTCAAAGTTTTATGAGCGCAAGCAAAGTGGGGAGTCTTCAATTAAACAATGGTGAATCTAAATAACCGAAAAGAATGGTCTCTTTTTGCCCCTAAAGAAACAGGTTTTCAGGAATTTTTAACGGCTTTTTTAACCGATTTACATCAGCGTTTTCTCAATCTTAAAGAAGGAGAAAATGCCAATTATATCCCTGACTTAGCCAAAGCGAGTCCTGATTTATTTGGCATTAGTATTATGACCACCGATGGCCACAGTTATAGTATGGGAGATACCTCAGAATTATTCACAATTCAATCCATTTCTAAGCCATTGGTTTATGGGATGGTTTTAGAAGATTGGGGAGAGGAATATGTTCTCAACAAAATTGGGGTTGAACCCACGGGAGAACCTTTTAATGACATGATGGAACCCCAAGAAATTCAAGAAAGAAAATATAATCCCATGGTTAATGCTGGAGCGATCGCAACAACCAGTTTGATTAAAGGGGATACAGTAGAAGAAAAACAAGAACGATTATTTACGATGTTTTCTCGTTATTTTGGAAGAGATGTTAACATCAAAGAATCAATTTTTTGGTCACGAAAAACAGGAGATAGTTGGAATCGTGCTATTGCTTATATGATGCTTAATTGTGGTCTAATTGAGGGTAATGTAGAAGAAATTTTAGATATGTATTTTCAACAATGTTCTATTTTAATTACTTGTCAAGATTTGGCGTTAATGGCAGCTACTTTGGCAAATAAAGGATTAAATCCCATTACTGGCGAAAAAGCAATCAATGAAAGTTATACGAAAAATTTGCTCAGTGTTATGTTTACTAGCGGTCTCTATGATTTTTCAGGTCAATGGGCTTATTGTGTCGGTTTACCTGCTAAAAGTGGATTATCAGGAGCCATTATTGGCGTAATTCCTAATCAAATGGGAATCGCTGTTTTTTCGCCCCCTTTAGGACTCCAGAATAAAAGTGTTCGTGGGGTTAAAATATTTGAGGAACTTTCTCAACAGTTTAAACTGCATATTTTTAAGCCCGATTATACTCATCATCCCCTTAATAAAAAAAAGAAAATTATCTCTTCTCTCTTCAAAAATCAAGAGAGTTTACCAAGTTTCTTACACCATTTATATGCAAAATATTTACCCTTAAGCGAAGGAAAAATTTATGTTAGTGAACCTGACTTAGTAGATATTGATGCCAACTGGTTTTCTATTTGTATTGTTACCATTGATGGTCAAGTTTATACCGTAGGCGATAGTGAACAATCTTTTTTGATTCAATCGATTTCCAAGGTATTTGCTTATGGACTGGCCTTAGAAGATCATGGCAGAGACTATATCTTAACTAAAGTCGATGTGGAACCCACAGGAGATGCTTATAATTCTATTATTAAAGTGGAAGAAAATTCTAAACGTCCCTACAACTGTATGGTGAATACTGGAGCGATCGCTATGACCAGTTTAATCCAAGGAAAAAGTCCGGCACATAAGCTTAACCGTATCTTAAAAATGTATGAGCGTTATGTGGGACATCCTGTTTATGTGGATACATCTGCTGTGGTTTCTGAAGAAAATCAAGGCGATCGCAACTGGGCCATTTCTTATTTATTGCGTAATTTTGGCATGATTTCTGGGGATATTAAACATACCCTTGATCTCTATCTTCAACAATGTTCTGCTATTATTAATTGTCAGGATTTAGCGATTATGGCTGCAACCTTGGCCAATAAAGGGGTTAACCCCCTCACAGGTAAAACCGCTATTAATCCTGACTATATCAAAGATTTGCTCAGTGTTATGTTTACTTGCGGGATGTATGACTTTGCAGGAGAATGGTGCTATAAAGTGGGTTTCCCTGCTAAAAGTGGTGTAGGAGGCGGTATTTTAGCAGTCGTTCCAGGGGTGATGGGTATTGGTGTGTTTTCCCCTCCTCTCGATAAACGGGGTAATAGTATTCGAGGAATCAAGGTTTGTGAGGAGTTATCTCAACAGTTTCAACTACATATTTTTCAACCATAAAATTGAGTTGATATAGCAGTTCTCGCGTCTTGTGAGGTACAGAATTTTCTAGTTTTAGGAGTCAGGAGTTAGATTTCAAATATTAGGTGTACCTCATGATTCTGAGAAATGCTATATCTCAGGAAAACTTATCAGTTGTATTGACTTCTCTTCCCCTTAAAATCATATTTTTTCACCTACTCAAAAATAATTTTTTAAACAAAAACTATGGAAAAAAAGTGGGTAGAATGACTTTAAATTAACCTTAAAAATATTAAAATTGATTTTATCAAGTTTGCAAATTAAGTATTTATTTTCTGATGCAATATTTCAGTTAAAAAGAGGGGCAATCTATCAAGAAAATCAAGCTTATTTAGACTATTTTTTGTCGATTACTTATCATGTTTTGATAAATTTTTTAGATAAATTTTATATTTTTTCATAAAAAATATCACGATCTTGATCGTGATATTATCAGTTTTGAGAATTTGCTCAACCAGTTCTAATTTTTACTTCTGTCACCGCTACAATGACTATTACTGAAAACTTTCTCAAAACTTACACAGATAAGACCTATCAATACACCACCTTGGTGAATCATAAAGGAATGATCGTTTCCTTGGGAATGGACGATCAACGGCGCATTTACTACAGTGTTCTCAACTTAAATGATGATAAAGAAGAAACTGAATTAGATGTCAATTATTGGCCGGAAAATCCCACAGAATTGCGGTTTTCTAACGAAATATCTCAAGTGGGATATGCGATCGCCGGTTCAACTTTAATACCAGTGGTTAAAAAGGGGAGTCGGGAAGAAGGAGAACGGGGAATACTCCAACCCGAAGAAATTGATACTTTTCTCTCCAGTACCGCCCGTTTAACGGCAGATGCGCCTTTTCAGGCACTTTCTGACCAAAAATATATCTATATCTTTCGTCAATCCATTGAAACCGCTCACCCTGATATGGTCTTCAAAACCCAAGACGGGGGGTGTTCCGGGTTAAATCAACGGCCAGAAGAGGATTACGTCACCGATATCGGTGGCAATAAAGTTCCCATTGTTAATAATACCTTGCTGGTGGATCGCTTTGTTTTAGCCGGAAGCGAACTTAAACCCAACTTAGAAGTGCGTTACCAACGTAGTCGCCATAAAACCCGTCCCCAAAGTAGTAAAGATAGTTTAGGGTCAAAAGATTTAGAGGGCAACCCCTTCTATGAACCCACCCAAGAATTGGACTTTATTAAGAATTTACAACAGGGACGCTTTTCTGTCTTATTATTGCCCACTGCGATCGCAGAAGTACAACGCTGGCAAATTTTTGCCCACAACAACCAAACGGAGTTAATTGACTCCTTTAACATCGAACGGGGTGCAGACGGTTTCTTTAATACCCAAGGAACCCAATATTACACCAGTCCCGATCCTGAATATCAAGACTCTGTTTTTGAGCGAAAACCGGGCAAATGTCCCTTTACAGGGGAAGAGTTGATTCCTATCCTCTCTCAAGAAGGTTATGGAGAGTCCGCTTTAGAATTTGATGGGGTAGATGATTATATTGAACTTCCTCCTGAGTGTATCCCAGCAGGGGATCAAATTACAGTCAGTTTTTGGGCTTATGGAGGAGAGACGCTACCGCAAAATAATTCTATCTTTCATGGGATTGACGATAATGACGCAAGGTTGATCAACATACACCTACCTTGGAAAGATGGAAACATTTACTTTGACTCTGGCAATCATGACGGTTACGAGAACATTTCCTATGCGGCTAACGAAAGTGATTATAAAGGGAAATGGACTCACTGGGGGTTTACCAAAGATGCTACTGAGGGAGTAATGAAAATTTACTGCAATGGGGAGCTAGTTTGTGAAGGAACTCAGAAGACTATACCCATACTTGTCCCAACAAGATTAGTCTTAGGGGCGGCTCATAATGGTCCTTGTTACCCCGGCAAAATCGACGAACTCCGTATCTGGAACCGCGCCCGTTCAGAGGATGAAATTAAAGCAGACTATCATCATCGCTTAATTGGTAACGAAATTGGTTTAGTGGGGTATTGGCGGTTTGATGAAGGATCGGGAAATACGGTTTATGACCAAACGGCAAACGCTTATCACGGGACGATTTATGGGGCTACTTGGGTGAAATCTGATGCACTCGTAGGGGATGATGGGGGTATTCGGCGCACTAGCTTTAAGTTTGCAGGACGAACCATTGAGTCGGGGTTAACTGCCCAGTTGTATTATCAACAGGAAAAGGCCAGCACAGGTTATGAGCAACAAGAAAAACCCCTCAAGAAAAATGCACGGGTGATGTTGGCTGTAGCAACGGATGATGCCACTGAACAGAATTATATCGGGGTATTAGATTTTGCCCTCTCCCGTGAGGGTAAGTTAGTACAAGTTCCCGATGTGCTTAATTTGGGAGAACCGTTGAGCAGTGATACGGCCGAGGATGAAAGCCGACTTCTCGAATTAGAAGGAGAGATATCAAAGTTACAAGAAGCAATTAATAATGGTGACTTTGAATGGCCAGAAACAAAACTCCAATCGACGGACCTAGAAAAAGGTGATTATTTTGGTTGGTCAGTGGCCATCAGTGGGGACTATGCCGTTGTGGGAGCTTATGATGAAAACAGTGCGGGAAGTTACGCAGGTGCAGCTTATATCTTTGCCTACGACGGGGAGAGTTGGACACAAACAGCCAAACTCCAACCGACGGATCTAGAAGAAGGTGATTATTTTGGTTATTCAGTGGCCATCAGTGGGGACTATGCCGTTGTGGGAGCTTATCGTGAAGACAGTGCGGGAAGTTACGCAGGTGCAGCTTATATCTTCGCCTACGACGGGGAGAGTTGGAAACAAACAGCCAAACTCCAACCGATGGACCTAGAAGAAGGGGATTATTTTGGTTATTCAGTGGCCATCAGTGGGGACGATGCCATTGTCGGAGCTATGTATGCTAAAGGCACTGTGGGAAGTTTCGCAGGTGTAGCTTATATCTTCGCCTACGATGGGGGGAGTTGGAAACAAACAGTCAAACTCCAACCGGATGATCTAGAAGAAGGTGATTATTTTGGTTGTTCAGTAGCCATCAGTGGGGACGATGCCATTGTCGGAGCTAAGTTAAGCGAAAGCGAGACGGCATCAAAGGACGGTGCAGCTTATATCTTTGCCCGCGAAGAGGATAGTTGGATACAAACAGCCAAACTCCAAGCGAGTGAGGGAAAAGACAGTAATCATTTTGGTTGTTCAGTGACCATCAGTGGGGACTATGCCATTGTGGGAGCTTATCCAGAATACAGGAAACCAAATACAGCTTATGTCTTCGCCCGCGAAGGGCAGATTTGGACGGAAAAAAATAAACTCCAAGGGAGTGATCAAGTACCAAATGCTCAGTGTGGTTATTCAGTAGCCATCAGTGGAGACTATGCTATTGTGGGAGCTTATGGACAAGCAAGTGGGGGAGATAACGCAGGTGCAGCTTATATCTTCGCAAATCTCACTGAGTCAAAACAACAAGAACTAGAACAGATGCAGGCAGAAGCCAAAGAAATACGAGATCGTTTAGCTCAGGGTGTCAACTTACCCATGAACCGACTGCATACAGACTCCTTGGGATTAACGGTTTCAGGGGGATTATTGGGCTTTGCATCTAGCCAAGAAACGCCTCAATTTTTTGACAGTGCCATGGGTAAACTGGCCCTTTACTTCCGGGGGTTACAAGGGGAATTTTTTGCTGCTTATTACGACACCAACACCGCCAAAGCTCAATATACTCTGGCTACAGAAAAAAATAGTATCAACTTGTTTGCCCGTTCGGCAGATGCTCAGACTACGGAAACAACTGTAAAAGTGAGTGATGGCACAATGGCTGATTACTGTACCGTTACCATTGCCAACACCGCGATGAACATTACCGAAACTTGGAGCCGAGTGCCTCGTCAAGCTGTTGCTTTTGCTCAAGTTTTGAATGGGGAAGCTAACCAAAAGGTGTTTCTGACTACCCTCAAAACAGTCCTTACTGGTGAAGTAACTAACTTAGAATTAGCGAGTCCCCTCAAACAAGCTCTCAAACAAGGAGATACTTTAATACTGGGAGGCTCTAAAATCGTCGGTGGGATCAAAGTCATCGTCAGTCAGGATGTAGAACGGAAAGCAGAAACCATCCCCATTGAGAGCATTAGCTTAGAAGTAGGGGAAAACACAGCCCTTTACTGGCTTCCTTATGATTATGAAAGCCTTGCTATTGCCAACGAAGTCACCTATAACTTGAAAAAAGGTTCTTTGTTATTACTCGTCTCCGTTGGTAAAACTCAAGATAAGGTGAGCAATGGCATAGCCACAGGGGGCGATTTCAGCCAATCTTGTGCTTGGGTTGCCGACTCCCCCGGTAAAGCCTATAATTTTGATGGGATAAATGATTATATTGCCCTAGCAGATGAGACGAAATTGAGCAAACTGGATATCCAAGGAGATGTCACCGTAGAAGCTTGGGTCAATTCTGACCATAACACCAAAACTGATACTATTGTTACCTTAATTCATCACTATTCCCCTAATTCTCAATATACCCTAGCCCTCAGACTGCATGGAGAAAGTGGGTACTCGGTTATTGCTGGGGCGGATATTCATAGCGTTGAAAGCGAAACACCTTTACCCCTCAACAGTTGGCAACATCTGGCCGCAGTCTTTAATCAATCCTATGGCATCCAATTCAACGGTGGCTACCTCAAATGTGGTAAAGCCGCTTTTCTCAACATCTCCCAAGATTTAACCATAGAAATTTTCCTCAAAACAGGAGAATTAAGTCAAAAGCAGGGATTAATCAGCAAAGGTAAGTTAAAAGACGGTACGGATTAAGATGTTCCCTACGCCCTCTATATTCACGGTAATGGAACGCTTGTCTTTGTTTTTGAAGACAAAAATCATGGTTATCATTGGGTCAAGTCTAAAGATGCTCTGCAAGCCAACAGTTTCCAGAAAATTGCAGTTACTCGTAAGCGTGGTCAAAAAACCATTGAGCGCAAAGAGAAAAAAGACATTGATATTCAATATACGGATGAAAACGGCGATGAAAAAACCGAAACTGTAACCGTCGATGTTACCACCTCCGTTGATTTTCAGGAATGGGACGACATTAAAATCTATATTGAGCAAACAGAGTCAGTTAATCATCGTTTTGAAGGGAATGCCGGAACCAGTGACCAAGAGTTAGAAATAGGGCGCATTTCTATCAATAGTGAAGAGAGTCTCTTTAATGGTATTATCAGCGAAATTCGTCTCTGGAATACCGCCCTAGAACAAGATGCTCTCTACAGTGAAATTGACCCAGCAGCACAAGGGTTAATTGCTTGGTGGCGTTTTGAAGAAAATGAGGGAAATATTGCCTACGATAGCAAAAGTAGCAGTCATGGTAAATTTGCTGGTGCAGTGCAATGGGTGAAAAATCCCGATCCTCAAGGGTCTAAATTTCAACTCTATCTCAATGGTCAATCGGTCAAAACTAACCCAATATCGGATTTAGATTGGGGAGATCAACAATTTACCCTCGCAGCTTGCAAAAAAAGTGGCAGTTACCAACAGTATTTTAACGGCATCCTCGAAGAAATCCGCATTTGGAAAGTTTGTCGCACCCAAGAACAACTTCAAGACAATCTCTTTACCCGACTCAAAGGGGAAAAACAAGACCTCATCGCCAACTATACCTTTGACTTTTACTCGGAAGACGAAACCGAACTCAAAGACTCCTCCCTGCTTGGAAACCATTTACAACTAGGAACAGGAGACACTCAACCCAGTTCTATCCTTTCCACCGCACCCATCAGCAACGATATTGCTCAAGTACGTTCCGCCTTTTCAGGGGTAGAAACTCAATTCCATGACACAATTGATAGCAGTCCTGCGGTACAGGAATATGCGGATATGCAGTACGATGCCGATTATAACCTCTTAGGAATTATGAAACGCTGTTATAGCTACATAAAAGAAGGTCAATGGCATTTATATACCGGTTACAAAGTGGGGAATTTAGTGACTGAATGGATCGGTCAAGCACAGTTTAACCCCCAAATTATCGGTTATCTCGAAGGAACACCGCCGGTTCCCAGTGAAAACATGACCTATGGAACTCAAGGAACTGGCACAAGAACCTACGAAGGAGCCGGTTCCCAAATCACTTTTGTTCAAGCAGATGAAGTGATGTATAACTACGCAACTTCCAAAGAGACGGGTTACAACAATTCCTATGAAGGTTCTCAGTATATGGGAGGGGGCTCAGAAATGGAAATCGTGACTGCTCCTTTCGGTCTAGGAACGACCAAAACAATCGATATTGAATACAAAACTCAAAGAGGACGTACTGTTAATGCTTCTAGTGGTTGGTTTGAGGAGCAAAGTATGTCCACAGGGGTTAATATCAGTCGGGAAATGAGCGCATCTCTGGGGGGAAATTGGGAATCCCCGAACGAACAAGGGCAGCTTAATCCTAATGTTGGACGGCGTTGGCTTTCGGGTAATAGTGGTTTAGCCTTAGTACAATCAGAAACTGCTGATATTTTTGCTTTACGTTTGGCTCACAATAACGCCTTAGTGTCCTTGCAATTCCAACCTAACCCCGATATTCCCAAAGATTGGAATATTATTGCCTTTCCCCTCAACCCTCGCTATACCCAGCAAGGAACCCTTGATGGTAAGGTTGGTTATAAAGAAGATGGTAGTGTCTGCACCGATCCCAATTATCCTCAAGCAGCTACTTATGGGGAATACAGCTACTTTAAACCCAAAGAAGCTTACGCCCTGAAAAAACAGATTGATCAAGAAAAGCAGGAGTTACAAAATTACTACAACAACTTTGATGCTTCTCCCCTGTCGGATCAAAATATCAATCAAGGGTTCTCGAAAATTCTTGGTGGTTTGTTGCCAGGGGCTGGTCAAATAGCGGCTAATAGTAGCTATGATGATGCTATCAGAAAAAACCAAAGTCTCGGTCGGCAATTTTCTAAGCGCAATATTGCTAATACCTATGTCTGGACAGCCGATGGTGGTTTTTTTGCTGAAACAACAGACACAATGGATATTATGCAGGACTGCATTAGTGGATCTTACTCTTTTAATAGTGCTTCTTCTTTTGGCTCATCATTGGATATAGATGCTTTTGTCCTTAACGGATATGAGATGAATAATTCTCAGGGAACAAGCCTCAACATGACCAAAACCAAGAGTAAAGAAGCTACTAAAACCTTTAGCATCGATCTCGCTATTAATCCATCTGGAGATATGCAACAATACGATCCAGTAACAGGTTTACCTGAGTATGAAGGTTATGATCCAATACTGGTAACTGGTCGAGTAGATGCTTATCGCTTCATGACCTTTTACTTAGATTCTTCCAAAGAAAACTTTGAAGACTTGTTCAGTAAGGTTATCGATCCTATATGGTTAGAACAAAGCAGTCATCCCAATGCGATCGCTATGCGTCAAGCTAACCAAGCAGAGAAAAAGCCGGGTTGTTGGCGACTGATGCACCGAGTAACCTTTGTTAGCCGAGTGTTACCTGAATTTTCCCTAGAGGCTGAAGATTCTTTGGAAAATACCATGCAAAACTTAGACATTAGCAGTAACTACGAGTTGATGAAACAACTTGAACCCTTTGTCAAAAACAAAACCGGTAGCTATGTTGAGTTTGCTGATGCTGTCACCGAAACCATCGAAACCTATCTCCCAGAGTTAATTCCTTATACTGAGGACATTATCCAGTATGCAGCCTTATATTTTGGGGTTGAAGAGGAAATTTAATTGATTTGTGTAGGGGTCAACGGCCGTTGACCCCTACGGATAGGAAATTGCTACAACTGCGATCGCCTAATTTTTAAAAAAGAAGAGAGTTTTGGTTTTGTGGTGGGTTACGACAGATTGTTATAAACGGGTTTCTGCCCAACGAGCAACATTGGTTAAAAGAGCATTAGGGTTATCAAAAGCTTTCATAAAAATTTGATGATAGTAACACTCTTCTGGAGACCTTAAGATGGTATCTGAATGTTCTTTTTGATACTGTTTCGCTTGTTCTTCATTCATCACATCTTTCAAAGTTTCAGTTAATAAGTCAACGGTTCCACTCCCTTCATCAAATTGTTCTTTTTTGCGCCAAACAATTTCCTCTGGTAACATATCTTCAAAAGCTTTTCGTAAGATCCATTTTTCTACAGGAGGATCACCTTTCAGTTTTAAATGTGCCGGGATTTTCTGACCTAACTCAATCATTTTTAGGTCTAAAAATGGCACTCTTCCCTCAATAGAATGAGCCATAGTTAACCGATCAACACGCTGCAAATTAATATTGTGTAAACTATTCACTGAACGCCTTAATTCTGTGTGTAATATATCATCATCAGGAATTTCTTTATAGTAAGTATAACCGGCAAATAATTCATCAGCGCCCTCTCCTGTAAGAATCACTTTCACATATTCAGCCGCTAAACGAGAGGTAAAATAACAAGGAATCCCACTTCTAACTAAGTCTTGATCAAAGGATTCTAGATAATAAATAATCTCAGGCAGTTTAGCGATCGCCTCTTCGGGGGTAATAATATATTCATGATGAATAGTACCTAAATAATCAGACACTAACCGCGCAGCATTAATATCTTTACTCCCTGCAATCCCAACAGAAAAAGTATGTAATTCCGACTTATGTTTTTTAGCGATCGCAGCAATAATACTACTATCTAACCCTCCTGATAAAAAAGCCCCTAAAGGCACATCTGACATCAATCTTTTGACCACAGATGCTTCTACCGTTTCTCGTATTTCTTGAATCAAGTCATCAACATCAGACTCCCGTTGAGGGGGAATATCAGGTAAGGTGTAATACTGAGAAAACCCTGTTTCTGAGGAGAAGAAATAACCAGGGGGAAATTCTTTAACTTCTTCACAAAATTGAGTAATGGCTTTTAATTCCGAGGCAAACCAAAAATTGCCATCTTTTTCACTATAATAAAGGGGTTTAATCCCGATAGGATCACGGGCTGCAATAAACTTATTATCATCAATAATAGCAAAGGCAAACATCCCATCTAATTCACCTACTGCTGTGATATTTTTTTCTTCATATAAATGTAAAACCGCTTCAGTATCACTCTTAGTTAAAAATTTATATTTTTTCTGTAATTCTGGTAACAATTTAGGATAATTATAGATTTCTCCGTTACCAATAATAGCTTGGGTATTTTCTTTAGAATGGATGGGTTGATCGCCCCCATCTACATCCATAATACTCAATCTTTGATGTCCCAAAATACCTGAACCATTGGGAAGCTTAAAAATACCATTGGCATCTGGACCACGATGAACAATAGTATTCATCATCGCTTCAACGCTAGTTTGTTCTGTTTTGCCCCAAATTCCGGCTATACCACACATAGTTTTTTTTAGAACGCTATTCTCAGCCTAGCTAATAATTCTAGACTTGAGAAAAAATTCAATAATATTTTAACTTCATCTCTAAATAGAGGTTTTTGCGCTCCCGTGTTTTGTTACAATTGAAGATTGCTTGTACTTTTAAGAACTCCCGTAACTATGAGTTTGAGTTGGATGCGTCGCGCCGATCGCTTAAAGGCCCTGCCCCCCTATGTTTTTGCCCGCTTAGATGAACTAAAAGCCAAGGCCAGAGAACAGGGGTTAGATTTGATCGACTTAGGGATGGGAAACCCTGATGGAATGGCACCGCCACCGGTGATCGAAGGGGCGATCGCAGCGTTACAAAAGCCCCAAACCCATGGTTATCCACCCTTTGAAGGAACGGCTAGTTTTCGTCAAGCCATTACCGCTTGGTATCATCGCTGTTATCGGGTAGCTCTCGATCCCAGTAGCGAAGCATTACCTTTAATCGGCTCAAAAGAAGGGTTAGGTCATTTAGCCTTAGCTTATATCAATCCTGGGGATGTGGTGTTAGTTCCTAGTCCTTCCTATCCGGCCCATTTTCGTGGACCCTTGATTGCGGGGGCTAACCTTTATCCAATCATTTTATCAGCCGAAAAAGACTGGTTAATTGATATCCATTCCATTCCTGAAACCGTGGCCAAGGCGGCTAAAATTTTATATTTCAATTATCCCAATAATCCCACAACCGCAACAGCATCAAGAGATTTTTTTGAGGAGATAGTGAAGTGGGCAACCCATTACGAAATCATGTTAGTTCATGATCTTTGTTATGCCGAATTAGCCTTTGATGGTTATCAACCCACTAGCTTATTAGAAATTCCTGGGGGTAAAGAAATTGGAGTAGAATTTCATACCCTTTCTAAAACCTATAATATGGCTGGTTGGCGTGTGGGTTTTGTGGTAGGAAATGCGGAAATTATTCAAGGGCTAAGAACCTTAAAAACTAATTTAGATTATGGAATTTTTGCTGCAGTTCAAGCAGCAGCCGAAACAGCTTTAAACTTACCTGATATTTATATCAAAGAAGTTCAACAAAGATATCAAACCCGACGGGATTTTCTCATCAAAGGATTAGGAGAACTCGGTTGGAACATTAAACCTTCCCAAGCAACCATGTACCTTTGGGTCAAGTGTCCAACTAATACCAATTCGACGGATTTTGCCCTGGATGTTCTCCAAAAAACAGGGATTGTCTTTACCCCAGGGAATGCTTTTGGTGAAGGGGGAGAAGGGTATGTTCGGATTAGTTTAATTGCCGATTGCGATCGCCTAGGAGAAGCCTTAAATCGTCTTCAACAAGCAGGGATTCGTTATACATAAACATATCAGTTTCTATACTTGCAAGGTACAGAGTTTATGGCTTTGAGACAAAAATTAGCTGTACTTCATCAAGCCTATCGTTATCTAACACCTATGTATCTATATATGTCTCAATTACTTCCATTTTAAATAAGATTCTTTTTATATAAGGAGAATCTTCTCCCAGTTTTTCCTTATACATTTCAAGGACTTTTAAATAAAGTTTTTTGGCTTTTTCATATCTTTTTTGTTGTGTATATGATTGTGCTAAATCATCTACTCTGTTTAAAAAAGTGTCAGGGTTTTTATCTATTTCTTCTTGATTAAGTTCTAAAGACTCTAAATATAATTTCTCTAATGCTTTATATTTTTTTCGATCATATTGTTCTTCATCTTCATAAAATTTGATTAATTTATTAATTTCAGTTAAAAAAGTAAGCGGATCTTCTTTGAATTCTTTTCCCATCATTTTTAAGACTTCTAAAGAAAGTTGTTCCAACTCCTTATATCTTTCTTGATCTTTATAAAATTTTGATAATAATTTAGCACTTTCTCTAAATAACCAATTATTAGATCCTATTTGTGTTTTACTGATTCTAAAGACTTGTAAATACAATTAAATATAGCATATATAGCGTTTCTCGGACTCATGAGGTACACCTCATATTGAACTCCTGACTCGGAGACTCCTGACTCGGAGACTCCTAAAACTAGAAAATTTTGTACCTCACAAGTATGAGAAGTGCTATAGCACTATGGATTATGCTTAGGACATCAATAGAACCACCAAATCATGCAGGCCGATGCACTGCCCACCTTACAGTAATATCCTACGTTAGGATTAGTTTAATTGCCGATTGCGATCGCCTAGGAGAAGCGTTAAACCGTCTTCAGCAAGCCAACATTTATATCAGTAATTTTAGGTGTGATCACAATCACCGTATCGAGTCTGTCCCGGTCACTTTACGTATTTCTCCTTATATTACAATAAATATAAATTAGGTAAATTGCTTCGAGATTATGGCTAAAGCATCCCAAAAACCTCTTCAACCTAACCCTTTTCGTACCTACCGCGATCCCAAAACCGGATTATGGATTGTTCTTAAAGCCTCTGCAATGGAGGCTAATCCCCATCTGTCTCAGGTACAGAAAACCCTCTCAGACTAAGGCATTTCTCTCAAACTTCTGTTTAAGATACAATCAGTTGATAACCTGATTAACCACAGAGGAAGATGACTCAACCTTTAATTCCTGTTATTTTAGCCGGTGGCAAAGGGGAACGCTTTTGGCCCCTATCCCGTCGTCAACGTCCCAAACAATTTTTATCTCTCGATGGCAGTGGAGAAAGTTTATTACAAGCAACGGCTAAACGTCTGTTACCTCTGGGCCAAACTTGGGACAATCTTTGGGTAATTACGGCGGCCCCCATTGCTGATGGCGTTAGAGAACAATTGGGGAATTTACCTAGTGGTAATCTCCTAGTAGAACCCCAAGGAAAAGATACGGCCCCTGCCGTAGCTTGGACAACATTAGAAATTAGCAAACGCTACGGAAAAGAGGCGGTGATTGGCTTTTTTCCGGCGGATCATTGGATTAAGAATACCGATGAGTTTGAAGCCACTTTAAAGGCCGCCTCTGAGTTAGCAGGGACGGAAAGGGCCATTGTTACTTTAGGGATTAAACCCAGTTATCCATCTACAGGTTACGGTTATATTGAACAGGGAAAGTTAACCCACACCATTGAGAATTTACCAGTCTACAAAGTGAGTTGTTTTAGGGAAAAACCTGACCTGGAAACCGCTAAATCATTTATTGAAACCGGTGGTTTTAGTTGGAATAGTGGAATGTTTATTTTTCGGGCAGGAGTTGTTTTAGAAGAGTTAGAAAAATACGCCCCCCAAGTGATTAAACCCCTTCAAGAAAAAGGAGAAGCAGCTTATGGGGAATTGGAAAAAAATAGTATTGATTATGCTTTGATGGAAAAGACTCAATTAACTTATGTGTTACCGGCTAATTTTGGTTGGGATGACTTAGGAGATTGGAATTCTTTGGAACGGTTAATTGAAGGAAATGGAGATAATACAGAATTAGGCAATCATGTTACTTTAGATAGCAAAGGTAATATTATTTATAGTAGCAATGATGATGATGTTATTGCTACCATTGGTTTAGAGGATGTAGTGATTGTTCGGGATAAAAATGTTACCCTTGTTGTTCCGAAAAATCGTACCCAGGACATTAAAAAATTACTCAAAGAAATACAAAGTAAGAGTCAATTTGAAAACCTTTTATAATGTTGAAACTAGAGAATGTAAAACTAACTAATTTCTAATCTAATCGATTAGAAAAAGAGTTTAGGGGATTAAAAATCAACTAATATCCCCTTTGATTTCCCTACAATTAAAAAAATTTCCATCCTTACCTAAGATAATACTAAAAAGAAATTCAAATGTTTTCTTTAACCCAAACCAGTGCGCGTCAACGAGAAATTATTGAGGTTGTCCTCAGTAATGGGTGGGACTATATGAGAGGTTTATTAACAGGGGGAAAAGCGGAAGATCCCCAAATTCCTACCCCAGAAGTATTAAAGAACATTTTAGTTGAATTAGGTCCTTTTTATGTCAAGTTAGGACAAATTTTAAGCACCCGTCCTGACATTTTACCCCCTAGTTATATTAAAGCGTTAACGGCGTTACAAGCCAATGTTCCCCCTGTTTCTTGGGATGGAATTGAAAGACTTTTGAAGCAAGAACTACAACAACCGATTGAGTCAGTTTTTAGTAATATTAATCAAGAGCCTATTGCTGCTGGTTCAATTGGACAAATTCATCGGGCAACTTTAACCACAGGAGAAGAAGTTGCCATTAAAGTCCAACGTCCAGGAATTGATACAATTGTTGATCAAGATATTAATTTAATTAAAGGAATTGCGGAATTAGTTTCTTTAACAGACTTTGGACAAAACTATGATATTGTTAAACTAGCCGATGAGTTTTCTCAAGCGATTAAAGCAGAGTTAAACTTTACCAAAGAAGCAGGTTATACTGATAGAATTAGACAGAATTTATCGGAAAGTCGTTGGTTTGAAACAAAACAATTAGTCATTCCTAAAGTCTATTGGGAGATGACAACAGAAAAGATTTTAGTCTTAGAATGGTTACAGGGTAAACCCATTTTACAAGCAGATTTAACCATTCCAGAAAGTCGTCAACCCCTGACTAAAAAGAAACAGGAAATTACCACTTTATTATTTAGAGCATTTTTCCAACAAATCTATTTAGATGGTTTTTTTCATGCCGATCCTCATCCCGGTAATATATTTTATCTGGATAACGGAAAAATTGCTATTATTGACTGTGGAATGGTAGGGAGACTTGATCCTCGTACCCAACAAATTTTAACAGAATTATTGTTAGCAATATTTGATTTAGATGCCCAAAGTTGTACCCAATTAACTATTGAATTATCCGAGTCAGGACAACCACCAAGTTTAGAAGTATTAAAGGGTGACTATGAAAGAATTTTACGCAAATATTATGATATTAGTCTCTCCCAATTTAACTTTAGTGAAGTCGTTTATGAAATCTTACAAATTGCCCGACAAAATAAGTTAAAAGTACCAGGAAACTTAGGACTTTATGCTAAATGTTTAGCCAACTTAGAAGGGGCCGCCAGACAGTTTAACCCTGAGATCAATCTCTTTGATGAAATTAAACCCTTAATGACCGATTTATTCCGTCGTCAGTTAATCGGAGATACCCCCTTACAAACCAGTTTAAGAACAGTTTTAGACCTCAAATCTATCTATTTAAAAACCCCCCGACAAGTAGAAATTTTACTCGATAGATTATCTTCAGAAACCTTACAATGGAATCTTAGATTAAGGGAATTAGAACCTTTAAGACGGAGTGTAGATGCTTCTGCTAATCGTCTTTCTTTTAGTATTGTTTTAGGATCATTAATTATGGGTGCTGCCATTATTTCTATTGGTTCCCCTACCCAACAATTATCCTTAATTAGTACCGTTTTATTTGCAGCAGCAAGTTTATTAGGAGTTTGGTTAATTATTAGTATTTTACGTTCAGGAAGATTAAAGTAAAAGATTGTTTGTTAGCAGATTTAGGATCATTTTCCCACCGAACCCGTCTTAATATTTTGTTTATAAACAGTCTCTAAGTAAACGAGACAACCCTTGAAAGTTCGGTAACCCGTACCCAGAAAACTATTGCAATCACTCCCCATATTTCGCTAAATTAGCACTCGGAAGGTGAGAGTGCTAAACTTTTTAAACAAAGCCCTCGACCCCATGATAAACATTAGGAGGATTTATAAATGGCAGCAATTAGTATCAACGTCTCTACCGTTAAGCCCCTTGGCGATCGCATTTTTGTAAAAGTTAGCCCCGCCGAAGAAAAAACAGCAGGAGGGATCTTACTTCCCGATAATGCACAAGAAAAGCCCCAGATCGGTGAAGTTGTAGCGGTTGGACCTGGAAAACGCAACGATGATGGCAGTCGTGCGGAATTAGACGTAAAAGTTGGCGATAAAGTGCTGTACTCCAAATATGCTGGCACTGATGTCAAGCTATCTGGAGACGACTACGTATTACTATCTGAAAAAGATATTTTAGCCGCCGTTGCTTAACCATCCTATTAGGCAAATCTTTATCCACTCCCTTTATTCATTTCATCGAGAATCAACGACAAGAGGCATAACCTATGGCTAAATCCATTGTTTATAACGAAGATGCACGTCGCGCCTTAGAAAGAGGAATGGACATCCTCGCTGAGTCTGTGGCCGTTACCCTCGGACCCAAAGGCCGTAACGTTGTCCTAGAAAAAAAATTTGGTGCCCCGCAAATCATCAACGACGGGATCACCATTGCTAAAGAAATTGAATTAGAAGACCATATCGAAAATACAGGGGTTTCCTTGATTCGTCAAGCAGCCTCCAAAACCAACGATGTGGCTGGAGACGGAACCACCACCGCTACTGTATTAGCTCATGCCATCGTTAAAGAAGGGTTACGCAACGTTGCTGCTGGTGCTAACCCCATCGCCTTAAAACGGGGTATTGATAAAGCCACCGACTTTTTAGTGGAAAAAATTGCGGCCCACGCTAAACCTATTGAAGACTCTAAAGCGATCGCCCAAGTGGGTTCTATTTCTGCGGGAAATGACGAAGAAGTCGGCCAAATGATCGCTGAAGCGATGGACAAAGTCGGTAAAGAAGGGGTCATTTCCTTAGAAGAAGGAAAATCCATGTTCACCGAACTGGAAATCACCGAAGGGATGCGCTTTGATAAAGGGTATATTTCCCCTTATTTTGTCACCGATCCTGAACGCATGGAAGCAGTATTTGAAGAACCCTGCATCCTAATCACCGACAAAAAAATTAATCTGGTTCAAGACTTAGTCCCTGTTTTAGAACAAGTGGCCCGTCAAGGTAAGTCTTTGGTGATTATCGCTGAAGATATCGAAAAAGAAGCCTTAGCCACCTTAGTGGTTAACCGTTTACGAGGTGTCTTAAACGTTGCGGCTGTGAAAGCCCCCGGATTTGGCGATCGCCGTAAGCAAATGCTCGAAGATATTGCGACTTTAACTGGTGGTACAGTGATCAGCGAAGATGCTGGCCTGAAGTTAGAAAATACCCAAGTAGAAATGTTAGGATCGGCCCGCCGCATTATCCTAACCAAAGATAACACCACCATTGTGGCTGAAGGCAACGAAGAAGCGGTTAAATCTCGTTGTGACCTGATCCGTCGTCAAATGGATGACTCTGAATCTTCTTATGACAAAGAGAAGTTACAAGAGCGTTTAGCCAAGTTATCTGGTGGTGTGGCCGTCATCAAAGTCGGCGCAGCCACTGAAACGGAAATGAAGGATCGTAAACTTCGTTTAGAAGATGCAATTAACGCTACAAAAGCAGCCGTAGAAGAGGGGATTGTTCCTGGTGGTGGTACCACCCTTGGCCACCTCACTCCTACCCTAGAAGAATGGGCCAATGGCAATCTAGCGAATGAAGAGTTAACAGGTGCCTTGATTGTTGCGCGTGCTTTAACGGCTCCCTTAAAACGCATTGCCGAAAATGCTGGTCAAAACGGTGCAGTGATCGCAGAACGAGTCAAAGAAAAAGACTTTAACACTGGTTATGATGCTGCTAGTGGAGAGTTCACCGATATGTTAGCCGCTGGTATTGTTGATCCTGCCAAAGTTACCCGTTCTGGCTTACAAAATGCTGCTTCCATCGCTGGTATGATCTTGACCACCGAATGTATTGTGGTCGATAAACCTGAGAAAGAAAAAGCCCCGGCTGGTGGCGGTGGAGACTTTGACTACTAAACCTTAGGCCGTCTAAACTGAGTAGTTGACCCTATCCTCATGAGGATAGGGTTTTTTGCTAAGTTAATAAAATACGATGAGTAAATCAACCCCATTTCATCCTTCTTTGATTGCGATCGCTTTCATGGTTTCTCTGGTTATCACCCTCACCACTTATGTTTTAAGGGGTTTAGGTATTTTAGGCTTCATTCCAGGAAGCGTTATCTTACTTTTCCTCACCATCTCCATTTTCTTAGGCATTTTTTATGGTATTTCCCTAACCCGCCGTTTCTAGGATAGTCTTCTCATTAGGGGGAACATTAGGATAAAAAGGCCAAATGCTGATAATATAGAATTCTTTGACATTTAGCTATTTATAATGGCAGAGCGGTAGTGCATAATAACATCAGTTTTGCCCATTACTACTAGAGAAAACCAGAAATTATGACTGGAAAAGTATTCGATGGTAATCCAACCCCGGCCGCCTTCTTGATCCTAATCCTTCCCTTGGCTGCGGTGATCGTCCTTCTTTACAAGGCTTGGATGTGGGTATTAGGATTTGTTGCGCTGATTGTTGTCTGGAAATTGGTGGACAATTATCAATGGCAACAGTGGAGTGCTAAGATTAACCCCATTTTTAATCAATTGCTACAAGAAAATCAGGGACAAATCACCGCGATGGATTTATCTCTCAAAGCGAATTTGAGTGCAGGGAGTGCCAAACGTTTCTTGGCCAGAAAGGCTGAAGAATTTAGTGCTACCTATCGGGAGTTACCAGAACAGGGAAAGGTCTATTATTTCATCACAGCCAGCACATTGGGAAGTATCCTCGATGATAGTGAACCGATGGCAGAAGAACCGGAAGAACCTGAGATTTTAGAGGTTGATGAAGATGAGGCGGATCTTGATATTCCTGAGACGATCAAGGTGGCAGAGGAAACTGCTGTCAGTTCCCCACCCTCAACTGAAACAAACCCTTCCCTTTCAAGTCCTTTTGCACAGTTAGCAGCCCTCAAGGAAGAACGACAACACAACACCCAAGAAAGAAAAGAAACCCCTTCCCTGCAACAAACGACTACTGTTTCAGAAGTCAGAGAAACGTCTACACCACCGATTGAAACGCCACCACCTGTCACCACTTCAGAGAATGTAGAAGTCTCTGCTGATAGTGAGAAAAAGCAAAAATTTACCTTGATTCAATCTGATTTAGCTAAACGGTTAGATACCACTCCCAGTACCATTGGCCGCCGTAAAACCGATGAGGGTTTTGCGGAATGGAGTCAAAGCAAAGATCCTGATGGTATTGCTTGGAAATATCTCAGAAAGTCTAAGGTGTTTATTCCTGTTGATCCTGACAAGCGTTATTTGTGAGACGATAATTTTAATGGAAATTAAGGTGGGCAATGCCCACCAATCTGTGAATCGCAGTTAGGATAGGCTGAAATGTCAAGGAAATACTAAAGTATTTATTACCATTCTCAATTTAGGTTTAATTAGCATTAGTGTAGGGTGGGTTAGATGGCTATCATTGAGGTTATTACAAGAACATAATTATCCGTCGTAACCCACCATTTTAGTTAAAACAATCCACGATAATAGTCCACCAGTATCAGAAGAGTTATATTATGATATAAAGAAATTTTTAGGATGTTGAAACTATGACACAACAAACTAATCTTGAGATCACTATCGCTATTGAAGATTCTGAATTAGATGACGAAGCGTTACAAGAAGTCACTCAAAATTTGCTAGAACAAATAGATGAAATTGTAGAAATGGCCGATTTAGTGGCAATTGATCAAGCACCAAAAGGCTCGAAAGCCTTTGGTGGTTTCATGTTAGGATTGTTAACAGCATCGGTTAAACCCGCCAATCTTTTAAAATTAGGGCTATTTTTAAAAGATCGCTTGGGAGACACACAGCTTAAAATAGAACTCGAAAGTCCTGACGGACGAAAGTTCAAGGGTGAAGCAAGTAGTCGCGAAGAGATGGATTATCTTTTCCAAAAAGCACAAGAATGGCAAAAGAATGGCTAAAATTGCTTTATTAATTGGATCGGGTCAATTTGAATCCCAAGATTTGGAACCGTTACCGAAAACATCTGCGGATCTTGAGGCCATGAAAAAGGCTTTAATCGATCCAGAATTAGGCGGTTTTCTTGAATCTGATGTTACTGTGCTGCCCAACCCAGAAAAACAGCAGATGGAAGATGCCATTTATGATTTATTTGATAGATACAAACGAAAAAGGGATGATCTCCTCTTATTGTACTTCTCTGGTCATGGCATTACGGATGAGACGGGGACATTTTACTTTTCCACTCAGCAGACTAGAAAAGATAACGGTAGACTACGCCCCACCACTGCTTTATCATCCATACAAGTCCATAAGTATATGAATAAATGTCGCTCGAAGCGAATAGCTATTATCCTCGACTGTTGCCATAGTGGGGCATTTCCTGACGGAATGAGTGCCAAAGGGACTGTTAAACCTCAAATTGAAGAACAGTTAGGGGGTGAGGGACGCGCTATACTGACAGCGGCCAGGGCGACTGAATACGCTTGGGCAAAAGATGAACTTCCCCTTTCTGCCTATACCTATTATCTTCTCGAAGGGGTCAATACAGGAGAAGCCGATCAAGATGGCAATGACTGGCTTTCTCTTAAAGAATTACATTACTATGCTAAACGAAAAATAGTTGAAGCGAATCTGGAAATGACCCCAGAGTTTTATCCCGTTAGAGAAGGGGGTACAATTCGTCTGTTTAAAGCGAAAATTATTAATCCTCAAGACAAGTATAAAAAAGCAATTGAACGTTATTATGTCGAGTTCGGTGAAATTACTCCATCTGTTCGCCGTCGTTTAGAAAATCTACGTCAGAAATTAAACATTACTCCGAAAGAAGCGCAACGAATAGAACAAGCGGTTGTTAAAGCTATTAAGAGGAAACAAGAAAATCTCAAGGAATATGAATCGTTTTCTCAAGACTTATTAAATGACTTCGGTTCTCTGGATAATGACTTTGTCAGGGAAGAGTTAAAGCGATATCAGGAAGAGTTAGAACTAACGGATGAAGATGTAGAACCCATCCACCGGGAAATAGAGGAGAACAACCAACCTCCATGTAACGGGGTAGTCCTCATAAGCGAAAAAGGGGTAGATTATACTAAACTCTGTAATCTCCTCGCAGCAGGGAAATGGAAAGAAGCTGACCAAGAAACCTTTAAAGTAATGCTTAAAGCTGCTAACCGAGTCTCGGAGGGATGGTTAGGGGTTGAGGATATCCATAACTTTCCTTGTGATGACTTACGCACCATTGATCAACTTTGGGTTAAATATAGTAAAGGTAAATTTGGTTTCAGTGTCCAGAAAAAAATCTATATGGATGAATTAGGAGGGATAAGAGGCAATAATGCAAAAATCTGGTACGAGTTTTGCGATCGTGTCGATTGGAGAGAAGGAGGAGACGATGTGCGTTACTCAGACCTCAGCTTTGAATTACTAGACACTACACCAGTGGGACACTTACCCAGGCGTTACGCCGAGGTTGTCGGTTGGGCAGCGCGGATTAGGGAATTCTTCTCTCGCACAAAGGCTTGTGAACTTTAATCTATCGCCATCACAGCCCATTGTCAAGACCTAATTTTCCGTTCTTTTTTTACGAGTTCATGGGTTTTTATCCTTCTAACTTAACCTAAATACAATGTGAAAACAGACAGCATCTTTTATCAACTCTTTCAAACTTTTCCTCGTTGCTTCTTTGACTTACTCAACCTTCCTGAAACTACCGTCAATGAATATAAATTTTCTTCTGTCGAAATCAAACAATTAGCGTTTCGTATTGATGGGGTATTTCTTCCTAACACTGCGGATAAACTCATCTATTTTGTGGAAGTCCAATTTCAAAAAGATGAGTCATTTTATTCTCGATTTTTTAGTGAAATATTCTTGTACTTACATCAAACAAAATTAACCAATAATTGGCAAGGAGTTGTCATCTATCCTAACCGTAAAGTCGAAACAAGTAACATCTCACGTTATCAAGAATTATTAAACACAGACAGAGTTAAACGATATTATCTCAATGAATTAGATAATATAGAATCAATCGGACTAAAAACCCTAAAATTAATCATTAGTCCTCAAAACGAAGCTATTGAACAAGGAAAAGGATTGATTCAACAAGTTAAGCAAGAATTTAACGATGCCAAACAGCAAGAAAATATCTTACAATTAATAGAGACGATCCTTGTCTATAAATTACCGTTAATCAACCGTAAGGAGATAGAAAAAATGTTTAGTTTAAGTGATCTTAGAGAAACAAAAGTGTATCAAGAAGCATTAGAGGAAGGAATCGAACAAGGAATAGAACAAGGGATAGAACGAGGGATAGAACAAGGAAGACAAGAAGGAGAGTTAGCTGTTAAAATTGCTTCTGTCCCTCGCTTAGTAGCATTAGGGTTAAGTGTAGAACAAATTGCAGAAGTTTTAGATTTAGATATTGAACAAGTTAGAAACATTATTCAATCTAATTCCTAAGCGATCGCCTAGTATAATTGACAGTATAACGTGAAAACAGACAGCATCTTTTATCAACTCTTTCAAACTTTTCCTCGTTGCTTCTTTTACTTACTCAACCTTACTGAAACTACCGTCAATGAATATGAATTTTCTTCTGTCGAAATCAAACAATTAGCGTTTGGTATTGATGGGGTATTTCTTCCTAACAATGCGGATTAACTCTTCTATTTTGTGGAAGTCTAATTTCAAAAAGATGAGTCATTTTATTCTCGATTTTTTAGTGAAATATTCTTGTACTTACATCAAACCAAATTAACCAATAATTGGCAAGGAGTTGTCATCTATCCTAACCGCAAAGTCGAAACAAGTAACATCTCACGTTATCAAGAAATATTAAACTCAGACAGAGTTGAACGATATTATCTCAATGAATTAGATAATATAGAATCAATTGGACTAAAAACCTTAAAATTAATCATTAGTCCTCAAAACGAAACTATTGAACAAGGAAAAGGATTAATTGAACAAGTTAAGCAAGAATTTAACGATGCCAAACAGCAAGAAAATATCTTACAATTAATAGAGACAATCCTTGTCTATAAATTACCGTTAATTAGTCGTAAGGAGATAGAAAAAATGTTTAGTTTAAGTGATCTTAGAGAAACCAAAGTGTATCAAGAAGCATTAGAGGAAGGAATCGAACAAGGGATAGAACAAGGAAGACAAGAAGGAGAGTTAGCTGTTAAAATTGCTTCTGTCCCTCGTTTAATAGCATTAGGTTTAAGTATAGAACAAATTGCTCAAGCTTTAGATTTAGACATTGAACAAGTTAGAAACATTGTCCAATCTAACTAATAATAGAAAACCACCCTATTTATAGGGTGGAGGAGGTCATCTGGTACATCTGAGGAGGAAATCTCGATGTAGGGAAAACTTGTAATCTTTCTTGATCTTAATATCCCATAATTTTGTGGCTTCAGTCTTCATCTAGTTGGGTGAACTAACAGAGGTAAAATGGGATAACGACTGACAATTTGTCATCAATTCATGACATCATTTAGACTTGTTCTTCTGTGGTAATCGTGTTACCCATGAGGGGATTAGAGAAGGAATTGTTTAATATATAGTCAAAGACTAAACCTGTTGCACCAAGAAAAGTAAGGATAATAACAGTCTCCAAGGCTAATTTTTTGATAGACATAGTTTTACACTCCCGTAGCGGCTATTGCTTGATGCCTTCTACACTTACCAGGATACTCCTTAACCCTCAGTCATTGCCTCATCCATCTTAGGGATAAACACTCACCTGAATGGGTGATTTCACCCAAAAAATAAGAAGAGAGGACAAAGGTTGTCCCCTCTAGGGTTTAGCGTTGATTTTTTTTATCTCGGTCTTGACGACGGCGATCGCGCCATTCTACGGTTGTTAAGTATAGTATTCCCCCACTGACTAAAACGAGTAAAACTAAAGCAGTGAGAAAGAGTATATTGAGGATAGAAGTTGTTTCCACGATACTAGAAACCGTTGCGTCCCCAAACAACCATCGCAATAGACCAAGTAAACAAAGCTAACACGCTAACCCAACCAAGAGCTAAAATATCCATAACGATTAATGTCTAGAAAATGACGTGAGTATTAAAACAACACCAACTATAATACTTTGATTTGGGAAGGTTGTGGATAATGAAATCAATCACACTGATACAAAATCATCACTTGTTAGGGTTGTGGTATCGACTCCGGTTAAAACGGCTAAAACTTGATCACCGAGGCTAATGGTTTTACCAGAGAAGGTTAAATCATCAAAAGATAATCCGTCTGATAAACCAATGAAATCTTGGCCATCCGTAAAGTCTGCAATAAAATCTTGTCCTTGATCCACTCCAACAACAAAAGTATCTGACCCTCCATTACCAAACAAAAGATCGTCCCCTGCTTGACCATCAATAATACTATCTTCCCCAAAACTAACGATTTGATCATTTCCTATCGTTCCCGTAAGAACATCTTGCTCCGGTGTGGCTAAAATCAGGTTATCAAGTTCGAGAACATCACTATCTCCATAGGTAGCTGAGTTACCAGTGATCTTGCTTTTCTCAACTGTAAGACCTCCATCAAAGGAAAAGACTCCACCCCCTTGACCATTAGCTGTATTGTTAGTCACATTACTCTTTGTAATGTCAGTCTCACCATAGACATTGAGAATGCCGGCACCATCGATAAGCGCGATATTCTTCTTGATGACACTATTTTTCTCAACTGTGAGTTTACCCCCCAAATTATAGATCGCTGCACCCACAAAGGAAACTTGATTCTTGATAATACTATCGGTAATGATGGCCTCTCCTGCATTGGCAATACCACCACCAGCAGAAGCAAAATTATTTTTGATGGTGGTCTTTGTTACCTCCAGTTGACCGGTATTAGAAATACCACCACCACTCGCTTGTAAAGTTCTATTTTCTTTAATGACACTGTTGTCAATGATAAGTTTACCGTCAGCATTATAAATACCACCACCCCGAAGTTGAGCGATGTTGTCAGTGATAACAGTATCTTTGATGGTCAGGTTTTCTGTGTTGAGAATAGCACCCCCAATATCTTGACTATTGCCACCCTTGAGCTTCAGTCCTTGCAAGTTAACATTAATTTGAGAAGTAGCATTCCCATCATCCACTAGGAAAATTCTACCTTGTCCTTGAGCATCAATGGTTGCGCTATCAGAGTCAGATTGAATGGTTACGCTTTTATCAATAAGGATGTTAGCTTCTTGGTGAAGGTTATCTTTCCCTCCGTTAACAATAATCTTGTCTCCTTCAACAGAAGCAGCAATCGCTTCGGCAATGGTGAGGAAATCGCCATTCCCACTATCGTCTACTAACCATTTAGTCATAATTACTTGAATTTACTTAAAAAATATTACACTTATTAAGAATATTCAGTAGTTTATTCAATGACGATGAACTGTGTCACATGACTCTGTAAGCTTAGTCACATAATTTATGTTAATTCCGTCACATCCAAGAAAGTTAACCCTTAAAACCTGAGACTGCCATCAGGTATCAAAATATGCCACTATAATGAATAATGGGGAATTAGCTTAATTTAAAGATATGGGAACCATTCGGTTAATGCACGCAAAGCTGCATCGAGTCAAGGTGACAGAAGCCAATATTGATTATGTTGGTAGTATTACCGTTGACCCGATTTTATTGGATAAAGTGGGGATTTTGCCCCTCGAAGAAGTAGATATTGTGAACCTAAATAATGGTAATCGCTTCTCAACTTATGTTATTCCAGGAGAACCAGGAACAGGAGAGATTTGTCCTAATGGTGGGGCTGCTTTATTATGTGAAACAGGGGATTTATTGATTATTTACGCTTATGAAGAATGCGATCGCCAGGAAGTTCTACAAACCGGTCATACCGCAAGAGTATTAATCGCTAATCAGGACAACAAAATAGATGACTTTCTAATTCAAACCTTGGTTCCTTGTGAAGATAAGAAAAAAGTTGAATTTCATAATATTTCTATGAGGGAAAATGCTTTACAAAAAAGTCATTAAGAGAACTTTAAACAGTATTTACCGAACATGAATTAATCCTAAGACGAAATATGTTAAAAGCAGTTATTTTTGATTTCAATGGTGTGATTATTAATGATGAGGCAATTCATCAAGAATTAATCCATGATATCTTATTAAGAGAAAACCTACGCCCTGATCCTTTAGAATATCAAGAACTATGTTTAGGCAGAAGCGATCGTGCTTGTTTATTAGATATTTTGCATCGTCGTGGTAGAGTTACCTCTGATGACTATTTAGATAACTTAATTGAGGCGAAATCTCTTGCTTATCGACAACGAATTGAATCGTTAAAAGAACTTCCTATTTATCCTGAATTAAAAGATTTTTTAACCCATTTACAACAACATAATTTGCGGATCGGATTAGTAACGGGTGCTTTATCTTCAGAAGCTAAATTCATCTTAGAGAAAGCAGAAATATTGAGCTATTTTGAAGTAATTGTCGGTGGAGATGAAGTAACAAGAAGTAAACCCAAACCTGAAGGGTATTTATTAGCTGTTGAACGTTTTAACGAGTTAGATAACACCTTACAATTAACACCAGAAAATTGTTTAGTTATTGAAGATAGTCCGGCAGGAATTGAAGCTGCGAAACGCGCTAAAATGCAAGTAGTAGGTATTGCCAATACTTATCCTTATCACTTTATGCAAAGACTTTCTAACTGGGCTATTGATTATTTTTCTGACTTAGATTTAACCAGAGTGGACAAAGTTTTAACGTCGTAATTAATCAATATTCAAATTGACATAATTAATTAAAATTACGAACCCATTGACGAAAATCTTTTAAGGTTTTTGTCTCTCCATCGTTTAAAATTTGTTGAATAAATGGGGGGATTTGTGATAATTGTAACCAAGGAAATACTAAACTATATGCAGATTCTTCATAATCTTGACTGTCATTATTCATGATAAAAGCTATTAAATTATTCCCATTGTATAGCCAAATTCCAGCAACCCCTAAAGCAGCATAAATAGGTAACTTATTGAGAGAAATACTACTCATCTCAATTTCTAAGACTAAATCAGGTGGTGGATCAAAATCAAGTCTAATATGAAGTTATGGTGACTGTTTGCATCATAAGACATGAGGCAAAAAATCACCTACTTATCTATTCTAAACTTATCATGGAGTTAGATTTATAATAATAGTATGGAGGATAAAATCAAGATGACTGATTCCATTTCTCAAGAACAAGATCAAGCTATATTACAATGACTAAATAAGAATCGTGAGAGCATTCTTGATTTATATAAAGATCAATATATTGCTTATAATGAAAAGGGAATTGTTGCTCATGGTGAAAATTTAAAATCTGTTTTACAAGAAGCAGAAGCAACTCAT
>JBFRWG010000110.1:0-16784 GCA_051439445.1 Crocosphaera sp.
TTCCTGGGAATCTTTCGTCAGTTTGTAACATTGATCGGGTTTGGTTATCGTAGATAGTGAAAGACCAAAAATCTTTGGCTGGAACATTGGGTGGAACATTAACTTTATAAGTTTTACTGCCATCTAAGGGATTACCATCAGCATCAAGATAGGTATAAGCATATTTTGAACCCTTTCCAATTATTTTCTTGGCCATAGCAGGAGTAATACCTGTTGCATAAAAGTGGAATCCTGCTCGTGCATCTAACAATTTGGCACCTTCATTGATCCATTCATAACTTCCGCCGGGAAATGGATTTAACCAATTGCTTTCCCCTGGGTAAAAATAGAACATTTCATCACGAGGCTTTGACATAATAGTTTTTACTGTCACTGAACCCGCATTAGCTGCCTTAGTCAGAATGTCCCTCATCCGTGCATCAGGCTTGAATTCTTGTCCTTTTTTAATGCCAATAGAGGCTAAAATTCCTAATATTTCTGGGCTTTCTCCTTCAGTTGGTTCACTTTGAACGACTTGATTTATTTCATCAAAAATTTGCTCGTCCATACGATGAATTGTATTGACAAATTTACCAGAAGCGTTAACAAAGTTCATTTTCGGTGGGTTATTTTTCTTTGACAGTGGGTAGATGCGGAAGTTTTTCTTGGTAGCATCAACAGCAGGTTTTGTTGAACCATCCACCTGAAATCCACGCCATATCACCCAGTTACCATAAGTGTTAGTTTGAGCTATGTAGTAACCTTCTGGCACTTCTCCATCATATCCAGGAGGCAAAATCAGGAACTTCCCACCCTTCCCTTGATCGGGTCCCAAGCGTCCAAAATCAGTTACATATTTGAACCAATGATCATCAATTATTCCCAGTACATTAGGTGGCGTTTCAATCACCATCGGTTCATTTCCTAATTGAAGCCATGAAAACATATAAACGCTGGTTGTATTTGCTGTTAGAAAGAGTGCTTTAGAGTCCATCAAATCTTCATAAAGAACAGCAGTAGTATTAGCCGGTCCTAATTCTAAAATTCCTTTACGAATAGCATCCATCGAAGCAATTTGGATTCCACTCATAAATGCTTGGTATCCATGCTGAAAATCTAAAAAGTTGTAAACCTTTTCTGTCGTGTCTTTAATAGGAACTCCATCAAAAAAATTCAGAGTCCCAATACGAGTCTCGATATCATCGGGTGTTGTGATTCCGGGGGGAATTTCTGTGGTCATTTTCATGACGGGTGGTTTTTGAGCAAAACTTATGCCAGTTGTTAACATCAAGATGGCCATAACCGTTCCGATTACTTTTGTTATGAGCATCTTTTTAGATTTTCCCAAGTTCATCATTGTTATTTCTCCATCAAATTTTTTATTCTTCTTATGATCCGTTTCAAGGATAATATACGATAATTGGTAGTTGTTTAACTAACTAATACGATAAGCTTTTGGAGTCATTCCAGTGACTTGTCGAAACTGTTTACTTAAATGACTGTGACTGCTAAATCCACAATTTAAAGCAATATCGAGAATGGATTGATTGGTTTTTTTCAATAATTGTTTAGCCCTTTCTATTCGTTGCTCGATTAAGTATTGATGAGGAGATAAACCAACAGATTGCTTGAATAAACGACTAAAATGGAATTGGCTAAGATCCAGCAATTGAGCTAAGTCTTCTAGTTTAAGATGTTGCTCAAGATGAGCATCAATATAATCAAAGATTTGGCTAAGTTGATAAGGTGATAATCCTCCTTGATAAACCGGTAAAACAGGTTGAGTTGTACCATGATGTCGAATAAGATTAACAGCTAAAATGTTAGCCAAGGAGTCAAGATAAAGTTGATTGTTAGACACTTGTTTTTGACATTCTTCAAGCAGCATCATCGTGATCCCTTGAATATGGGAATCATGCACCTGAAATTGAGGCATGAGTTGAAACAAGTTGCGATCGCATGAAAGGGTTTCTTGAGCAATATTATGCAAAAACTCAGTTTTGATTTGAATCTGTAAACAATTTTCCTGACCCTTCCATCGCACAAATAAAGGTACATTAGCAGGGGTAATCAGTATCTCCCCAGGACGATATAAACCGTTGTAGCTAACACCATCCTGAACCTGTAAATACTCAAGGGGACGTTGGGAGACAGAGATAAAAACAGTATGGCTATCCTTACAAAGATAGTTGCCTTCTCCGGGAGGGTTTTGAAGGTGTTCAACTCGAATGTTTTCCCATTGTTGCTTCTGTTTTGGTAAATGAACAGGGTTCATGCTCTTTAACGTTTTGGTTAAATTGTATGCAAGAAATTGAAAATTGACCGCAAGATTTTTCAACTAAAGCAAGAACGAGATAGTTTCCCCGCAAGAAAATCTCTAAGCTGAGAGTGTTGTTACGAAGCAGATATAAGCATGAAACTCGTAGTATTTGGTGCAACTGGTAATGTGGGTCAACAAGTGGTCAAACAAGCTCTTGAACAAGGCCATGAGGTTACCGCTTTTGCAAGAAACCCCCTCAAGCTCCAGATTAAGCACCCCAAACTGCAACTATTTCAGGGGGACGTAATGGACAGCGCAAGGATAGAACAGGCACTACAAGGTCAAGAGATCGTGGTCTGTACCTTGGGTTCTGGGAAAAAGTTAAGCGGGACCGTTCGCTCACAAGGAACCCAAAACATTATTTCAGCGATGAAAAGATGTGGAATGAAACGGTTGATCTGTCAAAGCACTTTAGGAGTTGGTGAGAGTTGGGAAAGTCTCAATTTTTACTGGAAGTATATTATGTTTGGATTAATTTTACGTAATGTGTTTGCGGATCATCAACGACAAGAAGACATGGTGCAAAACAGTGGTTTAGATTGGACGATTATTCGAGCAGGAGCTTTTATAGAAGGGGAACGTACGGGCCAGTACCGTCACGGGTTTCCAGGAACGGATAAGACTTCAAAACTCAAAATTACTCATGCTGATGTAGCTGACTTCATCTTGAAACAATTGGTTGATGATTTATATCTTCACCAAGCACCTAGTTTGTCTTATTAAATTGATGAAACATCATTAATAAAAGGAGTTTTCTATGTTAACAGACGTAATCTTAGCAATTTCTTTGAGTATCGCGACACTTTTCTGTTCTTTGGTTGCTGGATTTTTGTTGGCTTTTGGTTTGGTGGTCATGCCGGGAATCCGCGATTTAAATGACCGAGAGTTTATTCGCGCTTTTCAGGTGATAGATGGTATTATTCAGAACAATCAGCCGATTTTTGTTTTAGTTTGGGTTGGTTCAGTGGTATTTTTAATAACTTCTGCCATACTTGGTATTGGGCAATTAAATGGATTTTTACCTCTGCTGATTATCTGTGCGTTGGTTTACATTTTTGGGGTTCAATTACCTACTTTCACCATTAATGTCCCCTTGAATAATAAACTACAAACTTGGGATGTTATGAATATGAATGAAACGACGTTAAAAACAGCACGTTTTGATTTTGAATCCCGTTGGAATCGATGGAACACAATTAGGACATTTTTTGCCTGTTTGACATCTACTTTGTTAATTATTCTACTATTAGAAACCTGACCGATCCAACTAAGGAACCCCGTACCTTCTGAAGAGGCAGGAAAAATAGTCCAATACCTGCGTAGTGTTGAATAATCAAGCAATACTGCGCAGGTTCGTGTTGTTGAACAAGACAAAAAAATATAATCAAGCTAACATATTCAAAAATCACACCGGTTATTACTAATGCTCCCTCCTCGACCTTTTCATCAACTCAAATCTGCTGGTAAAAACACCCCTTCTGCTTATTCCTCTAAGAAATTTTGGATTAAGTTTAACGAAAATAAATTTGATTGGGAAGGATTAGGTGCTTGGTATCATCATTGGCGAGATCCTTATCATTTACTCTTAAATATTCCTTGGAAATATTTTATTGTCTTGATGGCTATCTTTTATCTCTTTTTCAATGGAAGTTTTGCTCTGGCCTACTTCTTGGGAAGCGATGGGATAGAAAACGCTGTTAAAGGTTCTTTTAGTGACGCTTTCTTTTTTAGTGTTCATACCTTTTCTACTATTGGCTACGGGAATATGTATCCCACTACTCTCTACACACATATCCTCGTCACTTTAGAAGCTTTCGTTAGTCTTTTAGGCCTTGCTTTGATCACGGGATTGGCTTTTGCTCGTTTTTCTCAATCTAATGCTAAAATTTTATTTTCTAATGTGGTTGTGGTTCTTCCTTATGATAATGTTCCTACTCTGATGCTGAGAGTTTCTAATCAACGTAAAAATTATATTCTTGAAGCTAAAATGCGGGTATATCTCATGTGGGATGAAGTTAGTAAAGAAGGAGATTTTTTGCGTAAGGTTCATGAATTGAAATTAATTAGAGATCATCACCCTACTTTAGCTATGACTTGGACTGTTATGCACGCCATTGATAAAAATAGCCCTTTGTTTGGTGTAAATCTCGAAACCTTAAAAAGAAAAAAAGCGATGCTCTTAACTTCTTTCTCTGGTGTTGATGAATCCATTGCTCAAACCATGTATGCTCGTTCTTCTTATGGCTTTCGAGATATTCTCTGGAATCATCAATTTCTTGATGTTATCTATCATACTCCCGATGGCCATCGTTATCTCGATTTATCTTTTTTCCATAGAACTAAGCCCCTTGACTCTGAGATTTCTTAATAATACAATCCTACTGTATTCAAGAAAAATGAGAAAATTTCATGTCAGTAACTTTAATTAAATGTTACAGTTGTTTGACGTTTTTTAGTTAGACACATAGCGGTACTTTTTTCATAATAAGCTGCTTCATTAATAAACACAGGATAAACAGTAAAATCACCTTTATAAGTAATGGTTTCCCCTTCAAAGGTAATAAATAAAGGATCACCTGGAGCAAGGGGTTGATAATCTTTAGATTGAATTTTCGGATGAATCATGGCTATGATATCTCCTTGTTCTCTGGGATAATCAATGGTTTTAAACACTTCATAAAAGACTAAATCATTGGTTGTTTCAGTAATCTTTCTTTGATTATATTTATCTAAATAATCTAATAAATGATAAATGATTTTTTCAGTTTTAATAAATAAGTCGGCATCTAAAACATTTTGAGGAACAGGACCCACTTCCAAGGTTATTCCTACATCAATATTGCTTCTTAATAACTGACTTTTTTGACCTGAAGCATAGTGTAATATCTTTATTTCAGGTTCAATTAAACTTAAATAACTGGATAGTTGTAGATGAAACGGATTCGTATCAGACAGAATAATTGTTAACCCCATATTCGCCGTTGTACTATGGAGATCGAGTAAAAAATTGACTTGATTTTCCTGTATTTTTTTATAAATGTTTTTCGCTAAAAGTTGTTCGTATAAAATAGTATCTAAATTTTCTAAATCCTCTGGAGCAAAACACCGATTAAGATCCGTTTCCACATACCTTTGTTTTAATTCAATGGCTTTAGGATTAGAAAAAAAAGGTAACACTTCCAAGGTTGAACGTTTAATGAGATGGGGATGTTTAAGAAATTTCTTCACTAAATAAACCCCTGTAATTTCGTTGCCATGCGTTCCACCAAAAAGCGCAACCTTCTTAATCTTATTCACCATTTAAACCCCATTACTGAACCTTAAAAAAAGCGTTGTCAAATTACCTCATCATTTATTCTGTAATTGCTGCTTTAACGCCTCTAAACTCGCCCAACGATTATCAATTATCGGTTGATTATCATTAGTTTGACTAGCTGGTGGTTGACAATCTTTACCACATAACTGTCTTAAAGGAACCGCCAAAGATAATTGTTCATAAAGCCAACGTTGGGGTTCAAAATGACCCTCTGGTGATAAACTTTCCGATAAATCTTCCCAAGCGACTTCCCTTTCTTGGGGATAATGATGGGGTAAATCTGCATCTTTATCTAACCAAATAATTTCTGAGGTATCAAGTTGAAGACGACGATTATACTGTTGTAAACAGCGATCGCAAGTTAAGGTAATAATGGTTTCTCCTTGAACCGTCACCTCCAAAAAAGTCCCTCCATGACGAATCATTATTTTTCCTCGAAACGGGGTTAAGGTTTCGAGTTCAGGGATAAAATCATCTAAGACAATGGTTTGAGTTCGGTTAGGGGTTTGTAGTAAATGGGGAATATAAATAGCTTGCATTTGCTTCGTCTTTTATGGCTCCTTATCTGACAGTTTAGAGCATTTCTTACCCATTAATAATTAATTAATTCCGTGGGTAACCCAGAGAAATGGCTCCTGGAGGTAGTTTGATAATGGTTTTCGCCCCTGGAGACTGTAAACAAACCTTCAATTCTCCTTGAGTGCTAACACCGACAATAGTGCCTTCTACCCCTTCAATAATAACCTTTCGTCCCACACTAGCCAACAGTTCTAAATACTTTTTCAGTAATACTTCGATCCCCTCTCTCAAATACGTTCGATAACCTTGTCGGATACCGTTAATGGTAATCGCAGCTAAGACCTCTAAGGACTCAATTTGATGAGTTTCAGAACATGATTTCAGGGTAATACCGGTCTGGGGAATTTCATTATCCCAATTAATCCCCACACCAATAACTCCGTAAGTCATCATTCCCTGTTTAATACGAGTTTCGCTTTTAATCCCCCCTAATTTTCTTCCTTCTAAGATTAAATCATTGGGCCATTTTAATTTAACACTCAACCCATAACGTCGTAACTCCTCCGCAATCCCCCAACCACTCCATAAGGTGAGGTGATAAACTGCTTCTGCTGGGATGTTTAAGGTTAGACCCATCGATAGATAAAGTCCCCCCACAGTAGAAACCCAGGTTCTTCCCCATTGTCCTCTCCCTGCGGTTTGTTGAGAAGCGATCGCAATGATTGGGGTTTGTTTGGTTTTCTCCCATAATTCCCAGACGATTTCATTGGTAGACCCAACTTGATCAAAGAGATACAGGTTAGGGACAGATAGTTGTAAATGCTGTTCTATTTTGTGCCGATCACAAGTCATGCTGCTAAGGTGTTAGGATCTCTCGGCTATATTTTTATGAACTATGTCAATATAAGAAATATTAACAAATAACCCCAAAATTTTCGATGATTAATCTTTTACGAAATGGTGTCGGTGTGGGAATCACAGCTTATTTAACTGCTTGTTTAGCTTTATGGATAGGACAAAACCGACTGATTTTTAAACCTTCGTCTACCGTAGAAACGACCCCGGCTGATTTAGGATTGAGTTATGAGGATATTTGGTTATCTGTAACCACCCCTCAAGGAAAACAGCAGAAAATACATGGTTGGTGGATTGACTCGCAACAGTATACTGACAAAGTATTATTATATTTGCATGGGAATGGGGGTAATATCAGTCATAATCTAGGTCCGATCAAAACTTTCTGTGAACAAGGTTTTTCCGTCTTCATTATTGATTATCGTGGTTATGGTCGCAGTGAAAAACAGTTCCCCACAGAATCAGAAGTTTATCGCGATGCGCAACGGGCCTGGGATTATTTAGTGGAACAACGTCATATCAAACCCCAAAATATCTTTATCTATGGTCATTCTTTGGGAGGGGCGATCGCTATTGACTTAGGGGTTCGTCAACCCAATGTGGCCGGTGTTATTGTGGAGAATACCTTCACTTCCATGAAGGAAATGGTAGACTATTTAGGCTCGTTCTATCAACTGTTTCCCACGGATTTCATTTTACATCAACGCTTTGATTCTTTAAGTAAGTTGCGTCTCCTGCAAGTTCCTTTATTATTAATTCATGGAATTGAGGATCGGACTGTTCCTTCTTATATGAGTGAAAGACTTTTTCAAGCAGCTACTATTCCTAAAAGAATCCTTCTCGTTCCTGATGCTAGTCACAATAATGTGGGGGCGATCGCCCCAGAACAATATATCCGTACCTTACAAGAGTTTAGAGAATTAGTGGCTAGAAACCAAGGACAGTTAGCCTTGGAATTATAGGTTTTTTATCTCGTTAAACACCCCAGGAAATTAATGGTTATTTTCCTGGGTTTTTAGATTAGGAGAGGGAGAAGTAGGAACGGATCGTTTTGATTTAATTTCTACTTGATTGGGGACAAACATAAAGGTTGTTTCACTCACCCAAAAGGTCTGTCCATCAATAGCACAGGTTCCTCCAGCCATCCAATCTACTACCCGTTGGGCCTTGTCTGTGGTCAACTGGTCTAATACCAAAATGACCACTTTACGGTCTTGTAGCAGTTGCAGGGCCTCACGGGTTTCTTCAACAGCTTTGATTGTTTTCACAACCACTTCTGATTGAAGACTCTGGTTAACAGACCAATCAAATCTAGGTATACTACTCATTGATTCCGTCTTAATAAAAAGGGTATTAATTATACTAATAAAACTGATTAGTTTTTCTTAATTAACTCAGTAGGATTTTAATATCCTGCTATTAAGGTTAATCATAATATATAGGTTATAAATCAGTTGTTTTTAAAAGGGTTTGTTTTAAAATTGCATATCAATATATCTGGTTGAGCTAAACGGTTATGTATGATTAGTAACATTTTCCACTGTTTAAGTTAGATTTATCGAGAAAAAAGTGATTAAATCAATTTATAACTGAATAAAACTTGCTTTTTTCTATCTATATTGCAGAAAAATGTTGGTATAGCATCATATTTGTAATATTTAGGGTTTTTCTTTTGTTTATACCTCCTTAAATGTTGTGCAAATAAAGTTTCTTTTTGGATAGGGAGAATTTGAAAAAAGCATTTCATAGAAGTTAACATACTTTTCTAGGAAAAATCATTAAATAACTATAAAGGTTATCTAAAAACCTTAGACTTTGAAGGTTAAAACAATTTTTCTTGAGTAAAATTGAGTTTTTCAGGAATTTTTAAGGCTTTTTTGCCAACTCAGTTTGTCTTTTTGCGCTTTTTCGTAAATTTTGCTACTATTAGGAATTAACTCAACTGTTTGAATAGCTAACTTGAGTTGTCCCTCTTTGGCCCTTATTTGAGCTAATTGATAAATATTATGACTTAATTGTTCAATCAGGTGTTGTGCTTTTTCATAGGCTAATTCTCCTTTTTTGAGGCGTTTTAAGATTGTAATGGCTCTATTATAAGAAGATGCTTGATTAGGCTTAATTAAAGACAGTGCAGCTTCAATTAACACTTGATTATCAGCTTTTTGTTCCTTAAGGGTTTGCCAGTTAGTTACCCACTGTTGTGCTACGGTATGGAGCTTGAGATCATCTTGAGGAACTAGGTTAGCTGCTGCGATCGCCCCTTGAAAGTCTTCTTGTCGGGCCCTTGCTTGGGCAATATCTAGAATAACTTGACTCCAACGACGAATATTACTTTGAGCCTTTCCATAGAGAGGTGTATGGGGTTGAACTTGACGAGCATAACCAATGGCCCGATGAAAAGAGGAAGCTTGTTCGAGACTCAAAGGAAGGGTTGCACGGTTTAAGATGCGTTCATTTTCCTCTATTTTCTCATGGTGAAGGGTGTTGAGATGTTGACGGACTTGAGATGACATCAACCACAATAAGGCGATCGCCCCTGATAGTCCCCCACCCCATAGTAGACATTTTCCTATCCATAGGCATAAAGAGGGTTTTTTGTTAATAGGGTTTGGTTCAACGATTGAGGGAGGGGATAAGATTCTTTTTCTGGGGGTTAAAGGGATGTGTAAGGGGAGGGGAGGGTCATAGGAGGGAGTAGGTAGCTTGGGTAAAATGACAGTGCTTATTCGTTGTTTTTGGGGGGTTTGAGAGGATGTTTGTCTAATGGTAAAGGATGGGGTTATCTTGTTCTTACTGGTAACTTTCTCTGGAGTGGAAAGGAAAGGTAACAGGGGTTGACGAGAAACTTGAACACTGGGACTAATAATAATAGGAAGGGCGATGGCTGGAAAATTATTATGATGAAAGGGAGTTAGTTTTTCTCGTAAATAACGATTGAGTTGAGCTAGGGTAAGATGATTATGATAGTGACGTAAGGCTTCAATTAAGGCAGTGATAAAAATGCTTTTTTCTGCACTAATACTTTGGTATACATGAGAACGACAGGACAAGATCAGAGGAATGCTTTTTTTTTGAGCTAACTTTAGGGTAAGTTGTCCAAGTTTGCCATCTTTTCGAGGGTTTTGTAGGTCTAAAATAACTAATAATTGTTCACTGCTGTTTTGTAATATGTCTAATAGCGATCGCACTTTAATTCCTGTTTCTGTAATATTATTTAAACCACTATCAATAGGCAGTAAATAATCTTCGCCTTGGTAGTTAATACCATAACCTTGAAAGAAAAACCAACAATATTTAACTTTAATAGGACTCTCATTAATCCATTCTAAAATATTATTATGGTTAGGATAGGTAGAACGTTCCTCTGAGGAGATGGAGGTATCTGTCAGTAATAATAATTGCTGATGGGAAATGTTTCCTTCTTCAAAAAAGTAGTGATACAATGCTTGTGCGCTATTTTCTGAACCTTTTAAGGGTGGATAACTTATATAGTTGTCTATTCCTATACTGATGGAGCGAAAATCATCCATAACTCAGATTTTTTCCTCTTCGTTTCAAGTCTTATGACATCTCTTTTGTTATGAGACTTATGATATTGGGATGGCGTTCCCTATATTTTGAAGAGATTATAAAAAAAATATAAAAATTTTCTTGATAGATTTATATTGTTATAGGATTGAAATATGAGTAAGTCCCTTCAAAAATGAATAAAACTATCAAGTTTTCAGTAAGATTATTATTAACATTCTTGATAATAATTGCTTTAAATACTCCTATTTTGTCTAACTCTGATATATGGGTAATAGCTCAAAATCAATCAGATAACAATTCATTAGCAACCAATTGAAAAATTTTTTAAAAACCATGAAAATATAATCACTTTTATAGATATTATAATACCTATAATCTTATCTTTTGTTACACTACTTTTACAAAGCAAGTACAAAAAAATTTCATATAAAATTCTATCTAGAACACCTTTATTAAGTATGAATAGTGATGTTTTAGATGAAGTAAAAATTTTCTTCAAAGATGAACTGGTGACCAGAGTAAGTTTAATTAGAATAAAAATTTTTAATAATGGAAAATTACAGATAAAAGCAGAAGATTTTGCCGCAAAAAAACCAGGAATAAAAATACTATTTAATACGAAAAATGATCTATTTAAAATTTTATCTACAGGGATTTTAAATAGAAGTAATCTTGATATAAATCCCGAAATTAAGATTCAAGATAAAGAAATAATAATTAACCCATGTTTATGGAATGTAGAAGATTTTATAGAAATTCAATCTTTAGTCAATAATTATGAAATCAAGGATAAAATAATAGCAACAGCACATATTAATGGGATGAAAGGTGATTTAACTTATGTTTCTGAATTGACGAAACCTTTAGATATACTATTATGTGCAAAAGAATGGATAACTGTATTATTTGCTTCTTTGAATTATTTGTTATTAATTCTTTTCGCTTTACGTAATGTATCAAACAAAATAGAGATTTTTTTCTACATACCACTAAGACTACTATTATTATTTTATGTATTGTGGTTATTAGTTTATCTTGTTAATTATATAGTTCTTCTATTTAATCAACAATATCGTGAACTATTTTTATCTTTGCTATTCAAAAAAAATCGTCAACAAAATGGTTGATTAATATTCATTTAATTCTCCATTCTCCATTCTTAATTCTCTTCAACCCATTCTTCAGGGTTTCTATCTATTGCATACTGAAAGTTTTTAGGAATCAAATAAATTTTAATTTCTGCTTCAGATGAATCGATAGGATCAATTTCTGCATATAATAATTCTCCTTGAAAATCAGGTTTTCCTAACATAATTTTATGTTGTTTATTATTCTCTAACTCAACGGTTATTGTTCCTAATGGTTTATCTAAACCATAGTCTTTTTTCTGGTTTTTGGGAACCGTAAAATTACGTTCACTTTCACTACTAATCAAGAGATTTGTTAAAAAAGAAATGACTGCATCATTAGCAACTGTATCCTGGGGGTTTTTCATTTGCCAAGGTTTATTTTCATCTTTCGTTTTTTCAAAGATATAAGTTATCCCTTTAGTTTCAATCGTTAACTTTTTAATTTCTTTTTCATCAAAGGTAAAAAGTTTCTTTTTTTGCGCTTCTATTTCTTCTTGTTGAGGATTAATTTGTAGTTCATAAAAATAAACTCCTACCCCCAATAAAATAGCAACAGTTAATAATATCCAGGTTGTACTTTTAAATTTCATTATTTACCTCTTTGTCTTTAATTCTTATCTTCTTCGCCACCAAGTTATCCCAGCAGCAATCAACCCCAATAAAGGAAAAACACCTAAAGATAATATGGTAATTATATTATTTTGTAAGGGGGATACATTAAGTTGTCTATTTGTGACTTCTTTTGGGCGAATAGATAAGGTTTGTTCATCTTGATTACTTAACCATTGTACTGAGTTTAAAAATACATCTCCATTTAATTGTTGATTAAATAAATTATTAGTAGCAAATGTGGAATTACCAATAATAACTAAACGAGATTCTTGGGGGAGCGGTTGTTTATTACTAGATGGATTAGAAGTTTCTTTGTTTACGGTGTCATCTTGTTCCTTATTATTAGATTCATTACTGTCTTGACTATTATTGGTGGTCTTTTCTTCTGCTGAGTCACTATCTATATTTTCCGATTGTTCTTGATTGTCATTGTTGGGAGAATTATCACTTTCTTCTGTTCCATTACTATTAATTGTATCTTCTATGTTAGGTTTATTTGATTCCTTTTCTGAAGCATTCTTATTGTTTTCTTCTACATTAGTATTATCGTCATTTTTGGGGTTGCTATTTTCAGTTTCTGATGCAGGATCACTATTATCTGATTCAGTTTCCTTGGTTTGCTGAGTCTCTTCTTTAGTTTCAGTCTTATTCGTTTCTGGATTAATTTTACGGGTTAATGCAACCCCAAGATCAAAAGGCCCTGCAATATCTTCTTGAGGATTAAAGGTTAATTCTTCAGACTCTAAATCACTTTCGGCCCACATTTGTTCACTGGTGACTAATAAAGAGGTTGCTTCTACATTTTCTACTTCAACGGTATCAACGGGACGAGACAAGGGATAGAAGGAGATACTATTACCAAAGTTTTCCGTAATCGGATGATTTCCATAGGTGGTAATAAAGGGGGTCGTCGGACCTAAACCGACAATATTACCGGCCCCTGAACCATCAATAATAATACGATTATCCAGTTTAATTCCCCACGCTGTTAAAATAGGTTCTAATCCAGGATCGCTGTTAGGATCTAGTAATAATAATAAGTTACCTTCCTTGTCTAAATACTCTTTTAAAGCTTTAACTTCTTGCTCAAATAATTGACGTTTTGGACTGATGACAAGAATGACATCTGCATCCTCAGGAATACCTACATTCTCCAGTAAGTTTAAAGGATTAACTTCATATCCTTTATTCTTTAAACTCTTCACTGCTTCTGAGATACTTCCTTCAGGAGAGGGATTTAATGAATATTCTCCATGACCTTGTAAAATATAAATTTTTGGAAGATAGTCTTTCTGAATTTTTTGAATCGCATTGCTTAACTTTATTTCTGATAAGGGTTCTCTTTGGTTAAAGACAATTAGGGTTTGAACAAGTTGTTTTTTATCTTCATATTCTAGGTAAACATCCCCTAAAGATTGAACATTAAATTTTTCTGTGAGTCCCACTTTAAGATCGGGATCAACTAATTCAAATTGAAAGTTATTATTATAGCGTTGATAGTTTTCTAATAAGTCTTCGTCTTGAGGATTAATGTCTTTATCAAAGATATAAACTTTAACAGGTTTTGGCAAGTTTCTAACAATTTCTTGACTTTCTGGGGACAAAGTATATAACTGATTTTCCGTTAAATCAATACGGGGAGAATAACGAACAGCCATAAAATTAATTAAGGCTAAAATTGCCAGTAAAGAGAGAGTAGAAACTAAAGCATTAGTACCTGTTTGTGTGGATCGTTTTTGCCAAAAACTTCGTCCGGTTATCAAAATATATAATAACCAAATAAATAAACAAATACCCCCAAGGATAACCAGGGTTAAATACAGTGTACTCCAGGTTTGTGTTGTGAAAGCAGCTACCAAACCAGCAACGGTTAAAATTAACCCAGGAATAAAAAGATATCTGAGAATTTTTTTATAGTTGCTTAATTTTTTCATCTTAATAACAGTAATATTGTCTTAATTTTGAATGATAATTTAGGAACGTTGAAACCGTAAAGCTTCAATAGATTGGGCCGTTAGGAAAATGCCTAATAATATATAACTTGTGAATAAAACGATACTACTTACGTCCAACACTCCTCTGGTTAAATCCGTATAACGATCAAATAAAGAGAGATGAGATAAAATTGTTTTGAAAGGTTCTTGTAAGTTAGAGGCGATCGCATCCATTATCCACAAAAATAAGACCAAGATAAAGGTTAAAATGTAAGCCAAAATGCCACTATCGGTTAAGGAAGAAATAAACATTCCCAACGATAGAATAGCGGTTGCAATTAACAGTAAAGAACCATGAGCTAACAAAATTATTTGTAAGTTTACAGGGGGGGATGCTTGACTATACAAGATAATTTCAGAGAGCCAAAAGGGGATCATCAAAACCATAAAAAAGGCCACAACACCCAATAATTTGCCAACCGCTACCACCCAGTTTGTAATGGGGGATGTGGCTAATAATTCTAAAGTTCCTCGTTTTCTTTCTTCTGAATATAATCCCATAGATAAAGCTGGCAATAATACCAAGAGTAAAGAGATAATAACCCCTAAAAAACTCTCCATCAACTGACTAGGAACATCTACAGGAGAGTTGATCTGCCCACTTTGCTTTAAAAAAGAAAGGGTTTGTAATATATCTTGTAAAATTGCGGTAAAAAAGAATCCCCCAATCAACCAAAAAACAGCAGCAATAATGTAAGCAAAGGGAGAGGTAAAATAACTTTGAAATTCTTTACGAAAAATGGCAAGTAAGTTAGCTATAAGCATTTTTTATCAGGGTTATTCGGGAGTATCAATATTAGACGTTTTTACAAAAGTATCTTGATTATCGAGAGATGATTCTTCAGTTACTAAATCCAAGAAAACATCTTCTAGGGTAGCACGAGTCCGTTTCATTTCATATAAATCTAAACCCTGACCAATAATTAAAGCAGCGATATCTTTTCCTATTTCTTGATCTGAGTCTATGCTTAAGGACAAAAAATGACGCTTTGATTCACTATTGGACTTAATTTCATAGTTCGTAATACCAGGGACATTGCTTAACATTGATTCCAGACTCAATATATCTCCTTCGAGTTCAATTTCGTACCCTCCTTTTGCGGTTAAATGGGACATTAAATTATCAGGGGTATCCTTGGCCACCACCTTACCACCATTGATAATGGTGACACGATCGCAGGTCATACTCACCTCTGGTAGAATATGAGTCGATAAAATGATGGTATGTTCCCCTGCTAAACTCTTAATCAGGTTACGCACTTGAATAATCTGTTTCGGATCTAGTCCCACAGTGGGTTCGTCTAAAATAATAGCGGGAGGATCATGAACGATAGCGTGAGCAATACCAACTCTTTGCTTGTATCCTTTCGATAGCTTACGGATTAATGTCTTGCGTTTATCTTTCAGTTGACAGCGTTCGATTGACCAGTTAACCCTAGAGAGGCGATCGCCGGAGGAAACCCCTTTGATCCGTGCAACAAAGGTTAAAAACCCTTCTACAGTCATATCTGGGTACAAGGGAGGGGTTTCAGGAAGATAACCGATGCGTTTACGCACTTCTAGGGACTGTTCATGGACATCATATCCTGCTATTCTAGCAGTTCCGGCAGTGGCAGGGATGAAACCGCTTAGAATACGCATGGTGGTGGTTTTTCCTGCACCATTGGGTCCTAAAAATCCGAGAATTTCTCCTTTTTCAACGGAAAAATCCACATCTTTGATGGCCGCGGTTGACCCATAAATTTTACTGAGGTGTTCGACTTCAATCATAAACAGAATGAGCGTTTAGCAGAGCTTTTTTGTCTGTTATTCTAGCTTATTCTGTGATAACTAATCATAATGTGACCACATCATCAGAATTTTAACTGGCTTCTTTTCATCATCAACTTCGTAATTCAGATAGTAAATCATCTAATAGATAAGGACACTGTTCAGGGAAAGTAATAGTTTCTTGTGTTTTTTTACGAACATAGCATAATGATTTACGATAAATTCGGTCTAAATTTTGTTGCAAATAATTATAAAGATTGGTAGTCAAATAAGTTTCTAGGATGTCCCTCAATGGTTGTTACAAAACATTAAAGGGGAACGAATAATTTAGTTAATTCTAAATTCTAAATTCTAAATTCTAAATTCCTCATTCCCCTCTTCTCTATTGATCAATAATCATTTTCTAACCAATTATACCAAGATGATAATCCTTCTCCTGTTAGGGAAGAGACTTGAAAAATCTCTAAATTAGGATTAACCTGTTTGGCATACTCTACACATTTCTCCACATCAAATTGTACATAGGGAAGTAAATCAATTTTCGTTAAAATCATGACTTTACTTTCCCGAAACATATGAGGATATTTGATGGGTTTGTCTTCTCCTTCTGTCACGGATAAAATGACAACTTTGGCTGTTTCTCCTAAGTCAAATAAAGCAGGACAAACTAAATTACCCACATTTTCAATCATTAAAATAGAATTGGGTTCTGGGTTCAATTCATTGTAACCGTTTTCTACCATTGCTGCTTCTAAATG
>JBFRWG010000111.1:0-23299 GCA_051439445.1 Crocosphaera sp.
GTGCGCTAAAGATTTTTCGCGAAACATCTTCTAAGTCACTGGTTTGACTATCAAAATCGTGTGCGTCGGCGTGAAGATTCCAAATCCAGGTGGTGGTTTTGGGACCTCTGGCCAAGGTACGGTCGAAATGTCCAGGTTTACCCCACTTCTCAAAGGAAGTAGGTACGGGATCTTTGTCGACCGTTACCTTAGCTTTTGCCTCAGTAACGTCTGCCATGAGGGTTCTCCTCTCTCGACAATAAACTTTAGGGTTTTCCTATTGAGGACAGTGTAATAGAAGATTAGCAAAAATAGGATATTTTGCTTCTCTGGTAATTGCGTTTGATATAACCGCCTTAGTTAGGTTTTAGGCAGTGCATCAGTAATAGATGATAAGTCTTAGACCTGTTTTATGTTGAGAAAGCTTAACAATAATTAAAATTACACCGATGGTTGATGGATTCTGGGTTATAGCAACAATAGAAAAAGGCAGAAAGTCAAGTTTTTTGTCCTTCCGTTAACAAAAAGTAATATTAAAACCCCTAAGCTGGTTTGCCGTGAGTAGACAATCCCTAAAACCCTGCCACCAGCCGATAACTTTTGCTATAAATAACAAGATAGGAACTCCATCAGACCACTCACCAATAATCAATATGTCATCCTCTTATATAGAAACCTCATCTATTAAAGTTTTTAACTCAAATTGGCTTTCTACCTTGACTTCGGTTAGTCTTCATGGTCTTGCATTATTTTTAATTGTTCCCTATTTGACCAATGTCTCTAACCCTGAACCCAAAACAACAGACCCAAGACCCAGAAATGTTCAAGTCATCGAATTAAATCCCACTGAACAAAGTCGTCTCCCTGATCAAAATTCAGCCTTATCGAATATTCCGAAATTTCCTAATTCTACTTTAGGGGATCTTCCCATACTCAATTCTCCTTCCCTTGGCTCTTCTTTTTCTAACTTACCTGCACCTCCTGCTTTACCTCCCTTACCTCCCTTAAATCCTTACAATAATTACAATAGATTTCCCATTGCACCTCCACCGCGCTCTATTCCCTTTACTCCTCCCTCAATCAATCGTCCCCTTATACCACCCCCTTCCCTACAATCACCAACCCCAAAAACGCCTCCAGTTAACAATGCTGAAATACCTCAACAAGTAGATCCTCGCCAATCCATTGATTTTGGTGAGCCAACGGTTGGAGACGTGGATAATCCAGCGTTTCAAAATAATCGTCCTAACCCTGAACAAACTGCACTGAACCCTAATAAACCTTCCCGGCAGAGTAATAATCCCAATAGGAGTGCAATCAGACAAGCTCAAATCGCCCGTAACCTTCTTGCAGATAGTATACGAAGATCCAATAATTTAATCCGTAACCCTAACGGAACTACAAGAGAAGAAGCAGCAGAGAAAGACAGAGAATGGATACTGAAAACAGGGGTTACTGATATATCGAGAAATTTGATGCCGATTACAGGTAATTATCCCAAGGCTGCTTGTAACCTTAAATTAGAAGGAAGTGCCGTTTATAACGTTGAGGTAAATAGTAATGGACAGGTGGTTGGACAGCCTTATATGACCCAAAGTTCAGGTTATGGACTTTTAAATAATCAAGGATTACAACAGATAAAAGCTCTTAGTTTTCCCAAAGCTACCAGGGTAAAAGTAACATTCCGGTATGATCCTAGTGTCTGTCCTCAAGGACTTCGTCAAGGAGAAAATATAAAACAGCCCCAACCGGCTCGTTCACCCCAAACCCAACCCAATCAACCTTCTAAAACTCCCACAGAGAATAAAACCCCATTACCACCTAATAGTTCACCTCAAGCTCAACCAGAGCAACCTCCTAAAACTCCTACAGAGAATAAAACCCCATTACCACCTAATAGTTCACCTCAAGCTCAACCAGAGCAACCTCCTAAAACTCCCACAGAAGATAAAACCATTAATCTACCTGATAGTTCACCCCAAACTCCACCTAATCAACCTCCTAAAACTCCCACAGAAGATAAAATCATTAATCCACCTGATGCTTCCTCTGAGAATAAAGGAGAGAGGGTTGTTGCACCCCCCCGCGGTAAAAAATAGAATAATCTTAAGAGAGCTAAAGTATTAGCGTTCTCAAGCCGTAGGCTATACCGTGGAGCACCTGTGGACAGAGGAGGACTGGACGCGTCACCTGTGGGCGCATATTGAAGTCCGTTGCCGCCGACGGTTCGCAGTTGTTGCAGGAAGTAAACCTCAATGTGTCACAATATGTCGCGTTGTATAAGTTTTATGTAGCAGTCTTTAAGTTTTTTAATTAGCTCCAGGAATTTGTTTTGCTGGAGCGTTTGTTTGTCTTTGAGCAGAATGATTATAAAGTTGTTGACGGCCATTACGAACCACCCCTAACATTTCCCCTAACTCTTGTTCTAAGCGAGTGAGAACCGCATCTGCATAATCATCAGCCCCTTCTTGAATTTGTTGTGCTTCTGCTAGACTATTCTGACGTAATTGGTGCATTTCTTCCGTAGTAACCAGGCGTAATTGCTCAATTTCAGCCATAGTTTGCCCTTGAATCGCCTCACATTCCATCTGTACCTGTTGACGGATTTGATTGGCCTCATGTTGAGCTTGTTGAATGATACCTGACTCATCTAAAATGAGTGCCGCTTCTTGTTGCGCTTGTTCAATAATTTGCTGTGCATAGGCCTCTGCATCTGCGATAATTTTTTGTTGTTGTTCTAGAACCCCTAAAGCTTCCTTAATCGCTTCAGGAATCTTAGTACCAATAAATTCTACTTGTTCCAACATTTTATCTTCATCAATAATCGTCCATCGTGTCACAGGAATATGAAAACTCTCTAAAATGATTTCCTGAAGACGATCTAACTCAGATTGAATATCAAAATTGGCCTCGCGACGAGAACCATTGCCGTTATTTTGACGATTGGGAGAAATATTAGCAGAGGAGTTGCGACGTGCCATAAGTAAATATTAATAAAATATTCTAATGAATCAGGTGACATTAAGTAAACTAACTATAGTATAATCGGAGATCCTTGGCCACATTTTCTGGAACCAAATGAGAAATTGGTCCCCCAAATTGAGCGATTTCTTTAATGGTACTACTGCTCAAAAAACTATAGTCCTTTTTAGTTGCCAGAAAAACCGTTTCTACATCTTGCGCAAGGGTTTTATTGGTATGAGCCATTTGTAACTCCTTTTCAAAGTCAGATAAGACTCGTAACCCTCGCAGTAAAACCTTGGCTTGATGGAGTTTAGCATAATCCACCGTTAACCCCATAAAGCTGTCAACCTCAACTTGGGGTAAGTGCTGAGTACATTGGCTGATTTGCTCAACTCTTTTTTCAACGGAAAATAAGGGCTTTTTGTTGGGGTTGTACAAAACGGTAACAATAACTTTTTCAAACAAAATAACCCCCCGTTCAATGATATCGAGATGACCGAAAGTGATCGGATCGAAGCTACCTGGGTAAATGGCTATCATAAGGTAATCCATTGAGTCAAAGATTGCTGTAAAGTAAACTGATAGAAATGATACAAAATAATAGTTGAGTCAAGACACTAAAACATGGTTATGACAGGTGAAGACCGTGTGACGCAGACGGAAGCATTGAATTTTGACCTTGCGTCCTATCTTAAAGAGAAAAAACAGTTGGTTGAAACGGCCCTAGATGAGTCTCTTCCCATTACTCGTCCTGAAAAAATCTATGAAGCCATGCGTTATTCACTCCTAGCGGGAGGAAAACGACTACGGCCCATTTTGTGTTTAACCACTTGCGAGTTGATGGGAGGAACTCTAGAAATGTCACTTCCCACTGCTTGCGCCCTGGAAATGATTCATACAATGTCTTTGATCCATGATGATCTTCCTGCTATGGATAACGATGATTATCGACGAGGTAAGCTAACCAACCATAAGGTATATGGAGAAGATATTGCTATCTTAGCCGGGGATGCCTTACTATCCTATGCTTTCGAGTATGTTGCCACTCAAACTCGTAATGTTGCTCTGCCTCAGTTGGTAGATGTGATTGCCCGTTTGGGCCGTACCGTTGGCGCAGCCGGGTTGGTGGGCGGCCAAGTATTAGACTTAGAATCTGAGGGAAAATCAGATGTGACTGTGGATACATTGAAGTTTATTCACATTCATAAAACAGGGGCATTATTGGAAACATCAGTGGTTTCTGGAGCTATTTTAGCAGGGGCAACCATCGAAGACGTAGAACGCCTTTCTCGCTATGCTCAAAATATTGGTCTGGCTTTTCAGATTATCGATGATATTTTGGATATCACTTCTACAAAAGAAGAACTCGGCAAAACGGCGGGGAAAGACGCACGAGCGCAAAAAGCAACCTATCCCAGTTTATGGGGGTTAGAAGAATCACAAAAACAAGCTCAAACCCTCATCGATGAAGCGATCGCTCAACTGACTCCGTACGGCGAGGCGGGGAACCCCCTTGCAGCGATCGCTCAATTTATCGTGGCTCGCAAAAATTAAAATTTCCCAATCTTAAATCATGCAGGATTTTGCAACGATTCTTAACAACAAAATACTGTTGGTGTCTCTGGTGGCTTGTTTTTCTGCCCAAGGGCTAAAGTTAATTATTGAGTTGATTCGTCATGGCAAAATTAATTTTCGCTTTCTGGTGAGTACAGGAGGAATGCCAAGCGCACATTCTGCTTTGGTCGGGGCTTTAGCCACTGGGGTAGGATTGATTAGAGGCTGGGAAAGTCCTGAATTTGCCATCGCTTGTTTATTCGCTGTTATCGTGATGTATGATGCGGCCGGAGTGCGTCAAGCAGCCGGAAAACAGGCTCGGATCCTCAATCAATTATTAGATGAATTTTTACACGATACTCATCATCTCAATACAGAAGAAAGATTGAAAGAACTACTGGGACATACCCCTTTTCAAGTGTTGATCGGCCTAGCTTGGGGAATTACCGTTTGCTTATTAGCTCTACCAGTGATCTAATTTAATCGAGGAAAGTCGAGTTTTGCAGTGATGGAAGTCACTGCAACTTTTCCTTGTTTGCTACTACAACAGAAATAGGTCATCAAACTATGATATTTTATTTTGGTTTCTCTGTCCTAATCGGATCGATAGATAAAAAACTTTGCTAACGTATGAATAAAAGCACTAAACGTTTGCTTCTCTTAAGAACAAAAATACCATTGTAGGGTTTCAAGAAAAATCCAGGTCAGTGGTATCTTAAGAAGGTAATTTTTCTAAAATCATTGGGAATCCTATCCATGATTAAGGCATTCAAACTCTTTTATTGAGTTAATGTCAACCAAGATTGACAAAATCTTGATGTAATTAAACCAAAAACTGTCCCCGATTTTTTGTAATTGAGGCTACAATCGGATAAGTCTTCAATTTTCTGGAGTGAGAAGGGTTTGCTTTTGGTGATCAAGGAATGATCGACCGAGTTAAATCTTGGCAAAGATAATCCTAATAGTCCATCAAACCAAACATAATGTCTCATCTCAGGGAAATTGAGTTTATCCTAATCGTGAGTTGACTAAAAATAATTGCTAAAGTCAACCAATATTCACCTTATTTTCTAGTTTTGCACCGAAGGAGCAAGAGGAAAACGGCATGACGCAGGCTAACGACCTATTAACCCTTACTGAGTCTCAGATGGAAGTAGCGTTCTTTATTGACGAAGACATAGACGAATCCACCAGCAGCGATGTCATCAGTGATATGGCTGTTCCAGAAACTAAAAAAACACGGAAAATTAGTGCGTCTCGTCGTCGAGATCCTAGCAAGAAAAAACCTTATACTGAAGACTCGATACGGGTCTATTTGCAAGAAATAGGTCGTATTCGACTCTTGCGAGCAGAAGAAGAGATCGAACTGGCTCGAAAAATTGCTGATTTGCTTCAACTTGAGCGCATTAGAGAAGGGTTATGGGAGGAACTGACTCAAGAACCCAGTGATGAACAATGGGGAAAAAGAATCTTTCAATGGGAAAATATTGAAGAGATGCTCCGCGCTCAATCTTCTAAAGAGAAAGAAGCTAAAGGCTCTGAAGTCGCTGCTATGTTGAAGAAGGCAGAAATTATTTCAGATTTAGAAAAGGTATGGACATTAGAACACAAAGCCTATCTTTCTAAATTTAAGCGTCGTTTATATTTGGGACGTAAGGCCAAGGATAAGATGGTTCACTCTAATCTTCGCTTGGTGGTTTCCATCGCTAAAAAATACATGAATCGAGGGCTATCTTTTCAGGATTTGATTCAAGAAGGTTCTTTAGGATTAATTCGAGCAGCCGAAAAGTTTGATCATGAGAAGGGTTATAAGTTCTCAACTTACGCCACTTGGTGGATACGTCAAGCCATTACACGGGCGATCGCTGATCAATCTCGTACCATTCGTCTTCCAGTTCATCTTTACGAAACCATTTCTCGGATCAAGAAAACCACAAAACTCCTCTCTCAGGAAATGCGTCGTAAACCCACGGAAGAAGAGATCGCCACTCGCATGGAGATGACCATTGAAAAGTTACGTTTCATCGCTAAATCGGCCCAACTTCCTATTTCTCTAGAAACCCCCATCGGTAAAGAAGAAGATTCCCGTTTGGGGGATTTTATTGAGGCAGATGGAGAAACGCCGGAAGATGAGGTCTCTAAAAATCTGTTACGAGAAGATTTGGAAAATGTTCTTGATACCTTAAGTGCCAGGGAAAGAGATGTTTTACGATTACGCTATGGTTTAGATGACGGGCGAATGAAAACCTTAGAAGAGATTGGGCAGATTTTTAATGTTACTCGCGAACGTATTCGGCAAATCGAAGCGAAAGCATTAAGAAAATTACGTCATCCTAATCGTAATAGTATTCTCAAGGAATACATTCGCTAATAATCAAAATGTTGGGAATTAGCTGATGTCTGTCTAATTTCCAACATTTTCATCAGGAAACGAGCATCAACTAACAAGCAGTTGCTCTAACGAAATTCGTTTCCTGTTTACCTTTTTAAATTTATGAAATTGATTTAGCTGGCTTTTTAATGGTTGATTTTAACAATAAACCGTATTCAATCCCTTCTACAACTGCTTGATAAGAGGCTTCCAAAATGTTAGGAGAAACCCCTACCGTTGTCCACCATTCATGACCATTACTAGACTCAATTAAAACACGGGTGTTAGCAGAGGTTCCTGCACCTCCATCTAAGATTCTTACTTTATAATCTGTGAGATGAAATTGTGCAATTTCGGGATAAAAATTAACCAAGGCTTTGCGTAAGGCACTATCTAAAGCTGAAACAGGCCCATTTCCTTCGGCTACTTCTAATCTATCCTCTCCATTAACGGTAACTTTAATGGTAGCTAAGGCATTGCTGTAGGGCATTCCTTCCCCATATAACCTGTCACAATGAACTTGGAATCCTTGCAGTTGAAAGAAGCTTTTTGTTTGTCCTAACGCTTGACGCATTAATAGCTCAAAACTGGCTTCTGCAACTTCAAATTGATACCCCTTATGTTCTAATTCTTTGATTCTTGCTAAAATTTGACGGCAAGCCACATCTTCTTTATTTAATTCAATGCCAAAGGTTTTTGCTTTGGATAAAACATTACTTAAACCTGCCATTTCTGAAATAACAATCCGTCTTTCATTGCCAATATTTTCGGGTCTTATATGTTCATAAGTTAAAGGGTTTTTCTGGACAGCAGAAACATGAATTCCTCCCTTATGAGCAAAGGCCGAACGCCCCACAAAAGGTGCATGATCATCAGGGGCTAAATTAACCATTTCACTAATTAAACGACTGGTTTTTGTGAGTTGTGTTAATTGGGTTTCTTCTAAACAGTGATACCCCATTTTTAACTGTAAATTGGGAATTAATGTACATAAGTTAGCATTCCCACATCTTTCTCCATAACCATTAATAGTTCCCTGTACCATTCTCACCCCTTCCACTACACCAGCTAACCCATTGGCTACGGCTGTTCCTGAATCATTATGAGTATGAATGCCTAATTGGGGACTATGCTGATCAGGTTGAATATTTAACGCTTCTACCACGTCTTGAACAATGCGACTGACATCATGGGGTAGGGTTCCTCCATTGGTGTCACATAACACTAACCATTCTGCCCCTGCTTCTTTGGCGGTTTTGAGGGTTTCGAGGGCATATTCAGGGTTATTGAGATAACCATCAAACCAATGTTCAGCATCATAAATAACACGCCTTCCCTGAGTCCGAAGGTATTCAATGGTGTCGGCGATCATCTTTAAATTTTCATCTAGGCTGGTTTTTAACCCCTCTGTAACGTGGAGATCCCAAGATTTACCAAAAATGGTCACCCAACGGGTGCCAGCAGCTAAAATAGCTTTTAAAAGAGGATCTTCTGCTGCTAGCTTGTGGGGGCGACGGGTGGAACAAAAAGCGACGACTTCTGCTTGAATGAGGGGTTCTTCTTGTAATTTCCAGAAAAATTGCACATCTTTAGGGTTGGCTCCTGGCCAACCCCCTTCAATAAAGGGAATACCCATTTGATCAAGTTGGCGGGCGATTTTCAGCTTATCTTCTAAGGATAAGGAGATTCCTTCCCGTTGCGCCCCATCTCTGAGGGTGGTATCGTATAGCCAAATGCGGTTAGCTGTCCCCATAGAATTCCTGTTGTTGCGAAATCGTTGCTAAAATTTTCAGTTTTGTTGTTGGAGTTGAAAAGCGATCGCTTCTTATGTTTAAGATACTACATCCTTAAATCACCAGAATACTTTCGATGGCCCTATTACATAACTTAATTTTGCCATACAATAAACGCTTTAAAATAGAAGTAGGGGGATCTACGAAAAAAATTAAGCTTTCTTGACTATCGAGGTGAACATCCATGATTCGTCAATCTTTGAGTTTAGTCTTAGGAATTGTTTTATCTTTGGGGGCAATGGAAACACCAATTTTTGCCCATCCTCGGCGAATTCGTTCCAGTTCTAATCCAGGTATTCATCGGACTATTATTGCTCCTAGTAGCAGAATAGGGAACAGTTATCAGCGAAGAAGTTCTTATTATCGCGGGGGTAGCTATTCTCGTTCGAGGGAAAGAATTATTATTGAAAGAGATCAACAGGGATATTGCAATTATTGTGGTTATTCCAATGGCTATAGCCCCTATAGACGTTATAGAGATTATGGAAGAACTTCTCCTTCTTTTCCTCGCAGTATACCTTATTACTACCACAGATAAATCGCATTATAACCCATAAATGATGGTGATTAACAGAGGAACGACAAAAGTAAATAAAAGGGTTAGGGGAAGTCCCACACGGGTGAAATCTAAAAAACGATAACCCCCCGGTCCATAGACCATCGTATTAGTTTGATAGCCAATGGGAGTAATGTAACTATTAGAAGCAGCAAACATAACAGCTAACATGAAAGCAATGGCATTCATGTTTAAATTTTCTGCTACTTTAGTAGCCACAGGTAACATGAGTAAAACCGCAGCATTGTTAGAGAGGATTTCTGTGAGTAAAGCGGTTACTAAGTAAAACAAAACTAATACCCAATAACTAGGCAAATACTGCCCTACGTTAATAATATAGTTGGCTAACCATTGATTTGTTCCTGATTTTTCCATAGCAATACCTAGGGGAATTAATCCTGCTAACAAAAAAATTATATCCCAACGAACAGCACCATAAATCTCCCCTGGTTTTAAACATCCTGTAAAAATCATCAACATCACCCCCACTAAACTACTGACTAAAATGGGTAAAATATTCAAAGCAGCAGTGAGGACTACCCCAAAAACAAGGGAGATGGCGATATAGGCTTTATTTTGTCGTAAAGTTTCAACGTCTCTTTCTTCTAAGACTAATAATTCTCTAGTTGTTTGTAGTCCAATACAGCTTTCTCTCGGTCCTTGAACTAATAATAAATCACCAAATTTTAAACGAACTTTTCCTAATCTTTCTCGTAATAATTCTTCCCCGCGACGAATAGCAATTACGGTGGCATTATACCGTTGTCGAAACCGTAAGTCTTTCAAAGTAGAACCAATTAAACGGGAGTTTGACAAAATAAGAACTTCAGCAACTTTATCTTCTCCAAAATTTAATTCATCTTCAATAGTTTCCTGATCAAATTTAACATCAGCTAAAATATCCACACCTCTTTCATCTCGAATCTGTAGTAAATCTTCTTTACTTCCTCTAACCAATAAAATATCTCCCAAAGACAAAATTTTATCAGCTAAAGGTTGAGGAAAATGAATATCATTGTGAATAATTTCCAGAACATCGACATCAAATTTTCGTTGCATACCGCTTTGACGCAAGGTTTGTCCAATTAAATTAGAACGAGGAGTAATAATAATTTCACTAACATAATCTTTCATCCCATAATCATTATTAATTCCATTATTATTAAGGGATTTGCGATTTGGTAAGAGTGGGGGGGCAAAAAAAGTGAGATAGGTTAATCCAATAAAAAAAACTGGAATTCCAATAGGGGTTATCAAAAAAATACTAAATTCGTCATAGCCTAATTCTTTTGATAATCCACTAGCTAAAATATTAGTTGATGTGCCAATAATCGTAATAACGCCTCCTAAAATAGCTGTATAAGAAAGAGGAATTAGAAGCTTGGATAGGGAGATTTGGTGTTTTTTTCCCCAAGATTCTATAATGGGTAGAAAAACAGCAACCACTGCTGTATTATTAATAAAAGCGCTAATAAAACCTACGATAATTCCCAGAGAAGCAATCTGTTTTTTTAAACTTTTTCCTCCTAATTGAAAAAGCAAATCTCTCACGATTTGTAGTCCTCCTGTTCTGGTAATTCCTGCACTTAAAATAAACATAGCCATTACGGTTATGGTGGCTGAATTACTAAACCCTGAGATGCCTTCTTCCGGAGTAACTAACTTACATAAAATCAATAAAACTGCAATACCCATGGCTGTTGTATCAGCCGGAATAAATTCAAAAATAAAGCTCATTAAAGCTAAACATAAAATGATTAAAGTTAAAAAAATTGGGTGAATGGGGGTCATAATTACTTTCAATGGCTTTAAAAGCACTCACCCCATGATATCGCAATCGGACTATTGTGTTATCAGTAGAGCTTACATAATGATTGGTTAAATGTTAAGTTTCAAGGGTTTAGCCAAAAGATCAGAATTTTTCAAATAAATGGGTATAATTTATAGGAAAAGTCAAAACCCCCAATATTCATGAGACTTGCTCAGGGCAGACAAAAATCAAAAAAGCAACATAAAACGACTGAAAAACTCGATATCAAGGAAAAGTTGGCAAAAAAACGCAAAGCCAGGGAAACTAAACGTAAATTAATGGGCTTAATCGGATTTTCCCTATTTTTTGCTATTTTAGTTGGTATTCCCCTGGCCCTTACTGTCAGTCCTAAAATTGGCATGGCCGTTGGAGGTGTTATCCCTTTGCTAATTATCGGTTATAACTATCCCCGTGCAGCATTATGGGCTTTTCTCATTTATTTGCCTTTCGCTGGTACGATCACTTATTGGATTGGTAATGGTAATGCTTTGTTTCAACTGGCTAAGGATGGATTGTATCTTCCGGCATTTCTGGGATTAGTACAAGAGTGCAGACGAAAACGGAAACCGATTATTGTCTCTAAAAAAATGGTTGGCACTTTAGGATTACTGCTAACCTGTGCTTTATTAACTTTATTTATTGTTAATGGCATGAATCAATTTTTACCTAGCTGTGACTCTTTGAGTGAATACGAAAAGTTGTTAAGAGATGCTAATGGAGAATTGATTTTAGGTAGCAATGGAATTGTTATTAAAACTCCTTGTAAAACATCTATCCCTTTTGCCCAAGGTTTATTAGGGTTTAAAGTTTTATTGGGATATGTTCCTCTGATTTTTTGTGCTTATTATTTAATAGAAGATAAAAAAAAGTTACTATTTTTCGGACGTTTATTAGTGACTTTAGCTATTATTTGTTGCGGGTTAGCATTGATACAATTTTGGATGTTAAAAACCGGTCGGTGTCAGGGAACGGATCACCTTGTGGGAGATCAGTTATTTAAAGCAAAACTGAATGCTAAATGTTTTGTGGGGGGGGCTTTACTCTATGCACCTAGTCAAGGGCAAATTCGATTACCCGGTACTTTCGTTTCTCCTTGGCATTGGTCCTGGTTTTTAGTCGGAAATGCAGCTATTTGCTTTTCTGTTGCTTTTAGTGATACAGCCTTTTTATGGAGAAGTATTGGATTAGGTGGTATTGGGTTAGTCTTCATTAACGCCATCATTTGTGGTCAAAGATTAGCGTTAGCTGTGGTTCCAGGGGTTCTTATTCTTATGCTATTTTTAACGGGGAAATTTGCTGATGTAAAACGATTTGTTCCTATTGCAATTGGTCTATCATTAGTGTTATTTTTCGGGTTTTCTTTTTTTAATCCTGATTTTATTCAAGAGCGAATTGATAGTTTTGTCGATCGCTGGAATGCTTCCCCTCCTTATCTATTCCTTTTAGAACAATTTAACTATGCCATCACCAATCAAAAAGGGATTTTTGGATGGGGATTAGGAAGTGCAACCAATTCAACCCGAATCTTTGGCGATGTTGCTCTTGTGGAAACCTATCATCCCAAACTTTTATTTGAGATGGGTTATGTGGGTTTGGCTGCTTTTATGATTTTTGTCAGTCATTTGTGTCTTCTAACCTTTCAAGCTTACCGTCGTCTTAAAGATAAATGTTTGCAGAGTTTTGCCTCTGGTTTTTGGGTTTTTCTGCTCATTATCAGTTATTTCCCCTATTGGTACCCCTTAGATACCGATCCTGTTTGTGTTTATTACTGGTTTTTCGCCGGAATTCTCTTGAAAATGCCTGTGATTGATAAGGAAGAACAGGCTAAACTAAAAGCTCAAAAAGAAGCAGAAAACGCTCGTAAAAAACGGGTAAAAACTAGCAGAAGAAAAATTCCATCAGTTGCTTAATAATTAGCTTATATTGTTTATTGATTTTTCAAGTTTATGGCTGCTCTGACTCTCTCCCTCATTATTCCAACTTATCGACGAGAACAAATCTTAAAAGATACCCTTGAAGAGGTTCTTAAACAAGATTATCCTCATCTAGAAATAATTGTTGTCGATCAAACAGAAACTCATGATCCTGCGATTCAAACCTATTTAGAAAACCTGGTGAAAACTAATCAAATCAAATGGTTTCGTCTTAATTGGGCTAGTTTACCAGGGGCTAGAAATTATGGTGTTCGTCACGCTCAAGGGGAAATCATTCTTTTTATTGATGATGATGTTGAACTACCTCCTAATTATATACAGGCTCATGTAGCTGTTTATGAGAAAAATCATCAAATTGGTGCTGTTGCTGGTCGGGTTTTAGATAGAATGAAATTGGCGGATTCTGAGAAGATAAATAATTCTGAGGTTCCTTATACCATAGATACATTACCTCCTGAAGCAATGGATCCTGGTATTGCTTGGTACTATATTGATTTGGTTCATACAACTAAACCTCAAGAAGTGATTTCAACTCGTGGCTGTAATATGTCGTTTCGACGAGAAATTTTTAGAAAATATAATATTTGGTTTGATGAAAGATTTCGGGGTAATGCAGTGAGAGAAGAGTCTGATTTTTGCTTACGTTTACGGCAAACAGGGTATAAAATTTGGTATGAACCTCAAGCTTATTTAGTTCATTTAGGGGAAGAAACTGGAGGATGTCATGATCTAACTACCCGTTCTTTTTCTTATCAAATGACTTTCTATCATAATCATTTTCTAATGGCATTTAAGAATTTAACTGGGTATCAACAATTACGTTTATATGCTAAACTTTTTGACTGTCATGTCCTAGGAAATCCTCCTTGTAATAAAGGAGGATCTCCTATTAAAATTATTGTTCGTTTTCTCTTTTATACTTTAGGGTTTATGGACGCAATCAAAACTCAGATGACATCCCTTTGGAATGATGGACAAATTTACAGTAAAAAAGAAGAAAGTTCCCATAAAATAAGTTCAGAAAAATCTTTAGAATCCGTATCTTAACTATTACCATAAGGTGAATTATTAATGATGAGAATTTTAGTCGTTAGTCATACCTATATTGTTGATCTTAATCGTGAAAAATTTAGAACTTTAGCCCAATTAAAACCAGATATACAGGTCACTATTGTTGTTCCTAAAACATGGAAACCTGGGGGAGTTCAAAACAAGATTGTTGAAACACAACCTTTCATAGATGGTAATTTTCAAGTAGTTCCCATCTCTAATTTTAGTCAAAATAACCAAGGATTATTAACTTTTGGTTTTGATATTATTAAACTCCTCAAAGAGTTTCAGCCTCAAATCATTCAAGTAGAACAAGGGGTTAAATCTTTTGCTTATGCTCAATTAATCATGCTCAATAAATGGCTAAATCTAGGAGCTAAAAATATATTTTTTACTTGGTGGAATCTTCCTTATAAGTCAAAATTTCCTGTTTCTTATTTAGAAAAATATAATATTAATCATACCGATGGATTGGTGGCAGGAAATCAAGATGCGGCTGATATTCTTCGAGAGCATGGTTACAAAAAAGCGGTTTCAGTTATGCCTCAATTAGGGGTAGATGAGGGTTTATTTTCTCCTAAATGTCAACCCGATTTAGCTAAAAAAATCAAAGTAAAAAATGATGATTTTGTTATTGGTTTTGTGGGGCGATTTGTCCTAGAAAAGGGCATATTAACTTTATTAACAGCAGTTAAAAATTTATCTCAAAAGCCCTGGAAACTTTTATTATTAGGTAGAGGGGAACTGAAAAAAACTATTATTGAAAACGCCCAAGATTTAGGAATTGCAGATCAATTAATTATAGTTGAAAGTGTTGAACATAACCAAGTTCCTCAGTATATTAATTTAATGAATGTATTAGTTTTACCTTCAGAAACGACCTATCAATTTAAAACTTTAACGGCTGTGGGTTGGAAAGAACAATTTGGTCATGTTTTAATCGAAGCGATGGCCTGTAAAGTTCCGGTTATTGGCTCAAATTCTGGGGAAATTCCTAATGTTATTGAAGAGGCTGGCTTGATTTTTCCTGAAGGAGATGCTTTGGCTTTAAAAAACTGTTTGACTCAAGTAATGTTAGATAAAAACTTAGCTGAACAATTGGCAGAAAAAGGCTATCAAAGGGTTTTAAATTACTATACCAATAAAGCCTTAGCCCAAAAGTCACTAGGCTTTTATGAAAGCCTTGTTCAAACCCCCTAAAAAAAGAAATTAAAAAATCATAACTCTAAGGGTAAACTACCAAGATATTATGTTAAAGTGTAGGGTAGTAATTATTAATAAGAAACCATGCTAATCTTACCAGGAACCACTGTTAGAGTAACGAATCCTAACGACACCTATTATAAATTTGAGGGGTTGGTACAACGCGTAAGTGATGGCAAGGCTGCGGTTTTATTTGAAGGAGGAAACTGGGATAAATTAATTACCTTTCAACTGTCTGAAATTGAACCGGTTTAAGATGCGACTGCCCTTACCCCAGTTTACCAGTGATAATCGTCACCCCGACCATATTGCCGAGGTGATAGAAACCTCGACGACGCAATTTTTAGCCCAATGCTTGGAACCAGAAGACCTCAGTTTTCCTGTGATGCCACCTTTTGGCAGTTGGGTCAAATCCCTGGATGAAGAATCAGGTAATAAGATTCTCGCAGTTGTTACTTATGCAACCACAACCCCCATTGATTCTGTTCATCGGGCTAGAGCTTTAGGCCTATCGTTAGCGGAATTAAAGGAGCAACAGCCGCAAATTTTTGCCATGCTGAAAACGGAATTTAAAGGCACTATCGTTGGCTTTGAAACCCCGCAAAAGGCCAATAATGGCCATCAGGAGCATTTAGGCAAAGTTTATCAGTATTTACCGCCTCGCCCTCCCCAGATTCATCAAGGGGTCTATCGATGTAGCGCAGCAGAGATTATTCATTTCAGTGAACAGGTGGAATTTTTACGGAGTTTACTACAGATAAGAGAGGCACCGGTGGATGCTTTGATTGCGGCTGCGGTTCGAGACATTTACCTACTGCGACAAGCTGATAAAGATTGGTTAGTTCGGGTGGGGCGAACCTTGAGTATTCTTTTAAGAGATGATTACGATCGCCTACAGTATATTTTGAGTCAAGTCACGCTTTAAGTTAACCGATGGATTGATATTTAGGTCTGCCTAAAGTGGTGATATAGATGACTGCTTCATCTTCAGGAATGCCGACTACTTCGTTAACGAGATCATCAAAAAACCCACCTATCCCACTCACTCCCAATTTTAAATGAATGGCAGCTAAATTTAAGCGTTGTCCTAAATGTCCTGCATCTAAATGTAGATAACGATAGACGCGATCGCCATATTTTTCTACCGCTTTTTGTAAGTCGGCCGTATGAAAAATAATGGCCCCCGCATCCCTACCTAACTCTTGTCCTAAACAGAGATAATGTAATTCCCGACGGAAATTTTTGAAGCGAATTTGTCTTAATTCTTGTGCTTTGGGTGCATAATAATAACAGCCTGATTCTAATCCTTCCACTCCAGAAACGGCAACAAAGGTTTCAATTAAATTAAGATCGAAGTAGTCAGGATCACGATCAAAGCCTTGGGGTACATAATCTTGAGGCTGATAGGTAAAATGTAAGAGGGCTTTTAATTCATCTAAGGTTAAATCTTCTCCAGTATAAGCCCTTGTAGAACGCCTTTTTAATATGGTTCTTTCTAACCCATCTAGGTTATTTCCCCAATCAATGGGACTGGTTTGTGTTGGAATTTTTAAACAAAAGGGAAAATTGTATTTATCTTCTAAATTATTGTTTTGAGTCAGGATTTTCTTCAGATCATTGTCATCAACCTCTTGGATTTCTGTAACTTGATGGAAATAATATAATAAATCCCCATCGGACACCTGAGGATAATCTGTCTTAATCGCTGAGGGTAAACCAGTTGGTTTTAAATGCTTGACATTTTCGTTATTTTCTGCTAGTAAATCTGTTAAAGCAATAACCGTCATGACTCCTTCTTCTTCGGGGTTAAAATAGAACATTTCATTGAGGAGATGATCAACAAATCCGCCGATTAAATGGGGACGATAATCGGTCATGGCACAGGCCAATTCAATGTTACCTAATAAATGCCCTGTATCTAGACAAATACGCCGATAGGCCCGATCTTCATATCGCCAAGAGGAGCGATAAAAAATGGCAGTGGTGACAATCACTAATTCGCTATCATTGACACTATCGTGAGCAAAACAAGCTTGTTGTAAATTCTCCCAAACATCGTTATCCCAAAAATGCCATAATGCATGACTTTGGGGTTGATAATTGTATAATCCAGGAGGTAATAAAGGGGTTCCTCGAGAAATTAAATACACCTCTGCTGGATAGAGTCCACCGGCTGAGGGGGCGGCCCTTAAATAAACAGGACTGCCCATTGTGGGAATTTTAGCAGTTAAACCATAACTACAACCAAAGAGACGAGAGAGCCGTCGCCATTGTCGGGCATGGGGAACATCTGGTAATTTAGTGGATAGATACGGGGTTAAATCATAAGATTTGCCAATTTTATAGGTTTTAAAGGGAATGGGTTGTTTTGACCAATCTAAACCTTTATTTTTACTGGCAATGGTTTGAGGATCATATTTTGTCCGTTGATGATAATGAGTGGCGATGGAGTTTGACAAATCCGACATAAATATTAAGGAACGCTCGGTGCTTCTGTTTTAATTTTATGTGGTTTTTCCCGGACTGGTACCAGGAAAAATTAATTAATTCCAAGTGGGTGATTTTTTGAGTAATGCTTCTACTTCTTCTTTGGGTAAGGGTTTAGCGAAGAAATAACCTTGTCCTTGTTCACAGTTTAACCCTCGCAGTTGCTCTAGTTGTAATTTGGTTTCCACTCCTTCTGCAATAATCTCCATGCCTAATATATGGGCTAAACTAACGATGGCCCGTACAATTTCTGCATTCTCATTATTGGCTTCCATTCGCATCACAAAAGAACGATCTATTTTGAGGGTGTTCACGGGAAAACGATGTAAATAACTGAGGGAAGAATAGCCTGTCCCAAAATCGTCTAAACAAATTTCTATGTTACGTTCTTTGATTTTCAGTATAATGTCTGTGGCAGCTTCTACATTTTCCATTAATAGGGTTTCTGTAATTTCTAATTTTAAGCTTTTTGCCTTTAATTGGGTTTCTTGTAAAACTTTGTCAATGGTATTAATTAAATTACTATATTTTAACTGTTTACTGGAAAGATTAACCCCAACTTTTAGATGGGAATAATTAGGAAATTGCTGGTGCCATTGTTTGAGTTGTTGACAAGCTTCTTTTAAGATCCATTCACCCATATTAATAATTAAGCCAGTTTCTTCAGCAATAGGAATAAAATGACCAGGGGAGATTAATTTTTTATGGGGATGGAACCAGCGAATTAGGGCTTCAAAAGCGGTTATTTTTCCTGTTTCTAGGGAGATGATGGGCTGATAATAGAGTTTAAATTCCTGTTTTTTGATCGCAATTCTTAAATCGGTTTCTAACTGCAACCTCCTGACTGCTTTTTCGTGCATTTTCTGATCAAAAATAGCATAACAGGCTTTACCATCAGCTTTAGCACGATACATTGCCGTATCTGCATCTCTTAAAATTTCTGCTGATTCTTTATAGTCTGAACCACTTAAGGCAATGCCAATGCTAGTATTAATAAAGATATCTTGGCCTTCTAAAATAAAAGGTCTGGTTAGGTCTAAATGAATGCGTTTAGCGATTTTAATGGCATCTTTAATGTCTTCAATATCTTCTAATAAAATGCTAAATTCATCCCCCCCTAATCTGGCTAAGGTATCATCACTCCGTAAGCCTTTTTGGAGACGGCGAGAAATTTCTTGTAATAATTGATCCCCAATGGCATGACCTAAACTATCATTAATCACTTTGAATTCATCTAGGTCTAAAAATAGCACAGCAAAGTTAAATTCTGGGTGACGTTTTTGCCTTTCAATGGCGTGTTCTAGGCGATCCATAAATAAAATTCGGTTCGGCAAATTGGTTAAGGGATCATGGGTTGCATTGTATTGTAATTGTTGTTGAGCGCGTTTTTGTTCCGTAATATCACTATCAATACCATCCACTCGAATTATCTTTCCTTGTTCATTATAAACCCCTCGGATCCGACTATGAAGCCAGCGAACTTTACCATCTTTTCTAATAATTCGATATTGGAATTCTGTATGACCTATTTCCATTAAAATATGGCGATGATGTTTCACTAATTCTTGATCGTCAGGATGGACAATGGTTAATAAAAGATTTGGGGTTTCATACAATTCTTCTAGGGAAAACCCCAACACAATTTGTGCAGCAGCATTAATATATTGTAATTGAGAAAATTTCGGATCTAAAGACCAAATTACGTCTTGAATAGAGGTTAAAATACCTTCTAATCTTTCCTCGCTTTCTGATAAGGCCTGTTCTATTTTTTTCCGTTGGCTAATATTAGTAACCATTCCGAATGCTCCCAGATAATTATCCTCATCATCAAATAGTGGATTGGTGGAAAAAATTGTCCAAAGCTCCCTACCATCCCGACAACGGAATTTAAAGTCATGGGTTTCTGAAATGTCTTGACGATGCTTTTGAATATTCTTTTTGACAATTATTTTATCTTCAGAATCAACAAAATCAAATAAACTTTTGCCTGTCATTTCTTCAACTTCATACCCTAGCATAGTGGCCATTTGTTGATTTACAAATGAGGTTTTGTTGTCTTGATCAATTATCCAAATACCTTCCGTTGCTGTTTCTACAATTTGCCGATATTTTTCTTCACTTTTTGCTAAGGCTTCCTGGGCTTGGTAATTTTCGGTAATGTCTCTTAAGGAGACTAAATAACATAATTTTCCCTGCCAATTAATATCAGCCACTCGCATTTGTGCAATGATTAATTGACCTTGGGGTTGTTGAATAAAAATCTCGGTGGGTTGATGATTTCCTAGGGGTAAACCCAAGGGGTGATCCGTTAAACGAAGGGCAGACCTTCCAAACAGTTTAACGGCCGCTTCGTTAACAAAACAGACCTTTCCTTGTTGATCCACCACTAATAACCCGTCAGAAATGGTACTAATAATCCGTCCTAATCTTTCTTCACTTTCTTGAAGGGCTAAGGTCTTTTCTTTTTGTTCGGTAATATTAATGATTTGACCTAGTAAGTGTAAGGGGTGTCCTTCTACATCTCGAATTAAGGTCAGTTGCAATAGGGCATCAATGATTTGGCTATTTTGAGTAAGATAGCGTTTTTCTATACGAACACTCTGAATTTTTCCTGATAATAATTGTTGTATTAACTGATATTCGTTTTCTTTATCGTCAGGATGAGTAATATCGTAACACCGTTGTCCTAATAATTCGTCTTCTCTATAACCAACTAAGTCACAGAGGGCTGGGTTAACATAAATTAAATGACCTTCTAAATCAGCTAGGGCCATCGCAGTGGGAGACTTCTCAAAGAGCAGCCGAAATTTTTCCTCACTCTTTCGCAGGGCTATTTCTATCTTTTTCCATTCGCTGACATCACGGGCAACAGCATAAATGATCTGTTCTTCAACATAGGCCACAGAAGTCCAAGCTAACCAGCGATAAGATCCATCTTGACATCGATAACGATTTTCAAAATAATCGACTTTTTGTCCTTGGCTGAGGTTTTTGAATTCGGCTAAGGTGGTATGTCGATCTTCAGGATGGATAAACTCAATGAAGGGTTTAGCGGTTAATTCTGCCGCAGAATAACCGAGAATATTTTCAAAGGCTCGATTAAATCGTTTAAAGTAGCCATCAAATCCGGCAATACAGAAGAGTTCTAAGTTGAGGCTAAAAAAGCGATTGCATTGCGCTTCTGTGAGATCCCTTGTTTCATGGTTTAAGGCTAACAATCTCGCCGTTCGAGATGTGTCCAGTTTGCTAAGGGTTTTCCCGATTAATTGGGCGATAATTTCTAAAAAAGTTTGCTCTTGTTGACTATATTTTCTTTTTTCTCTGCTATAAATACTTAAAACCCCGTAGGGTTCATTAGTAGTGGGAATAATGACGCTCATTGCACTGACAACTTGATGGCTTTGTAACCAATGAGAATGGGACAATTCCTGATGGTTGTTGCTAAAATCCTCAATGATTAGGGTTTGACCGGTTTTTATGGTCTGAGTTAGTTGACAATCATGACTGAGGGGGATGGTAACATTTCTCCTGTCTCTTAAGTGCCATCCTACCCCTGCTACTAACTGTAAGACCTGTTGAGATAAATTATTTTCTAAAATGGCACAATAGGAAATGTTGAGATTATGGGCAACCAGAGAAGAAACTTGTTCAAGAAAGGGGTACATTTCTTGGCAGTCGAAGGCAAGTTGAGCAATTTCACCTATTGTTTCTTGCTGGGAAAGTTGGGCTTCGAGATGGGGTTCCCTAAGTGTCTTTTTTGATGGCTTTGCGGATCGAAGCTTGTCTTTCACCCTAAATAAGTCCTCATGACATAACTGTAACCATGAACCTCTATTTTCTGATAATTGTTCTGAGTCTTTCTTAATTCTAATCAAGTTTGGTTGATTTTTGACCAAAGCGTACACACTTAGCAATAATAACTTAGAGTCCTTGCCAGACCATGACCTCTTGAGGAGGAATTGTTTAATTAGATTCATTGTTGTCCACCGATAATCGTCTTGGTTAAGGAACATCAGGGACTCTATAACTGGATTAATTTGATTTTTTGGTATTGCTATACTTATTTTATACTTTTTCCTTAATATAGCTCATATTTTTCACTTTCGGATGATTAAGACCAGTTGATTACCAAAACTTAAAGATTAACTAATCAGTTTTCCCCTTAAGACAATTGATAATTAATAAATAGGCATTGTTATATGTTGCTCTTTCGTTTAGGAATTCTTATCATATTTTTTTTGTCTTTGGCTTTAAGATTCTGGAATTTAGGACAATTCAATACATTAGTCTTTGATGAAGTCTATTATGCTAAATTTGCTAATAACTATTTAACCCAAACCCCTTTTTTTAATTCCCATCCTCCCCTCACGGAATATTTAGTTGCCCTAGGAATGTGGGTTGGTTCTTTTGTTAAAGCGTCTCCTGATATGACTAATAATTTAACTGGTTCTTGGCGTTCTACTTTTAGTTATCGTTGGTTAAATGCTTTAGTTGGCTCGTTTTTTCCTCTCATTTTAGGGGCGATCGCTTATCAATTAAATCATCGTCGTTCTTATTCTTTAATCGTGGTTTTTGTTGCTGCTGTTGAAGGGTTATTTTTGGTGGAATCTCGCTATGCTTTGAATAATATTTATTTAGTTAATTTTGGTTTATTAGGTTGTTTATTTTTTTTGTTATTTCTCAATCATAATAGGTACATTTTTTTAGCGATCAGTGGCTTTTTCTTTGGCTTATCTCCAGGGATAAAATGGAATGGTTTAGGATTTTTATTAGGAATTTATTTATTGATAGGACTTGTTTATTTATTTAACTTTCAACAACTCAAGTATTTGTATCTGAGGCAAGAATTAGCAATATTTGAAAATATAACAAAGACTAAGTTATCTCTACTCATCTTTAATTTATTAATAATTCCTGTTTTTGTTTATAGTATTATTTGGCTCCCTTATTTATTATTAAATAACACAGATAGCTGGTGGGGAGTTCATCAGAAAATTTGGTCTTTTCATCAAAGTGTTGGTAGTAGTTCCGAGGTTCATCCCTATTGTTCTAAATGGTACAGTTGGTTAGTAATGGCCAGACCTATTGCTTATTTTTATGAAACTAAAAATACGTCATCAGGAACCATTATTTATAATGTTCATGCTCTGGGAAATCCAATTTTGTGGTGGTTTTCTACTGTCTCAGTATTGAGTATTTTATTATTAATATTGCTAAAATTATCGATTAAAAATTATCATTATGATTATCCAATTTTTATTTTTATTTTGATTAATTATTTTGCTAATTTATTACCCTGGATAAAAGTCAGTCGTTGTACATTTTTGTATCATTATATGTCTTCTTATAGCTTTGCTTTATTAAGTATCGCTTGGGTCATTGAACAATGTTTAAAGAGTTCTTGTCTTATTCATCGTCGTCTAGGAATAATCATATTATTCTTGATTACTGTCGCTTTTATTTATTGGTTACCTATTTATTTAGGACTTCCCTTATCACAAAAAGAATTTAACTTAAGAATGTTACTTCACTGGATTTAAAGTAACACAGTCTTCTAGACTGTAACAAGTAAGATCCTTGTGTTACAGTCTTCATCAA
>JBFRWG010000112.1:0-3707 GCA_051439445.1 Crocosphaera sp.
ATTGCTTCGCCGTAGCTTGGGTTTGAGCTAAGAATGCGTCCATCATTGGTTTGCCGAACTCTATTAATGACTGCACTATTTCTTGAGCTGCTGTTTCGGGAGTACCTGCATTAAAAGGGGGTTTGGGGTCATATTCCATCATCAATTGGGTGCTTTTGGCTATTGGTTCTCCACAAAGCAAACTCAATAGGGTCAAGCCAAAATCAATGCCCGATGTAACACCAGCTCCTGTAATTCGATTGCGATCAATTACTACCCGTTCGGGGATAACTTCAACCCCCAACATCCTGAGTTGCTCTCGAAACGCCCAATGACAGGTAGCTTGATATCCTTGTAATAAACCCGCTGCTGCCAAAATCATCGAACCAGTACAAACACTAGTTACATACTGAGCATTGCTACTCTGCTGCTTGAGGAAGTCTAAGATCGCTTCATCTTGCATCATTTCCAGTTGTCCCATACCACCCCCAGGAACGCAAATAACATCGAGAGAGGGACAATCACTCAAGGTTACTGTCGGAGTCAACAGCAAGCCTTCATTACTGATAATGGAAGATTGATCTTTCCAGATTAAATGAATTTGAATATTGGGGGGAAATGAAAGAACTTGAGAAGCTCCCATTACATCTAATTGAACGACACCAGGATAAATTAAAAACCCAATTTGTAGTTGATTCATCGTTAGATATTTGTCTGTAAATTTAAATTATGAAATAATTCTATAGAAGCGTTTTCAGCTTAGATAGTCCTCAACTGGGTACATTTTTAGATCAAATATGAGTTCTCTTCATCCTTTATTTAAAGCACTCGCTGCTGCCTCCTCCGAAACAGAATTACGGTTGAGATTTATGGATGGTGTTAGGGATTACTTTGGGGTACAACGATGGGGAATTTATCTCTTGGATAGCCAACAACGTTTGGCAAGTGTCGATGTGGTAGGAGTATCCGATAATTTTGTGGAGCGATACGAGCAATTTGGCAAGAGCGTCGATCCATTGTTGAAATACGTCTTAGAAAATCATGCTCCAACCCATGAAGAAATTGTCTTACCTCAAGGAACATGGAAACAGAGCGAACTCTATCAACGCTGCTGTTCTGGTTATGACCACGAACATATAATGACAGGACCGATTGTGGGTGATGGGAATTTGATTGGGACGGTTCACTTTGCCCGTGTGGGTAATAAGACTCCCGCATTTACCACTCACGACTTGGTAAGATTGGGGGCGATATGTACCCATTTTTCCGCACGTCTGGCTGGATTGCGTCAAAAGTCTCTAGTTCATAATCCATATCTAAAAAGCCTTACTCCCCGCGAACTTCAGATTGCTGAACTGGTTGCCCAAGGACTGACTAATGCAGCAATTGGCAAGGAGTTATGGATTAGTCAGAATACTGTCAAACAGGCTTTGAAGCGTATGTTTCGGAAATTATCGGTTTCCTCTCGGACTGAGATGGTCGCCAAATTAGGAGAGACATTCTAAGGTCAAATGATTGTCGAATTGAGGGTTTGTCTGGTTCTAAAAACTGTTTAATGTTACAAAACTCTAACAATCTAACGTTATCAATTTTCAAGACTTTAGTTGGATTAATCCCAACTTCTAGACTATCCAACTCATCTAGTTCTAATTTAAGTTTTTCTATTTCTTGATTGGAGGAGTTATTTGCACTGTAATTTTTTGTCCGAGCACCTGATAAAAAGCATCTTCGATTCGAGAAATTTTCTGTTTGATCAATCTGATTAATGGTGGGGAGCTAATTTCTATTTGGGCATAGTTTCCTTTTAAACTAATTAGGATTTGCTGGAAAACTTTGAACCATTCAGCTAAATAAGGTTACAGCCATTCTGGCGCGACGAAAAAGTTAGGTTGAGGGGGCGCAAAAGCCCTAAAATTGGTAAAACCCTCTTGCACTTATCCGAACTAGAACAGATGTACCGCAAGTCTGACCAACCTGAGCTTACCCCATCCAAGTTTCAATTGCCTGTGGTTGTGGAATTGTCATCAGATAATCGGTGGGTAATCATGGCGGAATTGATTCCCTGGGCGGAATTTGAAGCAGAATATGCCGAAAAGTTCTCAGAAAAAATGTGTGCACCAGCCAAACCTTTTCTGATGGCATTGGGGGCATTAATTATTAAAGAAACACTTGGAATTTCCGACAGAGAAACAGTACAACAAATTAAAGAGAACCCTTACCTACAGTATTTTATAGGGTTATCAGAGTATAGCAATGATTCACCATTTGAAGCATCAATGATGGTTTATTTTAGAGAAAGAATCCAGATGAATTTTGTTAAAAAAATCAACCAAAAAATGGTGAAAGATTTTCAAGAAGAAACAGAAGAAATATCAACAGAAGAAAAAAAAAAGAAGAAAAGGAACTGGAGAAAGTAACAAATAAAGGAAAACTGATATTAGATGCTACTGCTGCGCCTGCTGATATAACTTACCCCAATGATTTAGCAATATTAAATCAAACTAGAAAGCAAAGTGAACTCATCCTAGATTCTCTGCATCAAAATCGCCAAAATAAGCTTGATAAAAAACCAAGAACTTACAGAAAAAAAGCGAGAAAGAATTTTTTAAAGGTAGCTAAAAAACGGCGCGTATCTCGAAAAGAAAGAAGAGATGCTATCTTGAAACAGCTACAATATATCAAAAGAAATTTGTCTCACATAGACAATTTAATTAATTCAGGAGCCGAGTTAAGCAGTCTGAGTCCAAGAAAATATAAAATGTTGTTGGTAATAGCAGAAGTTTATCGCCAGCAATTGTGGATGTATGAGAATGAATCGAACAGAATCGACGATAGAATTGTTAGTATAACTCAACCTCATATCCGTCCTATAGTCAGAGGAAAAGCAGGAAAACCTGTAGAGTTTGGGGCAAAACTTTCAGTAAGTTGTTTTGATAACTATGTATTTTTAGACCATTTAAGTTGGGATAACTTTAATGAATCAGGGGACTTACAAACACAAGTAGAAGCCTACAAAAACTATACCGGATATTATCCATCTTCTGTTCATGTTGATCGAATTTATCGAACTAGGGCAAATAGAGCTTGGTGCAAAGAAAGAGGGATTAGAATTAGTGGTCCACCATTAGGAAGACCACCTAAAAATGTTAGTAAACAAACTAAAAAACAAGCTCAAGATGATGAAAGATTTCGTAATGCTATTGAAGGTAAATTTGGTCAGGCAAAAAGGCGTTATGGTCTTAATTGTATCATGACTAAACTTTCCTCTACTTCAGAAAGTTCCATTGCAATTACTTTTTTAGTCATCAATCTTTCTACCCTGCTCAGGCAGGTTTACTGTCTTTTTATGTCTTTGTTTCTGAATCCATCTAAATTAGGCTTAAAAAATGATTCTTTTATTATAAAACTTGATACTAAAGTATGGTTTTTAAAAGAAAAACTTATTTTTTGAACAAGATAATTATTATGAATTTTAGAGGTTACTTTTTCAGCAACCCCTACTTAGGCATAATTATCGAGAAAAATTATAGTTATAAAACTTCTTTCACTACCATTTTAAAAGAAGCGGGAGGAGCTATAGTAATACCTCGACGTACTGGTGACATGGGACGTTTACCAATACTGTTTGTTTAACGACTAAGCAGCCGATGGAATGGGTGCAAAGGTGAGTGGTTGAAGTTGAGTTGTGCCAGTTCTATGTGAGCGTTTCTTACTCTTGAATTTGGAAC
>JBFRWG010000113.1:0-8332 GCA_051439445.1 Crocosphaera sp.
TTCTAATGAGTAGGTAACTGTGATGGGGGACTCACTCATGGGGTAAACTCCTATAGATTGTTTGGTGTGTCTCCTAGTTACTGTCTAGGGGACTCTTTTCTATTATCAATGATCTTTGCTGCGATCGCCTTGATAACATCATAAGTTGAAATTTGATGGAGAAAAGGGCTTGTAATTCTGGACTTGACATGGTATTATAAGGATGATAGAAAAGGTCTGCGCTTATAATCTCTGGTTTCGGGTACGAGAAGTCGGTTTCAGAAACAGCAACCAAAAGACAGGATTTTTCACTATAAAAAGAAGAACTCTGTAGGGGCATAATACCATTATGCCCAACACCGTTATGTATAACACTGATAGATATTTTGGGTTGAATTATCAATATTCTGGTTTAAACGGATAAATGTTCCGGTTTTAATCATAAATGCTTTGGTTAAAACACAGTGTTTGGGTTTAACACTGTTAAACCCCTACGGGATCAAAAGGCGATCGCCTTTGTCAACCGAATTAATTATCAATTACTCTTTTGTGTCTTTCCAAGCTTTAAATGCACGTACAACAGCTTTATCTTGTTCGTCAAGTCCTCGCTCTAGAATTTCTTGAAACGCATTTTCATCCCGTGTTTCTCGAAAATAAGCGCGTAGTTGTTGGTTGGTCATTGACTGAAATTTAGCGTTAGGGTGACTCATCTGATAATATCTCTCCATCAACGGTAATTAAGAAAAATCGTTCGTCTTCACTACCAAATTGAACGTATAAATAATGTGGTGTTCTCTCATCAACTCTAATAATGGTTATGGGTTCTTTGAGATATTCTGTTATCCAATAAACAATATCATAAAGTTTTTCTGTCTGCGCTGGTGTTGGTTTCATGCTGATCTAAACACAGAATGATTTTATTATAGATGATTTTGATAGGCGATCGCTAGTTAATAGGTGTTGTCCAAGAAACGGGAACTGCGATGACATCAAGAGTCTCATTATTAGCAAACATTTCTAAAAGATAACCTGCTTCTTGTTGTTGCTCATTAGGGAGCAAAAATTCTACAATCGTACCTTGATCCCCTTTTTTAAAGATGGTGTTGGGGACATCTCTAGATAGTTTAACTTGTTGAAAGAGTTGGACGGTTTGCATTATTAATCCTCCTTGGTTTTATCGGGATAAAGGGTAACAAAGTTGGCTTTTTGGTTATTATGATCAATTTGCCAAATACTAATCACCTGAATGCGTTTTTTATTAGGGGTTTGCCAATGATTTCTTAGTTTAATCCTTAGTCCCCACCCAGAGGGAATGAGATCGAGTATTTCGGCAGGACGAGATGAAGTTAATATGTCTTGTTGGAGTTGTTGCCAATTATTTTGATTGTAACCATATTGAGCAAGAAATTGGGATTTATCATTCTTTTGTTTGGGGACTAAGAGATATTGGGTAATCTTTCTGGGATCAACAACAAACTGGAGTGAGAAATTCATATTATTGATTGTATCATTACTGATTTTTCTATGTCTGAATTTAGGCTAAGAGTTGTCTAAAGTGTAAACCGAATTAATTATCCATTCTCCATTCTCCATTCTCCATTCTCCTGAAAACCGTCCCTAACCTCCTCAACTGTCGTGTTAAATAAAGACGCAACTGCTTCTAAGATGCTGTCATCTTGGGTTTCTTGATAAAACCGTTTGATGTTGGATAAGCAAATGCTTAACTCGTATTCATCGTTAAACTCAACAAATATTTGTAATGCTTGTAAGTAATAATTTTGAGCGTCGTCTCTGTTTTCCGTTGCTTCTGCGACTCCTCCTAAGTTGTTGTAGATTTTAGCTTGTTCGTAGCGATCGCGGTATTCAATTTTGATAGACAAAGCTTGTTGGTAATAGTTTCTTGCTTCGTCCCATTCCCTTAACTCTTGCACCATATATCCTAACTGGTGGTAGATTTTAGCTTGAGAATAGCGATCGCCGTATTCAATGTAGATAGACAAAGCTTGCTGGTAATAGTTTCTTGCTTCGTCCCATTCCCTTAACTCTTGCGCTACTATTCCTAACCCGTGGTAGGTTGTTGCTTGCCTGTAGCGATCGCCGTATTCAATGTAGATAGACAAAGCTTTTTGGTAATAGTTTCTTGCTTCGCCCCATTCCCTTAACTCTTGTGCTACTATTCCTAACTCGTGGTAGGTAGAAGCTTGTTCGTAGGGATCGGCGTATTTAATTTTGATAGACAAAGCTTGTTGGTAATAATTTATTGATTCGTCACATTCCATTAACTCTTGCGCTACTATTCCTAAGTTGTGGTAAATAGTTGCTAGTTTGCTTTGTTTTTCTTGTTCATCTACGTCCTTTAAAGACTCTAATAATTCAATACTTTTTAAATAAGTATCCTTTGCTGCTTCATATTGCTGTAGTCTTAGATAATTATTGCCTTTGTTTCCACAAGGAATAATTATATCTAAACCTAAGTTAGTTTCTTTTGCATCTGAGGAATAATTTTGGATCGCCTCACAGACTAACTCTGCTAACTTGAGGCAACTTTGATAGTCATTGATCATCTCTAAATATTTATTTAAACACTGATATATATCAATTGTCTCTTGTTTCTCTAAACATATTTGTAACCCTGTAAATAGATTTTCATATTCTAAAGGACAGAAAAACATCCCAAATTTTCTCTTATTTGCTTCTTTTGACTGCAAGGAACTCAGATAAGAATTAGCTAAACCAATATAATGATGCTTAAAACCTTCTTTTAATGCTTCCTGAGTTTCTATGTCTAATTCTTTTATTTTAGTTTTCAGAAAATAGGGAAAAACTGGCTGAATGGTTAATAACTGCTCTTCTGGTTGTGGAGGATCACCCAATAACATTGGAGACAATAAACCCCAATGTATCGCTTCTGATATTGCTTCTTCAAACTGTTCAAAAGGATAGTCTTTAAAAGGTTCTAATTTTTGTAATTCTTCAACATATAACGGTATTCCTAGTTTATTGAAGAAACTACTAAAAGGGGCTAAACATAACAATAACTTTTGTGCATCCGGTGATAGGTTGCTGTGGGAATATTCAACACACTTGAGGATACTTTCTGTCTTATTTTCACTGTCTGTATCTAAGTTAACATCCGCTAATTGTAACCCGTTTAATATTTCTTCAGGGGTTTGGGTTTTCAAGTTTCCTAAGACAACTTCCATGGCCAAAGGATATCCTGCTAAAAGCTTCATTAACCGTTCAAAGTTATCATCTGCTTTCACCTTCTCTCGTTTTTTGGGGTTAGGAATCATTGCATCCAGTATTTTTTCTGCAAGTTCGGTTCTTGACTCCTTATCTAACCCCTGTAACGGATAACGATAGATAATATTGTTGTTGGTATAAACATCTTTTAACCAACTTTCATCACTACGAGATCCTAAAACTATTTTTGTCTTTCCTCCCTTCAACCGTTGTAAGAGATATTTGAGTTTTTGCTGTTCATTTTTATCTAACGTATTTTGAATCGCTAAAGGTTGTCCCGTGACTGATTCTAAATTGTCTAAAATTAAAACATGATCATGCGATCGCAAGTCTGTGATCAATTTTCCTAATTTTGCCTTGTCCCCCATTGCTTGGAATGTAGCAAACTTATACTTATCATATAAGTGCTGTCCGATGTTAAATATAATCTGTTCCACTGTCCAAGCTGTCTCATCGTATCCGAAGTAAAATATCTTGTCCACATAATGGGTTTTTGTCCACCATTCCCGTAAATAGTTCAATAAGGTAGTCTTTCCTGTTCCTCCCATTCCCTGTAATAACAAGACATTATGTTTCAACAAAGACTTTTCTATTTTCAGGATCTCTAAGTCCCGTCCCACGAAACCATATATAGGTAAAGGGAAACGATATGATTGTTCTAAGTCGGTGTAATATTTGTCTGTTTCTTCTGGTGTCATCTCCCGTAAATTAAAGTTAACGGTTTGATTGTTATACACCACGGGAAGTAACCAGTCTTCGAGATCAATCGTCTCATTAAAATAAGCTTTTCTCTGTTTATTGTTGTATAACTCCAAACGACTTAACCGTATCGCTTCAGTAATGGGTTGATTGTTAAATAACTGTCCATATAACTCTGTCATCATCAGCTTTGCAGCAGAAACAGTCACAGAATATGACATCCCTACAACCATCTGCATTCCTGCTTGTAACAAACGACTACTTAAACTGGTTTCATTACTATACTGGAGGCGCGCACCTTTCCCCACATTAATTTTATTTTCGTCTATTTCTTCCCTTTTGTCAAGCATAATTTGTTTCCCAGATTGACAAGCATTAAGAATACAAACAGGAATATTTTTACCAGTTAATAAATCTGTTAACTCTGCTGCTTCTACAGGAACCGCTTTCCCTTTATTTTCCCCTTCAAAAAAGAGAAAGGCTTTCACTCCCTCATAAGGCTCTAAATTATCTAAACCATAACCCCGTTGATAAAAATAACGACTCTTTTCAACTCCATCTTGAAACTGCTCATAACTCATCAAACCACCATGTAAGTCAAAATGAATAATATGATAATAGTTACTGCCTTTTTCTTCCAAATGCTTACATAAACTTTCATAAGTACCAGGACGTAAAATATCCAGATTAACCCTCAGATTCCCTTGTTCAATTAAATCTACCAAAGGACGGGAAATTGTTCGATAACCTACATCACTATCCTCATCAGGTCGAGCAATCACCGCTAATAAATTGATTACAGGAGAAACAGGGATATCAATATTAATATTGATGGGATTAATTAAACGACGAGTCATCAAACAATCTACCGCAAAAGGCCGAGGTAAATCAGGATCTTTCATCCCTTCCCAGTGCAATGCTTGAAACTCAGGAGTTTTACTTTGAATTTCAAAAGCGATCTGATTTATTTTAGGTCTTAGTTGACGGTAATCACTATAAAGATCAAAATCTTGCTTAAAAACCTGTTCAAATAAAGACAACCCATACTTATTAACACTCTCTGCCGCTTTTTTAGCAGTTTCAGTATTTAACATCGGAGTGACTAACCACCCCTCAAAATACCATTCTAAAAGTTTCTCATCTTCTTTTGTAAACGGATCTGAAACTGTAATCGAATATTCCTTATTATTAATAATTAAACGGGCAGAAAATCCTGTTTCTGTTTTCTCTTCTTCTCGAATAATAATTAATGACATAAAAAAATGAATAATGTTATATACGTAAAGGTCAAGGGTGGTTGACCGAAAAAAAGGGGTTCCAAACCTCCAACTTGAGATGGAGGTAATTCTACATTCTGCATTCTGCATTCTGCATTCTGATTGACCCCTACCCTTAATATATAATAAACAATCAGATGGATAATGCCCAACCTACAATAAACTAAGATTAATTATGACCACAAAATTAAGCTTATCAGACATAGAATATTGGCAAGAACAATGGCCAAAAGATGAAGCAACCGAAGCAGCATTTGAGATGATTATGACAGAAGAGGGAGATATAGAAACAGCTTTTAATGAGTTATTTAAAGAGAAAAATAGAACCATGCAATACGCAAATCAATCCTTATGGCAAGTTGTCTTAAAAATCCTTCGCCAAGAGATTTGTAATAAAAATGATAGTTTGAAAAGCGAAATTAAAACTTTACGTAAAAATCCTAAAGAAACCGCTATCATTACAGGAATTATTGTTTCTATTATTGAAAAATGTCAGTTACCATTAGATACAGGACTCGCAACAATGATAGTATTATGGATATTAAAAGTCGGAATCGATGTTTTTTGTGAGTATACAGATACTGAGTAAAAATATGATAATAGGAAAGGAATTTATGGATTAAAAAATCAATTCTAAATTCTTCATTCTAAATTCTAATAAGCAATAATATAGTAATAAAAAAACGATGGTGGGCAAATTAATGGATGCTGTAAAGTTATAAAATAGCTCATTTCTTTGCCCACCCTACAAAATTGTAAACTAAATTCTAAATTCTAAATTCTCCAAAGGATATTTTTTGTGACTATACAGCGAATGACCAATAATGTAATAATACAAAAGGAGTTTATGGATTAAAAAATCAATTCTAAATTCTTCATTCTAAATTCTTCATTCTAAATTCTCCATTCTCCATTCAAAAATGAACATTCGCATCGGTAATGGTTACGATATCCACCGTTTAGTCCCCGAAAGACCCTTAATTTTAGGGGGTGTTAAAATTCCCCATAACTTAGGATTATTAGGCCACAGCGACGCTGACGCACTCACCCACGCTATCATGGATGCAATGCTAGGTGCATTAAGTTTAGGGGATATTGGTCACTATTTTCCCCCCTCTGACCCTAAATGGAAAGGGGCAAATAGTTTATTATTATTACAAGAAGTCAATCAATTGATAAAAAAACGAGGTTGGCACGTTGGTAATATAGACTCCGTTATTATTGCTGAAAAGCCGAAAATGAAACCCCATCTTGGGGCCATGCAGGAAAAACTTGCCCACACCTTAAATATAGCTAATGATCAAGTGGCGATTAAAGCAACCACCAACGAAAAATTAGGACCAGTGGGACAAGAACAAGGAATCGCTGTCTATGCTGTCGCTTTACTATTCAGGGGCTAAAATGTTTAGTCAATAACTCATCAACTTCACGGGGTTTAACCTGAGAATAACGCGCTTTATCAGGCATAATGACAACGTTAGGGCCTTTCTTACACTGTTTTAAACATCCCGTTAACTTAATCTTAACTTTGTCTTCTAACCCCTGTTCTTTCACCTGCTTTTCTAACCGTTGACAGAGACTTTCTCCACCTTTTTTCCAACAACTGGATTTTTGACAGATTAAAATTTTACCTAGAGAACATGACTCCGGTTCTGAGAGGATCATGGCACAGGGTTTGTCAGGGTTTGGTAACAATTTAATCCGACTTGCTTCTAGTTCAAAAAATCCTTTTTTCTTCTTAAACTCTCGATTTCCCATCACTTCTAACCAAGTTCCAGGAATGAGATTAATATCAATTTCTGAACGTAATTTTTTCGGGATTTTCAACCAATATTCTCGATCTTCTACCTTCATACGTAGATATTTAATTTTGTCACCTTTTTTAATGACAAAACTTTCTAATTGACCAACAAGGCGAAATTGGGACGATATAACAGTTTTTGACATAATTTTCTATTTAGAATTTTGTTTACCGGTCATTTAACGTTTGTTAAGATTCCAACAACCCTTAAGCCAGTCAATAAGTTCCTGACGAGAGGATGAGTATTGTTTCGTGACACTCCACAGTTGGATCATGGCTGTGGGGCTAGAAACTTGAGCTTGTAAGGGTTTGTGGGTTTCACAAGAGCAGGGAATATCGAGTTCCTGAAGACGGTGATAGACGATCCAGCGATCGCACCAATCCACTTCTACAACTTGCCTGGGTTCTATGGAAGAGTGGGTTAAGTTCATGGACTCAAGCAAATGAATATAATTGTCATTGTTTCTTCACCTAGTGTATCAGATAATTGCTAATTATTTTCAACTATCTGCAAAAAAAAATGAGAGCCTAACCTAGACCAGAAGGGATGAGAGACTTTAGGGGACTGTGGTTAATAAAAGTTAAATCTTTGTAGATGATTTTACAGACTGTTGATAAACTCTTGCTAAAATAGGTTATTTTAATGATAGAAGTGTCATTAAAAAGGGAATTATAGACATGGCAATGACTCAAGGCATAATCCAGGCTTTTGACCGAGTAGCGGACAATCCAGTTGGACTCGATCAGAGTGTTACTGTTCCTGTTTGTGAAAGCTTAAACGTTCTCATCGCAAGCTTTCAAGCATTATTCTTACAGTATGAGAAACATCATTTTGTTGTAGACGGTTCAGAGTTCTACTCTTTACATGAATTTTTTAGCGAAAGTTACGAGGAAGTTCGGGGTCATGTCCATGACTTAGCCGAACGTTTGAATGGGTTAGGTGGTATTCCTGCAGCAAGTTTCAGCAAACTAGCTGAACTCTGTTGCTTTGAACCTGAAGCAGATGGAAAGTATGCTTGTCGTCAAATGGTTGAACATGACTTAGAAGCAGAACAAGCAATCATTCAAGCGTTACGTCGTTTCGCTGCTCAAGCTGAAAGCATGGGAGATAGAGCAAGTCGTTATCAACTCGAACAGATTTTACTAGAAACCGAAGAACGAGCTTATCACTTAGACCATTTCTTAGCTAGTGATAGCTTAACCCTTGGTTTTGTTCAAGCGGCCAACGGTTCCAACTAGATTTCTAACTATCTTAATATAATTGAAAGTTAGCTAGTGATTGCTGTGAGTCACTAGCTCTTTTTATTGTAGGTAGGGGTCAACGGCCGTTGAC
>JBFRWG010000114.1:0-46611 GCA_051439445.1 Crocosphaera sp.
TCTTCATGAATAATGCAGGTTAAGATATAAATTCATCTCAAAAATAGGTTAAAACATTGTCTAAAAGTTGACCATGGAGCATCATTCATTGATTTAGCTAGATGTTGATGTCTTGGTGTGCCTTCCCTTGCGCCGTTGACGGCCCGGGGTCGCACCGCTTTTTTACCATCCCTTTAACATTCAAGTCTTGATAAGCTACCAAGTTGTTAAACCAGTCACAAGGAAAGGATTTCTTGTTAATTTTTACCTCATCCTGTCTTTTTTCTCTTGGTTTTGGCGCAGACTATTGAAGGCTAAAATGCCCAAGGTTAGGACAGTAATCGGAATTACAAAAAATAACATGACATTCCCAAAAATGGTGAGTCCATCATGATCCGTTGAATATAAAATCAGATAGGTGGTATAGGCCACATAATAACTTAAAAATAAGCATCCTTCCCAACGAGCAATGCGATTACCGGTGAAGAAAATAGGTAAACAAGCAACAGCGATCGCTATCATGATCGGTAAATCAAAATATAAGGCCGCACTGGAAACGGGAACACCTGTGGGAGAAGCAATGGCACAAACGGCTAACACGGTTAAAATGTTAAAAATATTACTACCCACCACATTGCCTACGGCAATGTCTCTTTCTCCTTTGATGGCAGCTACCACTGAGGTGGCTAACTCTGGGAGGGAAGTTCCTGCAGCTACAATGGTTAAACCAATAATTAAATCACTCACGCCAATTCGACTAGCAATCGCTGTGGCACTTCTGACAAGCCATTGCGATCCTAATACTAAACAACCTACCCCTAATAACATAAAGGCGATATTTTTAACCCATTGGGCTAGGGATAAGGGGTCTTGACCTCCGTATTCTGTTTCATACTCTGAGTCGGGGTCTTTGGGTTCTCTTGACCCTTGATAGATCAAAAATACAGTATAAATAATTCCCCCGATGAGTAAAATAATGCCATCGGAACGATTGATGGTCCGGTCCAACCCAAATAAGAAAGTTAGACAAGATACGCCAATCATAATCGGTACGTCTAAGCGAATGAGTTGTTGGGCAACGATTAAGGGAATGGCAATCGATGATAAGCCTAAAATGACTAAAATATTAAAAATGTTACTGCCGATCACATTCCCTAGGGCTAACTCTGGTTGTCCTGCTAAACTCGATTGGACGGCAACAGCCATTTCTGGTGAACTGGTTCCATAAGAGACAATAGTTAAGCCAATCACCAGAGGGGAAATCCCCAGACTAGACGCTAGACGGGCAGCCCCCCTCACCAAAATTTCTGCCCCAACGATTAATAAGACTATCCCTGCTAGCAGTAACCCGAATACTAAAATAAAATCCATATAATTATTAAAATCCAACAATTAAGAAATATTACAGTTATTAAAGCAGTTGAGTTAAATCATATATTTAACTCTATAATTAAGACCATTTACTGCCTGAAAACTGAAGTAAACAGTTCTGCTCATGGCTGAGTAGTTATTTTGTGGGAATTGTTTTACTATGATACTACAGTTAGTTCTTGAGTAGAGTGTTAATATTCAGCATCAATGATCAAGAGTTACCAGTAAACAATTAACCAGAAATCTTCGATTTTACTGATAAATGCTTATGGGTGAGTGACTTGAATTTTAAGTTTATTCTCTTCTTTAAAGGTATTAATTTTATTGCTAACTCCGTATCGGTTAGTTAGCAAGTATCGTATAGGTTCAATGACTGTTATTTTTGATTTTCTAACTGCCTTTTTTCGCTTTAAGAATATCAAAATTTATGTTGTGGGAAAAATTTAGAACTATTTTTTTCTGCTCATTCTACATTCTACATTCTTAATTCTTAATTCCCTTTACCCGTATAGGATTACCCCACCTTAAACCGAGAAGGTAGGGATTTTGCCGATCACGCTTCTGTATTGACGAAGGGCAGTAAAGCCAAAAATCTCGCCCGTTTTACGGCTGTGGTTAATGCTCTTTGTTGTTTGGCAGTTAACCCTGTAATACGTCGGGGCAAGATTTTTCCCCGTTCCGTAATGAACTTGCGTAACAGTTCAGTATCTTTATAGTTAATCGGTTGTTTCGGAGGAATGGGGGATAAACGTTTACGATAGTAACTCATGCTTGACTTTTTCCTTATTTTATGCTAGGAATTTATTTAATTTCTTTATGGACGGTGTGACGATTGCAATGGGTACAGAACTTTTTCAGTTCTATTCTGCCCGTGGTATTACGACGATTTTTGCTGGTGGTATAGCGGTTAACCCCAGGCGATCGCTTATTTGTGTTTGTCCGACATTCTGTACACTCTAGGGTAATAATCAGTCGAACCCCTTTTTTACTGGCCATAGTTTAATTTAGCAAATTACTCAATTCGTTTATATTTACACACAAACACCAATTGTCTCATATTTTGCCTCAAGTTGCAAGGGGCTGGTTGATCAAAGTAAATGGTATAGTAAAAAAATGATTGTTACCACAATCAAGAATCTTCTTAGGTGTGAGAAAAGCTGTGTCAGTGAACAAAACCCATTCTAAAAAACGCTCTAAACAGAAGTCTTCTGTCGGAAAAAAGACCAAAGGACCTACCTGGTTACTGATTGGTTTGGGACTAACAGCCGTTTCTGTCACATCGGCTGCTGTAGGGGCGTTGATGGCGGTTTCTTTATCGGCCAGACCATTACAACAAAGTTCTTTGACTCCCGAAGAAGAACAAGTATTCTCTCAAGATGAGGCCATATCTTATAAAAATTTACGATTGCCTGAGTTGAGTCGTTCGGTGAATGTCTTGGTGTTGGGGACGAAGGTATTAACATCAGAGGTGGATGAGAAACCCCCCGAAGACTTAGGGTATCACGCATTGGTTAATTCCTTTAAAGGCTTGTCTGATACGATGGTTTTACTTAGGTTTGATCCCCTGAGCAAGAAAGTGAGTCTTTTATCCATTCCACGGGATACTCAAACAACGATTAAGTATGAATTGAGAAAGATTAACGAAGCCAATTATTATGGAGGTCCCTCTTTAGCGGCCGAAACCGTGAGTGAGTTATTAGGGGGTGTTCCCATTGATCGGTATGTCAGGGTGAATATTCAAGGGGTTGAGAAAGTAATCGATGCTTTGGGTGGAGTCAATGTCTATGTTCCCAAAGATATGAAATACACCGATCATTCTCAACATCTTTACATCGATCTTAAGGAAGGGCAACAGCACTTAGATGGCAACAAGGCAGTTGCTTTTTTACGATTTCGCTACGATCGTTACGGTGATATTGGTCGGGTTCAACGACAACAAATGTTTATGCGGGCCTTAGTGGAACAGGCTCTCAAACCCCAAACCTTATTAAGAATTCCTGAAATTATCTCGATTATTGGCTCTTATATTGACACCAATTTAACCGTAGAAGAACTGGTAGTGCTGTCAAAATTTGCCTCACAAACCAAACGCTCTAATGTGCAAATGCTGATGCTTCCTGGGCGATTCAGTGGAGACGGGAAGGAAGAGATTAGTTATTGGTTGCCGAACCGTTATCAAATCAAGACTATGATCGCAGAACACTTTGATCACGGAGACATTAGTTTTGAAAGGGAACCCATTAACCCCAGTCGTCTCCGTATTGCCATTAAAGATAGTACAGATAACCCTGAAGCGGTACAAAGAATGGTTAATTATTTACAAGAAAAGGGATATCGTCGGATTTTTGTCAGTGAGGAATGGTTTGAACCCTTAGAGAACACTCGAATTTTAGCTCAAAATGGGGATGATTTAGGGGCCGCCACCTTACGAGCTGATTTAGGGATTGGGGAGGTATTGGTGGAAAGTACGGGTAACTTAGCCTCTGATATCACCCTGGTTTTGGGTTATGATTGGCAAACTCGCGATCCTGACTCATCGGTTCCTTTCCAGGAAACCTCACTCGATAGTTCCTTCCCCTAACTCGAACAACGAGACTTCTGTTTTACCCGTTTTGATTTGACCATGTCAGGACTAATGGGAACCACTGCCTCGGATAAAGGTAGGGTTCGCTTTGTTTTGTGCTGACGATGCACCTGATAAACCGTTTCTGTACTTAAGTCTAATGCGCTTAACCAACCACTTTGGGGATGATAGGCCCCAGTATCAATATCTAACCACCCTTCTCCGGCCACTAATTTTCCTGGCAAAACCCCTGGAAAGGTAAAGGTGATGGTGTGACCGGTGATGATGATTTTATCTTTAAAATAAGGTTCGGTCATAGCATGGAAGTCGTCCCTCATCCAACAAAATTGTTGGGCGGTTTGTTGCTGTAAGGGAATTTTGGGATCAATACCCCCATGAACTAACCAGACATCCCCAAGATCAATGTAGGTGGGTAGTTTTTTCATCCATTCAATATGACTTTGGGGAATCTGATGATCGTAACTGACTAAGGTAGAATAACCGCCTCCATACAACCATCCTTGAAGTTGATGGCTATTGATACCACCATAACCCACGGTTTCTAGTAACATCTGTTCATGATTTCCCAACAGACAATGATAGTTATTGTTCATGACTAATTCCACCACTTGAGAACTTTGGGGTCCGCGATCAATTAAGTCCCCTAACAAATAAACTTGATCATCTGAGTTAGGGGCGATCGCTTCTAAGAGTTGGCTGAGGGTGTCATAGTGACCATGAACGTCACCAATAATAATCCGACGATGAGAGCGGGATGGTTGGTTAGCAGGGATAGATGTTAACATCTTCAGTGATTTTAAGGGTTTGGGATGTCTAATAGTTAGTATTCCCAGATAGTTGTCTAATATCTCACAGTGGGGACAGGTCGATGAACATAAGCGATCGCTCGACCGGACACTGATTGTTTATTATAGAGCCCTGTGAAGGTTCCTTCTAATTTTGTTTGGTTACGGACTAGGGTGAGTTGATAGTCTGCTTCTGCACGCTGGTTACTGAGTGGGGTAGGAAAGATTTTAATTTTTAAGGTTAATTGATAGGTATTATCTTTGCTTTGACTGTTAATCATTTCTCCTTTAATACCATCTCCATAAACTTGTTTATCCCATTGATTATTACGACAAACTAACCCTAAGACTAGATAATTTTTGATGATTCTCAAACTGGCTTGATCTTCATTTCTGGCCGGTTTTAAGGTTTGAATTTCTGCCTTTCCTTCTAATAAGGTCAAAAAAATCTGTCCTTGTAAGGGTTGATGTTCTATTTGAGGAGGTTGATCCCAAGAAGTGGCCATGGAAACGGCTCGATAGTTGGCTTGTCTTAAAGGATTAATGATCTGAAATTGGGGTTCGTCATCGTACCATAATTTATCAGGCTTTCCATGCCAACGATAAAAAGTATAACCTAGTACCCCTGGATGAGAAAAAATGCGATTTAAGGCTTCATCTCCTCTTATTTTTTGACGGGTTGCTGTGTCATAACCTCCTGGTGGTTCAATCGGATTTCTAAATAAGGTATAGTGATCAGACCAAATGCTAATTTCCCCATTGAGAATCGGTCGATTAACTTTTTCATACAAGTTATCAAAAATTTCATAAAAGTTAGCCCGATAATTGTTTTGAGAAACCACATCGGCCCATTCTTTTTCTACTTCTAAAATTGCTTCTCCTGGAATCCCTCCCCAACGACAACCTAGGATTAAATGGTTGGGATCGTATTTACGAATTTTCTCGGTACAAACCCGATAATATTGTTCTACCCAAAGTTTGACAAAATCATAGTTATCTGCTAGATATTTCTCTGAAATTAAAATTTCTTCCCGAATGGTTAAGGTTCTAATACTTTCTTTTGAGTTAATATCGATCTGCCACGCTTTTCCTAGATTATCTAAAGAAGTATAACGCTCTAAAACAAATTCCCAGGCTTTTACAGAAGCAGGTATTTCCAAATCTTGACTCAAAGAAAACTGTAATAAACCAATTCCTTTGGGGTTTAATTTGGGTCCAGCGAATAATTCTAACTCTAAATCATCAGATTTTAGGGGACCACTATGACGATAAGTGGGAGCATTGGCAATAATAGTTCGACTACTTTTACTTAGATCCATAAACCCTCTTTCATTATCTAAGAAATAACCCAAAAGCATCTTATTATTTTTCAGGGGAAGACAGAGTTTTTTACATTTTTTGTCAACACTTTCAGCCCATTCAGTATTCCAAACATCAGGAAATTTAGTCAGTAACCAAGGTTTTTCATAATAGGTCTCAATGATTTCAGTAAAGGGCATATTTTGATTGAAAAATTCTGAGGTTGTCCACGATCCCATCCCATTAAAACCCCATTCTTTTAAGTAGTTTACCCAAGTTTTAGCAGTGGTTTGAGAAACCGGGGGTAACATGGCTCTTCTTCCTCCCATTCCTCCTGCATTTAAGCCGGTACAACCTTTATGATAAAAGGCTTTTCCTTGAGGATCAATAAACCACCATTTACCATTAATACTTTGACCTACTCTAAAAAATCCTTCTTTGCCTCTTATGGTTTTATTATTAAATTTAATGCCAGCTAATAAGGGGGCATTTTTTATTTTTGCCATGTCTATGGTTTGTTGCCATTGACTTAGTTTCCACTGATAAACTTCTTCAACTTCTGTTTCTGTAATCCTTGTTAAACGAGTGGCTAAACAGGCAAAATTCCACGGTAAATAAAGTGTGTTTTTGCCATGATAAACTTCAAGAATCATGGGATAAATTCCCGGCTTAACTCGAATTAAATCTCCATGATTCACAGGTTGATTATTGAGCCACATTTTCGCAGCAGTGTTAAATCCAGCTACTCCATGACATACCCTTAATAATTCAGGTTCCTTAAAAGAGATTATCGTGTAAAATAGGGAATAAATATTGGGTTTATTGTTACCTAGTTTTTTTAAGTCAATTGCATCAGTAAAATCTGGCCAACTATTAGCAATAATTTGTTGTTGAGGAAGAGGTTTAAAGCCATCTAAAGGAACTTGATTTTTGGTTTTAATTGTACTAATTAAAATTTCCCCTTTTCCTGCTTGGACTGGTGTTTGATATAGCCAGTTTTTAGGAACAGTATTATCGGTAAAGTTAATGGGTTCAATCTGTTGACTAAACTGACGACTACTGGCAGGGTTAATATTGATAATTTTAGGGGGTTCTGGTTTGGGTTCAATTCCTGGAAAACCGTAAGGATTAGAAGTTAAATTGTCTTGAGATAAAGCCAATTGTTGATAATATTTTGTCCATATTCCATAAACAAGTGCTGTAGTTAAACCCAAGAAAAATCGTCTACTGAATTTCATGATAATTAAGACAGTTAATAACTCAAAGGATTGATATTCAAATGGGAGATTTAACCATTGCCATCTTTCAATAGTTATGATGGAAAAATGCCAAGTAAATCATTTGTTATTTTTATGATATATCATTTTTAATAGTAGAGGAGAGTGGAATAAGTACATAGGTAGTATAACTGATAAAAAAACCATTGAGTGTTATGCCCTAAATTAAAAATTTTAGGTAAATCCTAGACACTGTTGCTTTATGTCTTGCTTTTGTCTTACAATAGAAAATATAATTACTGTTTTTCAATAGTTATGCGAGAACAAGTTATTAATTGGTTAAAACAGAATGTATCTGAACATCGTTTACAACACATTTTAGGGGTAGAAAAAATGTGTGAGGAGTTAGCTATTTGTCATAAAATTGATAAAGAGAAAGCAGCACAGGCAGGGTTAATGCACGACTTAGCTAAATTTTTTCCACCACCTAAACTATTAGCAATGGCAAAAAAAGAATACAATGAAATTGATTGCGTTTGTCTATCTAACCCCCATCTTTTACACGCTGATGTTAGTGCAATGGTTGCTAGGGATACTTTTAGAGTAACAGACGAAGATGTTTTAAGTGCAATTCGTAACCATACTTTAGGAAATCCTGAAATGGATGATTTAAGTTGTATTGTCTTTATTGCTGATGCTTTAGAACCCAATAGAGGAGATACCCCAGAATTAGAAAAAATGCGTCAAGTTAGTTGGACTAATCTTTATAAAAGTGTCCAACTAACTTGTGAATATTCCCTACAATATCTAATGAAACACAATAAAACTATTCATCCTAGAGCTATTTTAACTCGTAATTAGGCATTACGTGAAGTTAGAAAAAAGTAGGTGATTAATAATATTAAGCCCCTAGAAGTTGAGATTAAGCTATGATTTATTTAATTATGGGAGTATCAGGATCGGGAAAGACAACTATAGGTAAAGCATTAAGTCAAGAATTAGGCTATATTTTTTATGATGCTGATGATTTTCATCCCCCAGAAAATATTGCTAAAATGAGTAAAGGTATTCCCTTAAATGATGGCGATCGCTTACCTTGGTTATTAGCTATAAAATCAGTAATTGAGGAACATCAAAAACAACAAGAAAATGCGGTTATTACTTGTTCCGCATTAAAACAATCTTACCGAGATTTATTAGAAGAAAAGATAACGAATATTATCTGGATTTATTTAAAAGGTAGTTATGCAACTATTGTAAAACGGTTGCAACAGCGTTCAAAACATTTTATGAAAGACAATATGTTAATGTCTCAATTTAAAACATTAGAAGAACCCAAAAAAGCTATTATTATTGATATTAATTTATCCGTTGAAGAAATACTAAAGGAAATTATTCATCAAACTTACGCTAAAATAGATACTAACATGAAGCAATAAATTATCTTGTAATGATTACCACTTCAACACCATCTTCACAAACAAAAGAGACAAACTATAAGATAATCTTCCCCAAAGGAGAATTTTGGAGTGATGAACCCCCTTTGGAAACCTATTTACACCTAACTCAAATTATCTTATTGCTGAAATCTTTGCAATGGTTATGGAGTGAACAATTACAATTATATTTAGGGATTTATGAAGATAAATTACGTTATTTTGACATCGATGGGGAATTAGTATCAAGTCCCGAAGAATCAGCTATCAAAGCAGAAAACCAAGCAATAAAGGAAAAACAAAAAGCAGATAGATTAGCTGCTAAACTGCTAGAATTAGAAATTAATCCTGATGAAATCTAGCGAGAACTTTTATAATTTAGATTAGTTTGATAACAAAATATAGCTTAATATTTTATTCTGTTTACATTTTATATTAATTCTTAACGCTTTATTCTCTCTAGAAGAGGAATTCTACGCTATACTGAATTTACATTGAAAGTTAAATTAATTATATATTGTAGAAATTGACGACATTTTCCGCAAAATTTTCCATTTAATTGATATTTTTTAGATTAAACAGAACTAATTTATCAAGTACATTGAGGTAATCTTTATGATTAGTAATTCTAACATGACTCAAGATGTTAATCTCAAAAAATTAGAAGAATTACAAATACATTTGTGGGGAAAAATTCAACCTCATGGTGTGTTATTTGTTCTCGATGAGTCTACCCTAAAAATTGTTCAAACCAGTAGCAATACTAAACATTTTTTTGGCATTACACCAGAAGATATTATCAACTTGAGTTTAGATAATATTTTTGATAGTTTCCAAATTGAACAGTTAAAAACAGGATTAGAGAATAATAACCTAGACTTTATTAATCCTACTAAACTTTGGGCAAGAATAGATGGGGATAATTATGTTATTTTTGATGGGGTTTTTCATCGGAATGATCAAGGTTATTTAGTTTTAGAATTAGAACCAGCTATTTCTCAAGAAAATATTCCCTTTTTAAGTTTTTATCACTTAGCTAAAGCGTCTATCAGTCAATTACAAACTAATGCGAATTTAACAGATTTTTGTCAAATTATTGTTAAAGAAGTTCGTAAAATGACTGGGTTTGATCGAGTCATGTTATACAAGTTTGATGAAGACGATCATGGGGAAGTTATAGCGGAAGATAAACTAGAAAAAATAGAACCCTATTTAGGTCTGCATTATCCCGCTTCTGATATTCCCTTACCCGCAAGAAGACTGTTTAGTTCTAATTATATCCGATTAATTCCTGATGCAAAAGCAACTGGAGTGGATTTATTTCCAAAGTTACATCCTCTCAATGATACAGCATTAGATTTAACCCATTCTATCCTCAGAAGTGCCTCCCCTTGTCATCTGGAATATCTCCATAACATGGGTGTCGGTGCATCCTTAACTATCTCCTTAATTGACGACGGAAAATTATGGGGAATCATCGCTTGTCATCATTTAACCCCTAAATACGTTCCCTACGAATTAAGAAAAGCTTGCGAATTTTTAGGTCAAGTGGTCTTTGCTGAAATTTCTGCTAAAGAAGAGACAAAAGACTATGATTACCGCATGAAATTAACAGGGATACAGGGTAAATTAATTGAATCAATGACCCAAGCGGATAACTTTATAGAAGGGTTACTTAATAGTCATCAAAACCTACTAGACTTAACCAGTTCCCAAGGGGTTGCAGTTTGTGTAGGAGACGAATATAACTTAATCGGAAAAACCCCCAACCAAGAAGAAGTTAAATATTTACTGCAATGGTTGAAGAAAAATGTCAATGAGGAGGTATTTTCTACCCCTTCTTTACCCAACTTATACGCAGATGCACGTAACTTTAAAGACGTGGCCAGTGGGTTATTAGCAATTAAAATTTCTCACCGCAATTATATCCTATGGTTCCGTCCCGAAGTGATACAAACGGTTAATTGGGGGGGAGATCCGTCGAAAGCTTACGAAATGCAGAATATAGACGGAAATTTGCGGTTATGTCCCCGAAAATCCTTTGAATTGTGGAAAGAAACCGTCCGTTTAACTTCTCTCTCTTGGAAACCTGTAGAAATTAAAGCAGCATTAGGGTTAAAAGAAGCAATAGTTAACATTATTCTGCGACAAGCAGAGGAATTAGCCCAATTAGCCCACGATTTAGAGCTTTCTAACGCAGAATTGAAGAAATTTGCCTATGTAGCATCCCACGACTTACAAGAACCTTTGAATCAAGTCTCCAACTATGTACAACTGTTGGAAATGCGCTACGATGAAGCATTAGATGAAGATGCCAAGGAATTCATCAACTTTGCCGTGGAAGGGGTAAGTTTGATGCAAACCCTCATCGATGATGTGTTAGCCTATTCTAAGGTGGATATACGGGATATTGAGTTTCAATTGACCGAATCTGAAAAAGCATTAGAAAAAGCGATCGCTAATCTCCGGGGACGTATTGCAGATACGAACGCTATCATTACCCATGATCCTCTACCTACCATTATGGCTAATGGTACTCAAATAATACAATTGTTCTTAAATTTGATTGCGAATGCGATTAAATTCTGTAGTGAAGAGGCCCCAGAAATTCATATTCAAGCGCAACGGTTAGAAGATGAGTGGTTATTTTCCGTACAAGATAACGGTATTGGGATCGATCCGAGGTTTAGCGATCGCATTTTTGTCATCTTCCAAAGGTTACACACCCGTGACGAATATCCAGGTACAGGAATGGGGTTAGCGATTTGTAAGAAAATAATGGAGTGTCATCGGGGTAAAATCTGGGTAGAGTCAGAATTAGGCCAAGGTGCAACATTCTATTTCACCATACCAGTAGGAGGTACAGAACGTGATCGCAAGAGAGGGTCAACAAGATAAGATCATCCTCTTAGTAGAAGATTCTAAGGCAGATATTCGTCTGGTTCAAGAAGTCCTAAAAACCAGTACCGTTCCTCATCAATTAATGATAGTCAGGAATGGAATGGATGCGATGGCCTACTTGCGACAGGAAGGGGAGTTTAGTGAGTCTCCCCGACCTAATTTAATTATCCTTGATTTGAATTTACCTCGTAAGGATGGGAGGGAAGTATTAGCAGAAATTAAAACTGATTCTAGTCTTAAACGTATACCTGTCATTGTGTTAACAACGTCTAGTAATGATGAGGATATTCAGGAAAGTTATGATCTTTATGTGAACTGTTATATTACTAAGTCTCGTAATTTAAAAGATTTGTTTAAATTGGTGAAAGGAATTGAATCTTTTTGGTTAGATACAGTTACTTTACCCGATAATTGATGATATATGGCAGTTTTCGCCTCTTTAAAAGGTAAATAGCTTGCTCGTCAAAAGGAAAAATCAAGACATAGCGATCGCTCCTCATTGTTAGAAAAGTGATCGCTGTGGACTTGTAGGCTTAAATTTTAAATTTTTGAAATACCATCAACTAAACTACCATTGAGCAAAACATCGTTGGAAAAAGTAGATTCAAGTTCTAAGGAACCCACAAGATCAAAGTTGAGGGTATCAGCATAAAGAGTCTCTCTTGACAACATACAGGAGAATCGCACTTAAATTGTGTTGATTTTCATTGACAAATTAAAGAAAATGTAATTTATAGGGAAATTCGGGGTTGGTGCAGGTCTTTCAAGACAAATTTTTTCAATGTCTGCGATCGCTTGATTAATCAAAGTAAATCCTTAACCATTTACCCGTATAATACTGATGATATTTACAGCAAAATTCTTCTTTTCTTAAATTATTTATTTTCAGAAAAGAAGAAAATTTTGTTGCCAACAGAGAAAACCAGACCTATACTAGAAGTAGTATGACTTAAGGTCTGGTGCTTATGATTTTGCTGCAATGGATCTAATGGGTTTAATACTATTAAACCCCTACGGTTGTATTAAATATAAGCATAATATAACTCCAAATTTCTTGAATTTTATCGGTTAATCCATGATCGCTATCCAATTCGATTAAGTTAACCCATGTCCTTGATTTTGCGTACTGATAACTGTAGTCAATGGGAATAACAACATCTTTTTTACCATGAAAAATAAAAGTGGGAATAGAACGTTTTAAATGTGTTTGGTCATACTTTTGTCCATCCTTAAAAAATTGATAGCTTAATGGTAATTCTTGTTTGACACCATAATGATAAATAGGTAGCTCTCCTTTATTTTTCCACTGCTCAAGGGTATTTTTATCTAATTTATTTAAGTAATGAGAAAAAAATCCAAAGGCCGGAGCTAATAAAATCAACTGTTTAATTTGTGGGTATTTTTCTCCTAACCAAGCAGAGGTTAACCCCCCTAAGCTGGAACCAATTAAAACAGTAGCAGCGGGATCATTTTCTAGATAGGTTGCAATCTGTTTAATTTGTCGAGTAATCGTTAAGTGATAAAAATCATTTTGATTCAAATCAGGAATAAGCAAAGGAATATTCTGTTGAGCAAACAGGGTTTTGAATTGTTGTGCTTTCGTGGAATTAGGACTAGAAGCAAAACCATGTAAATAGATATATTTTGTTTTTTGTTTTGGGGTTTTATCTGTCATGCAATGTCCAATAAGAGAGGGTTCCTAAACATAACATTCAGTAATGGGGTGACACAGCTAATTGATTGCATTAGATTTAAAATAGTGCGAGCATCTTGCTCGCTAGTATATGGTTTAGTGAGCAAGATGCTCCCATTCCTAATACACTATTTTAGATGTGTCATGAAAGTAGTGGATAGTTATCACGAAAATGGTGGGTTACGACGGTTCGTTATCTTCTTGTGATAACCTAAATTATAGCCGTCTAACCCACCCTACTGTAATGCTACGATTATCTTAAGTGTCACTAAACTAATCTCAAATTAGTATAATTGACTAAAAGATCCTCATAACTTAGGGTATCTCCTTCTGCTTGAGGAGTCCAAAGAACTTCTATTGCTAATAAGCGATCGCTTCCCATAGCTGCGATCTGCTGTAATGCTTCTTTGAGGGTTTCAACATCATTAATTTGAGGCAGGTTTAATTTGCCTTCAACCCCAACAATAATAGAAACAACAATATATTCTCCTGACTCTGTGAATTTAGAGAGTTCTCCTTGTCCTTCTAATAATTGAGTTTGAGAACTTTCTCTCAATTGATTGTTAACATTAGAGAGAGTTTCTGCACTAAATTTACTTCTTTCAGCTAAGCCCAACTGATTAAACTTAGCTTCTGCTGAGTCTATCCCTGTGGTGGTTCCTTCGGTTACCCCAGATACCCAATATTCTGGATGACGTAATAGGGCTAAACTAGATTCCTGGAGTACCATTCCCCTTCCTGATGCTGTATTAGTGTCGGCAGTTTGTGCAAGTTCATCGAGTTCTTTTTGCAGATAACGACTACTAGCTAATAATGCAACTTGTACTTTGGCAACAGAAACTTTAGGATTATTATAGCTATTTCCTATTTCTTCACCCCCAATATTTCTGACAGTTTTGATCAAAAAGTTGGCAATGGCAATGAAGATAAGGATGGTGAAAAGGCTACCAAAACCCCCAAAACCAAAAAAGGGAATTAAGAAGGGAAAACCAAACCCTCCCCCACCGTAACCATAACCCCCTCCATAACCTCCACCAGGAGAGGTATAGGTACGACTGGGACTTCTAAAGGAACCTCCCCCTATTCTACCCCCTGTACGGGCTGCTAAAGCACTACTGACATCTCCCATCATAAGGGTAATGACTAAAACGAGGATGAGTAAAGGTTTCAAAAAGGGTTGAAATTTTTTTAACATACAACGTAACTAGCTCAGTTAATTACACCATGATCTTCTTCTATCTAGTATACGTACAATTCACTGACATCCTCATCCATCCTTTAATGTGATCAACAATAACAACTCACATCTTGACCACATTCATCGGCCAAATAAGACAAAGCACGAAATCTAAGGGCAATAATTTCATCATAAAGGGGGTTTAGTTTGCATAATGGGGGAATATGGCCAATTGTTCGCCCAAATAGCTTAATATCTCGCGCAAATGGACATTGTACTGGGATGAGACGACAGAGGATGTGAGCCAAAGATTCATTCTGTATTTCTAAATTATTCAAATACTGACGTAGTGGCAATAAGTAATCTTGAGTTTTGTTGGCATTAAAACCGAATTTCCCCTTTGAAACCTGATTATTATCTGAAAAACAAACCATAATGATGACTCCGTTGCTCTCTATACTCCTAGTTTAATCATAAGTTTTGTAGATGACAATACAAATAAAATATAATTTTTTTTTATAAATGATAAGTTCAGCTTACTGTACTAAAGTACATTTTTACTCACTTAGTGTGGCTTGCTAAAAATAGATTTTATGTTATAATTCCCGTTTAATTAAGTTATAATTCTAATGAAAAAACGATCAAATTGGTGGCGATTATTGCCTTATTTGCTGACACAATGGCCGTCATTAGTAAAAGGATTTATATGTATTTTAGGCTTTGTTTTAGTCACGTTAGCCTTACCTTATTTAGCGGGTCAAGTTTCTTTATCTATTGGTCAAGGTGAGCTTCAAAAAGTTGCCTATTGGTTAGGTTTGGGAACACTTGCCTTTTTGATTAGAGGGGTTTTCCAATATGGTCAAAATATTTTTATGATGGATGCTGCTTTAGAGATGGTTTTAAAGGTTCGTAAAGCAGTTTATGCCCATTTACATCGCTTAGGATTAGATTATTTTGAAACAGCAAAAACAGGTGATTTAACCTATCGTTTGACAGAAGATATTGATAAAATTGGAGAAATTGTTGATAAATTATCCCATCAATTTATTTCTAATGTCCTGCAATTAATTGTGATTCCTGCTTATATGTTTTATTTGAACTGGCAGTTAACTATTGCTAGTTTAATTTTAGCTCCATTGATGGCTGTTTTAATCGGTCAGTTTGGAGAAAGATTATTAATATTATCTCGTCGTAGTCAAAATCAAATTTCTAGCCTTTCATCTTTATTAACAGAGATTTTTAGTGGAATTCGGGTGGTTCAAGCTTTTGCTGCACAGGATTATGAAGTCAAAAGATTTGCTCAAGAAGCTAAACAAAATCGTCAAGCAAGATACAGAGCAGAAAAACTAAAGGCGACTCAATATCCTGTAGTGGGTTTTTTAGAAGCATTGAGTATTATGTCTCTCTTTTTTATTGGAGGCTGGCAAATTTCTCAAGGTAATTTAAGATCAGAAGAATTTGTCAGTTATTTAGCAGCAGTTGCCATTTTACTCCATCCCATTGATTTAATGACCAGTAATTATAATGAATTTAAACAAGCAGAAGCATCCGTTGATCGTATCTTTGAATTAATGGATGAAACCCCAAGCATTAGGGAAACAGAAAAAAGTTTAACTTTGCCACAAGTGAGAGGAAAAGTAGAATATATCGATGTAAGTTTTGCCTATAAATTAGATAAACCCGTTCTTAGAAAATTGAGTTTACTAGCAGAACCCGGACAAATTATTGCTTTAGTCGGGTCATCTGGTGCCGGAAAAACAACCTTAGTTAATTTACTCCCTCGTTTCTACGATCCCCAAGATGGAGACATTTTAATTGATGGGATTAATATTAAAGATGTCAGTTTAACCAGTTTACGTCGTAGAATCGGTATTGTTCCCCAAGAAACCACCTTATTCTCCGGAACCATTGCAGAAAACATCGCCTATGGACAAGATACTTTAGATTATGAAGCGATCGAAAAAGCTGCCAAAATAGCCAATGCACACAGCTTTATTAGCCAATTCACCCAAGGATATCATACCTGGGTGGGAGAGAGAGGGGTTAACCTCTCAGGAGGACAAAAACAAAGAATTGCGATCGCCAGAGCAGTTTTATTAAACCCTCAGATTATGATCTTAGATGAAGCAACATCGGCCCTTGATTCCGAGTCAGAAGCATTGGTACAAGAAGCGTTAGAGAGGGTAATGGTAAATCGTACCGTTTTTGTCATTGCACACCGTTTAAGCACTGTACGTCGTGCTGACTGTATTTTAGTCTTAGAAAAGGGTCAAGTGGTTGAGTCAGGAACTCATGATCAATTATTAGCAAAAGAAGGCCGTTATGCCAAATTTTATAAACAACAATATGCAAAAGGAACAGAAGAATTTTAGGAACTGGTGAAAAATATTTAATAAAAATAACAGTCTGATGATTAAAGACTACTATGGTATTTGACTGATAACACTTATGGAGATAGGACAATTAGTAAGATAATGAAAATTATCTACAAAATAAAACTTATTAAACAAGGTAATACCCAAAGTATTACTCTTCCTGAAGAATTAAACTTAGCGACTACAGAAGTTACCATCACACAAGAAGGAGAAAAGCTCGTTATTGAACCCTTAAAAGAAAAATCTTTACTCCAAACTTTAGCCACACTTGAAGATATTGAAGAAGACTTTCCTGATGTAGATGAAGGATTATTACCATTAAACAATATTGACTTATAATTGAGTGTCCTTCTCAAACATGATTAAGGTACAGTATATGATCTTCTTATCTATTAGCTATAACGGTTCTACTTTTGACTGCCATTATAATGCCATATATTTACTTACTAGACACTAATATTCTCTCAGATTTAGTTAGACATCCCAGAGGAAAAATCTTCTCAAAAATCAGAGAAGTTGGGGAAGAAAAAATCTGTACTAGCATTATTGTTGCCTGTGAGTTAAAATTTGGAGCAGAAAAAAAAACTCGTTGCGACTAAAAGAAAGAGTTAATTTAGTTTTAGAATTGCTACCTATTTTGCCACTTCTTCCTAATATGGCTAAGGATTACGGTATAATCCGTACTCATTTAGAACGTATAAGAACTCCCATTGGTGGTAATGATTTATTAATTGCTACCCATGCTTTAAATAAAAATTTAACGGTTGTAACAAAAAATGTTCGTGAATTTATTCGTGTCCCTAATTTAAAAGTAGAAAATTGGCTGTAGATTGTCTAGTAAGTAATGGGACATACATAAAAAGTTAACTGTTTTTGGGGGAAGGGATGAAGAGAAAAATATCCCTTCTGTCTAGAAGTCCCTACCCCTCATCAATGTCAGAGTTTTGCGCCACATTCAGGACAAAACTTATTAGTTATAGCGTTATCGGTACCACAATGACTACAACGAATCAATTCTGTCGCAGACGGTATTACTTTCGGTTGAGCAAGTCCTAACATTTGAGCATTACTCTTCCCTGGTGCCACCATCGGATAACAATTTTCATCTCGTTTCACATGAACATCCATCAATACAGGACCATCATGGGCTAACATTTCAGCGATCGCCCCTGCTAGTTGAGAATGTTCTGTAACTGTTATCCCTTTAACGCCAAACGCCTTAGCTAACAGTTCAAAGTCAGGCATTCCTGACTGCATATTAGAAGACGAATAACGTTCACCAAAGAAGGTTTGTTGCCATTGACGCACCATTCCTTGCCAACCATTGTTAATAACCACGGTTTTCGCTGCGATACCATATTGAGCGAGAGTCGCTAACTCCTGAAGATTCATCTGGAAACTAGCATCACCACTAATACAGATCACTTCTTCATCTGGTAAAGCGACTTTTGCGCCCATCGCTGCCGGCATTCCATAACCCATTGTCCCTAAACCAGCACTGGAGATCCAACGACGAGGACCATTATTCAAGAACTGTGCTGCCCACATTTGATGTTGTCCCACATCCGTTGTGTAATAAGCAAGAGGTGCCTGACGACCAATTTCCACAATCACCTCTTGAGGGGAAATTTTGTGGTCATAATGGGGCGCAACTAGGGGATATTCTTGTTGCCAACGCTTAATTTTATCTAACCAGGGCTGGGTTTTTTCCGCATCGAGAGGAACATCAATTTCGCGCGATCGCTGTAATAATTGTTCTAGGACCTGACGCACATCACCCACAATAGGAACTTGAGGTAAACGGTTTTTCCCAACTTCTGCGGGATCGATGTCAATATGAATCACTTTGGCCCGAGAAGCAAACTCATCGAGTTTCCCGGTCACGCGATCATCAAATCTTGCTCCCACAGCAATTAATAAATCACATTCACTCACCGCAAAATTAGCATAAGCGGTGCCGTGCATTCCTAACAGTCCCACAGATAGGGGATGATGTTCATCAAAGGAGCCAATACCCATTAAAGTGGTGGTTACAGGAATTTGAAACCGTTCCGCAAACTCTTGTACTTGGGCGTGAGCATTGGCGGCGATCGCTCCTCCACCAATATATAATAAAGGTCGATGTGAGTCTTCAATCAAGGCTAGGGCCGCATTAATTTGACGGGGGTTGCCTTTGACAGTAGGACGATAGCCGGGTAATTTAACTTCTCCCGGTTCAACGGGAATATAGTCGCATTCTTCTAAACCCACATCTTTCGGGACATCGATCAACACAGGGCCAGGTCGCCCGGTACTGGCTAAATGGAAAGCTTCAGCAACAATTCTTGACATATCCGCAGCATGACGGACAACATAGGAATGTTTGACGATGGGAAGGGTAATGCCAAAAATATCCGTTTCTTGGAAAGCATCGCTACCAATGGCTGGCCGTGCCACTTGTCCTGTTACTACCACCAGTGGTATAGAATCTAAGTGGGCGGTTGCGATCCCTGTCACAAGATTAGTTGCACCCGGTCCGGAGGTGCCGAAACAGACTCCCACTTTACCCGTAGCGCGAGCGTAACCATCGGCAGCATGGGAAGCACCTTGTTCGTGTCGAACGAGAAAGTGTTGTAGGTCGCCCCTTGCTTCGGCTCGGTATAATTCATCATAAATGGGTAAAATGGCACCTCCTGGGTAGCCAAAAATGTGTTTTACGCCATGACGTACCAAGCTATCGATTAAAGCATAAGCACCGGTACGACGTTGGGGTGTTTCCGTGAAGGGTGCGGGAATTTGTGCTATTGAAGAAACCACAGGGCAAATTATCTCAACTCTATTGATACTGATATCTTCTATTGTAGTATTGTCCTTCAGCTTGAAACTTGAATCTTAAACAATAAATATGCCTTCTTTAACCTTATCAGAAATGACTTATTATCGTTCCCAACTGGCAGACTATCCTGATGCTATCCTGGCTTTAGATGAAATTGTGGTCTGTGATGGGGACTTGGAGGATGCGGCCATTAATCTTGCTTTGAGTGTGGGACAACGACCCGATCGCACTGACTGGTTAGAGGGTTTGGCAAAACGTTATCGTGTGGCAATATGTCAAGAAAACTTAATAAATGAACTGTCTCAAGGCCATATTATTCCTGTAATTAATCATTTAATGAACACAAAAATCGGTCCAGATATTTTAGTATTTCCTGTCGTTTTGTATGTTTTAAAAACAGGAGTAAATGATTTTTGCTCTCCTTTAACTATGAAAGTTTCTTAGTTTGAACCATGTATCAATGATTGATTTTTTTATCACCATTTTCTGATGGTAAAAAAATCAATCATATTTGTGGCGATCGCAGATTTAAGGAAAGAACTTAATTGTTTGAAAACTAAAATTGATGATTTATCTTCTCTTTTATCTTAATTTTCTTATATAGCAATCAGTAATGATATGTGAGAAATGAGAACATACATAGGACATAATAGTATTATGTCCCTACAAATATCCCCCCGTAGGGATTTAACACTGTTAAATCCTGCTTCTAATTTTCTCACAACTGAAACCTGATTACTATAGATACAATGATCATCATCATCTCATGTATAAATTATATGATTTTTTGCCATCAGGAAACGGTTATAAAGTAAGACTATTATTAACTCAATTACAAATACCTTTTACTCGAATTGAAGTTAATATACTGAACAATGAAACTAAAACACCAGAATTTTTAGAAAAAAACCCTAATGGAAGAATTCCTGTTTTAGAAATTTCTCCTAATCAATATCTAGCGGAATCTAATGCTATTTTATTCTATTTAGGTCAAAATACAAACTATTTTCCTTCTAACCATCTTCAACAAGCACAAGTCATGCAATGGCTTTTTTTTGAACAATATAGTCATGAACCTAATATTGCTACTTCTCGTTATTGGATATCAATTTTAGGGAAAGAAAAAGAGTACAAACCAGCATTGGAACAAAAACAAATTTTAGGTTATGCTGCGCTTAATGTTATGGAAAACCATCTCAAAACCCAAAACTTTTTTGTAGGAAAAACCTATACTATTGCTGATATTGGACTTTATGCTTATACCCATGTTGCAGAAGAAGGAGGATTCAACTTAAGTAATTTTCCAGCTATTAAAGCTTGGTTACAACGCATTGAAAGTCAACCAAGATATATTAAAATCACCGATACTTAAAGTTAAAAATATCCTCCATCATTGCTTTAATTGGTTTTTAAAATTAACCGTTGACGATGAACTTTAATTAACTGTAATTCCCTCCCAGATATTTTTTCTAACATCAAAATAACCTGTTGGGGTTGTAACATAGTCCCATCATTACGACAACTTCCACAATAACGAAAAATAGCAGTATCATCTTGACAAGATTCTAAGGATAAACTCGAAAGACGATCCCGTAAATTGACTGTTTTCTGTTTTCCTGACTTCGTTGTTTTCTCCCAATTAATTTCTGGACTTTCTAAAACAGTTTTCACCCAACTTTTCCAAGTTTCCTCACTTATACTCTCCTCAGTTTCCACATTAATTAAATACTCCGCTTCCTCTAATAAGCGAGTTGCTGCAGTTGAATTAACCGCAACTTCTTCTACCTTATATATGGGAATATCTGTCGGTAACTGTTTCTGCAAAGCGTGACGAAACTCCTCAATATCCATCTCCTTTGTTAACTCAAAATCCACAATTTCACCACTACTGGTAACACCTAAAGTTAACGCATTGGCAATAGAAATTCTCGGACCCGGATGATATCCCCCCGTAAAAGAAATAGGTAACGCTGCACGACGCACCCCTCGATCAAATAACCTTACCAGATCAAGGTGGCTAACTAAGGCCATTTCCCCAATTTTGCCAAAATAGACCCGAAACCTCTGTAACCTTGCTTGATTGGGCTGGAAATGCCCGCTAAACTCAGGAATAGTAGGGGGTTGCACCACAATATTATGACCAAAATCTAGCCCGCACACCCCACAATGGGAACACCCTTCAAAGGCACAGTCAGGAACTGTCGCCGCTTCTAACGCGCGTTCTAGATCCTCTTGTAACCATTTCTTATCAATCCCTGTATTAACGTGATCCCAGGGCAGAGGCGCAGAGGAGGCAGGGGGAGCAGAGGGAGAAACCGATTGAAAAACGTTCCATTCCCCATTTTCTACCTGACGATATTTCCAACTTAACCCCGCTTCTTCAATAGCTTGTTCCCAAGCTTCGTAAGCTTTCTGCGCATTTTCCCACCAGGAGTCCATCCCGGCACCTAATTCCCAAGCACGACGAATAACAGGGGCTAAACGGCGATCGCCTCTCCCGATAAAATCTTCCATAGCTGAGATTCTGATATCGGTATAATTGGCTTTAACCCCTCTGACAGACCGAAACGCCTCTCTTAATAATTCCTGCTTCCGCTTAAACTCTGCTGTAGAAACCGAATGCCACTGAAACGGTGTATGAGGTTTGGGGGTAAAATTAGAGACTGTAATAGTAAATTGTAGGGGTTTACGGCCTTTAATCCGACATTCTTGGCGCAACCAACGGACCGTTTCCACAATACCTAATACATCGAGATCCGTCTCCCCTGGTAAGCCAATCATAAAATAGAGTTTAACTTTATCCCAACCCTGCTCAACGGCAGTTTTCACCCCCCGTAATAACTCCTCATTGGTTAGTCCTTTATTGATCACATCTCGCATTCTTTGGGTTCCCGCTTCTGGCGCAAAAGTTAACCCCGACTGACGGTTACCCCCGATAATATTGGCGATATTTTCATCAAAGCGATCCACCCGTTGACTGGGTAAGGAAAGGGTAATGTTTTCACCCTTGAGACGGTTTTTTATCTCTGTTCCCACTGCCGGAAGGGCTAAATAGTCCGAACAACTCAAAGATAATAAGGAAAACTCGTTATGACCGGTTTCTCTGATCCCCCGTTCAATGGTTTCGATCACATCATCCGGTTTGACATCCCTAGCCGGACGGGTTAACATTCCCGGTTGACAAAAACGACAGCCTCGCGTACATCCTCGTCTTATTTCTACCACTAGGCGATCGTGAATGGTTTCGATATAAGGCACTAAACCAATAGCATAAGCTGGCATGGGGGGAGACACTCGTCGCAAAATTCTGCTAGGAACCTCGGGCCGCTTAGGGATAACTTTTCCTGCTTCGGTTACCTCATAAAAACGAGGGACATAAACCCCTGGAATTTGTGCTAAATCCAATAATAATGCTTCTTTACTGAGGTTATTGGTTTTTCCTTGTTCAATAATTAAACCAATCTCAGGTAATAACTCTTCTCCATCTCCTAGGGCCAGAAAATCAAAAAAATCCGCAAAGGGTTCGGGGTTAGATGTGGCGGTTTGTCCCCCGGCAAAAATCAAGGGATAATCTCCTAGTTCCCTCTCTTTCCAGGTCAAGGGAATACCGGCTAAATCTAGCATTTCTAAAATATTAGTAGCCCCTAACTCATAACTGAGGTTAAAGCCTAAAATATCAAAATTTGTGAGGGTACGACGGGATTCTAAGGCAAATAAAGGGGTTTTTGTTTCCCGTAATTTGTCAGCCAGATCAGGTGCTGGTAAATAAGTGCGATCGCATAGTTGACGAGGTTGACGATTGAGAATATTGTAGAGGATGATATGACCTAGGTTGGAGGCGCCTAATTCATAAATTTCTGGGTAAGTTAGCACCCAGCGCACCTTACCTTGCTCCCAAGGCTTATGTTTAGCCCCTAACTCATTACCCAAATAACGAGCCGGCTTGCTAATCTCCGAGGTAATCAATTTTTCAACGGCAATATTCATAGGGTAACCTCCGGCACTTCCCGATTTTTCTGGTGTCTTTCTAATATACTGGAAGTGTGGAGGAGTGAGCCAATAACCTCAAGCGGCAACGGTTGTCTCTATTGACGCTTCATAGGCTTGACGACTTTCGTAGATTTCTAACGCTCTATCTAGTTGCGTTAGTTCAAAGATAATACGAACCGAAGGAGATAAACAACAAACACTGAGTTTTTTGTTAAGTCTTTGGGCCAAGCGGAAGGCCGAGACAATAGCCATTAAACCAGCGCTGTCAATGAATTCAACTTGGTGCATATCCACCAAAAAACCTCTATGAAGATTATTATTAACAAAATTTGTTAATTTTTCCTGAAAATCATCCACATTCGCTGCAGTAATGTACCCACTGGGTTCAAAAACCGCTACTCCTAAATGAATCAAATGACTCCCCATCATGGTGTTTACCCTCTGTTTCAAAATTAATTTGTTTATGGTATGACCAAATTATAATCACTTTTTCGTAAATCGATACGGGTTTCACCATTTTCATAGGTTTTTTCCCTAGGACTTAACCATTACTTAATGGTTAGTTAATTGTTGCCCCCGAACTGTCGTTCACGTTTAGTGTTAGTTGTCTTTGAGTAATGGGAGGTTAGCTCCCTAAGTTAACCCAAAGTTAAACTCAATTTCATCCTTAAACTTTTGGAATTAAGTTTACTGATGGATGACAGTTTAGCATTGTATCAAACTTTTTGTAAAAAAAAGTTAAGCAAGTTACAAAAACAAAAGCATGATTAATGGTTTACTAGAAATCACCACTACTATTTAAAAAACATCAAGGTTATGACTGATTGCCAATGGCAACCATACCGTAATCTCTTCACATTTACTAAGTTAGCTGAAAATCCCTGATTGTCAAGAGCGGAGAAAAAATTGTGACTACGCCCCCTTTAATCCGTAAATTAGTTGAAAAAGCTTTATATCTCAAAAGATTGACCCCAGAAATTGAAATGGCTATCAATCACGAGTTAACACGCCAGGGTTATATCTCAGATGTAGATTATGAAGCATTGGAGTTACTGATGTCAGAAATGGATGAGGGCCGCATTCGTTTTACCTAGACTGATTCTTTGCGCCCCATCAACCAAGTCAAAACCCCACCAGCGATCGCCATTACTGCCAACCCCAATAATACAGGTTGTAGACCTAATAAGGTTTCTGCAATACCGGCTAAGGCTAAGGGAAGAGAAAGGGCGATATTAACGGCATTATTTTGTAAGCCAAAGACTTTCCCCCGCATATCTACAGGGGTTTCTGCTTGGATGGTGGTTTGCATTGGAACCCCCACAAAAGCAGCGAAGATCCCTAAAAAGGTAATCATTAACAGGGTTAACCAGAGACTTGAAGTGGAGATAGATAACCCTACTAAGGCAACAGCCATACCAATGGCTCCCCACAACCCTAACTGACTATTGGGAAATTTTTGACCCCAGTTACCGAGGAGGGTTGCCCCTAACCCCATCCCTAAGCCGCCTGTGGCTAATAAAAAGCCAAACTGTTCGGCTTTCATCCCTGGAATGGTTTCTGCCATGCGTACCGCTAATACAGATAAAGCAGCGAAGATACAAAAGAGAATGACTAACTGAATCAGAGCATTGCGCACTCGATGATTCCTGCCTAGATAACGAATGCCATCTTTAATATCTTCAAACACATGAGGGCGTTCTTGTTGGTTTTTTTCCTGCTTTTCCCCTGTTTTCAACAAGATCAGGATTAAACCAGCCATTAAATAAGAAATTCCCACCACCGAGGCTTTTCCTTCTTCCCAAGAAAAGCCGAGACTCTCAGCCAGATTAGAGGCCAGTTCTAACAAGGGTTGCCCAATGGCAAAACCCACAATGGTCATGGCCATCATCGTTGTGGTAAATAGGGAGTTGGCCGATAGGAGATGACGACGCTTCACCAGCAGGGGAATGGTCGCTTGTTCTGCGGGGGCGAAAAATTGGGTAATAGTTGAGTCAACCAGGGTTAGGACTAATAAGATGAAGAAACCGAGGGGCAGTAAAAAAGTATCGTGGGTTTGATTTTGCCAAGTTCGTACCCAATGGGGTAACCACGTAAGATTAAGGGTTAAGGTATCTCCTTGGGATAACCAGAGTAAGGGGGGAATAATAAACACAAAGGCGGCACGAATCAGGTTAGAAATCACTAAGACTCCTTTTTTTGACCAGCGATCGACATAGACCCCGGCTAAGGACCCTACAAAAACCGCCGGAATGGTAAAAGCAATCATAATAGCTGACACCCAACCGCTAATGGGTTGATTTTCTCCCTGAAAATGCCCGGCAATAAAGGCGATCATCAACACTAAATAAACTTTATCGGCAAGTTGGGAAAATATTTGTCCTATCCAGAGAATTAAAAATCGGGGATTCTCTAATACTGGCGCAAACCCTTGACGGGAGGATTTTTGGGAGTTCTTGGAAGGAGTCATGGATTTTTCTGAGTTGCCAGTATCTGGGTTTGGGTTAAGGGAGGTTTCAGAATCAGAAACTGTCATAATTAAAATTTAATTTCGATTAACATACACCAAATGTCTTGATAAATTTGGCGATTAATACAGCATTATCTATGATAGTTTAGCAACGGTTTGTTTCACAAAGGTTTGCAGTATTTCGCTGCGTCTTGTTTGCTCAAAGATATACTTGATTTTGTTAGAAAGCTTGTCTATATCTAGGGTTTGATTTTTATCTGGATTGAGGGGTTGTTCTTGAAAATATTCCACTAAACTCAATCCAGCTACACGGGTTAAATAAGCGGCACTTACTCCTTGAGTTGCCCCTCCTACTACATAGGTAATGGCGTTACTTTTTAGTAAACTACTAATGGCATGGGTGGACAATTCTACTAATCCTAATTTAATCATCAACTGAGCTATGGTTCCTGATAGGGTTTGACCTTGACTTAAGGTGAATTTTTGTTGATAAATTCGGCTTAAATCTACTATCATCTGTCCATTAATAGCGGCGGTTGCTAATAAATCTAAGGAGGAAACTGGGTTGGCAAAAGCCGCTGCCCCAGCTATCCATTGATACTTTTCAATAATGGGAATGGCATAATTGCGTCTGATTTGATTTAAGATTTCCTTACCTTGTTGTTTAATAGCTTCTGCTTCTCGCCATACTTTTGCCCACATCAATTGTTGTTTTTCTTGGTTTAAAATTCCTTCTAATCTTGTAGTTAATACAGCAATATTGGCCTGCTTATTGTCTACCCATTCTTTATAGGAACCATCCCCTTGATATTGACGGATTTTCTGCTTAGTTGGTATTGAGTTGATGGCCATTACGTCATCATCAGGAATGATTGTATTGCTCCGTTGTTTGATTTGTTGCAGAATAATCTCTTTATCTTCTAGACTATATTGATCCTGTTTATTTAAAATAATTAGACATCGCTGATGTTGTTGATGACATTTTTTAATTATTTGCCATTGTGAGTCAGTTAAATCTCCTGTGATTAGACAAAGAATAATATCTAATTGACTCGAAATATTTTCAGATAAATTTTGTTCTATCCAGTCAACATCTCGCAAAATTCCGCTTTTTTTTATCTGTTTTTGCAAGCTAGTTTTTCCACTTTTATTATTACCCACTAACCCCACAGTCATAGAAGAATTATTAAGTTTTTGGGGTAACTGTTGTAGTTGGTTTTCTAAATCTGATAAATTATGGTCAGGGTTTTCTTTTCTAATGTACTCTAAAGTTTGTTCTGCCTGGGATATCGATTGTTTTACCTCAGCTAACGTGAGGGGAGAAATAGCTGTAAAACTGGGTTTTTTCTCTCCTTGTTTCTGCCACCACCAGAGTCCAGTTCCCACGGCCATTAAACTCAAAACCCCCCATTCTCCTATGGCCATTATTTCTTGATGGAGACTTTCACCGAGCCATAGTAACAATGAAATACCCAACCCTACCACAAGAATAGGTTTTTTTATGTGAACTGTCATCGTTTCCCCTCAAAATTACCCTAATTTTGCCTGTACCGATTGTACTCTTTCGAGGGTTAATTTTCAATCAGACTAAAATCTGATCTGCTTATTAATGAATATATCATTAGATTTTTTCAATTCTCAATTATGCATTCCTAAGAAAGCAAAGCAGTTTTAATCCGGTTCCAAAGATTAGAAATAGAAGCTTTCATTTCTTTTTTGACATACCATTGTTGAAAGGCTTTTTCATAATCTTCTCCTTGGGTTTGAAACGTCTTAAAAGTATCTAAAGCGAGGGGCAACCCTAATATAATCGCTAAATAGAGTGACCAGGATAAGCTTCCCACCGCTAAAAAATTAAGCAACATAATGAAGGCATTAATAATTAAATACCGAATGATTTTTTGCTTCAATCTTCCTTGACGATAACGATCAAATTCATCTTGTTTTTCTTGGCGTTGTTTTTGTAATAGCCAATCTTGTTCAGCGAGTTGCAAAGCATTGGGTTCAATATCTAATTCTGCCGCAATCTCCCAAAGTTGGGTACGGGATAATTCTTCAACTTCAGTTTTTCGAGCAATGGCCAAGTGTAGAATTTCTTGAACCTCTTCTTTACGATAGGTTTGGGGAGGTTGTACGTCAGAAGCAGACATAGTAAGTAAGTAAACAAATAGTAACTGGGGAAAACAGTTAGTCCTCTAGACTATAAGCTTGAAGAGCATCTCAAGCAAGCTTTTACTCTCCTATTATATTATGCCTAATTTCTCTGAGTTGGTTAAACTTCCGTAAACAAAACCTGATTGACCCCCAGATTAAGTAAACTAAAGAATAATGACTTTTGTTGCCATTATGGGAAAACTAACAATGGTTAGCCTAATCACTAAAGGCATCTAAAATGAGATTGCCAGACATGGGGTGGGTGAGGATAATGCAGCAATCCATAATAGATTATGGCTTCTCAAAAACAGAAGATTAAAAAATGGAGCTTTTTTCTGTTAAAAAGGGAAGCATTAAGGCTAAAATAATTCCTCAGTCATGGTTTAATTCGAGAGACTAAAAAGATCAGACCTATGCCCTAACTTGCCTCCCATACCACTTTCCTAGTCAAAGCAGTCACTTTTGCCTCAGAAAGTTCTTGCTTGTACCCAACTCCTTTTGAATCCCATTACAAAACTTTACTATGACGGACATTGTTTCTATCCATTCTTATCGCGGCGGCACAGGAAAATCGAATATGACGGCTAACCTAGCTACCACAATGGCCATGCTAGGAAAGCGTGTAGGTATCGTCGACACAGATATTCAATCTCCAGGGATTCATATTCTTTTTCGCCTGGATGAGACAAAAATTAACAAAACCCTTAATGACTATCTGTGGGACGAAGATTGTTCAGCTGAACAAATCGCCTATGATGTTAGTTATGTGTTAGAGGAAGCTAACATTACCAACACCGATGGCAAAATCTTTCTCATTCCTTCGAGCATGAAAAGTGAAGATATTGCCACCATTCTCAGCGAAGGCTATGATGTCGAACGTCTCCAAGAAGCATTTTATGAAGTCGGAGATGTCTTGGAATTAGATTATGTATTTGTGGACACTCATCCAGGGTTAAACGAAGAAACCTTACTATCAGTGGGGTTATCAGAAACCCTTGTAATTATTTTACGACCCGATCAACAAGACTATTTAGGAACAGCAGTCATTGTTGATGTGGCAAAGGAGCTAGAAGTTCCTCAAATGTTGTTAGTGGTCAATAAAGCTTTACCAGACATCGATTTTGGCATTTTGAAAGATAAAGTTCATGAAACCTATCAACTACCTGTCGCGGGCATTTTACCCCTGTCTACAGAGATGTTACGTTTAGGGAGTCAAGGACTTTTTTGTTTGCAACACGCCAATCATCCCTTAACCAAAGAAGTACAACGTATTGTTTCTCATATTCAAGGTTCATTGTAGATGAAAGTATCATGACGAAATTCTCAAAAAACGAGTCATCCAGTTCCTCTGGTTTATCCTTTACTGAGTTAAAAAAATTGCCCGAATCCCAACGTCATTTAATTAATTGGATTCGTCGGCAAAATAAACCCAGTTTACTTGATATTGCGGTTCATCTCTGTCAGGATGAAGAAACTGCTTTGCAGTCTGTACAACCTTTATTGGACAAGGGATTTTTAGAGGAAAGCATAGCAGAAGGAGAACGCCATTATCGTTTTGTTTATCCCCCCAAAAAAGGAAAATCTTTGTTTAAAAAGTTAGCAGATAAAAAGAAAGCAAAAAAAGCTGCTTCTGAAGAGTCTAGTGATTCATAATTTTAGTATCTGATATACGGTCAAGCTCATGTTGGCAAAGGTTCCTGAAAAGATTATGCACCGGGTAAGGTGGGTATTAGCTATCGGTTGGCTTATTCTCATTTTTTCCCTATTTTATGACCCGATTTCTACTAAGTTAACTGACCCAAATACCATTTGGAGTCCTTTTAAATTGAATCTTAATAGTTGTATTCAGGTTCAAGGGGTTTGTTTGGAAGAAGAACCTTATGGATTGGGAGCCTCTTTCTTTTGGGGTTTAATTGTTCCTAGTGGTGTGTTTATGCTATTAATTTTTGGCCATGAATTTTGGCGCAGAATTTGTCCATTAGGATTTATGTCCCAACTGTTTCGGGCCTTAGGAAAACAGCGACAAAAAAAACGAGTTGATCAAAAAACGGGCAAAACTCACTATGAATTAGTGAAAATTAAAAGTAATTCTTGGTTAGGTAAAAATCATTTAAAATTACAATTAGGCTTATTATACATTGGGGTATGTGGGCGAATTTTATTTTATGATTCTCATCGCATTATTTTAGGTCTGTTCTTATTATTTTCCATTGGTTCTGCTATTTTAGTGGGTTATCTTTATGCAGGGAAAACCTGGTGTCAATATTTTTGTCCCATGGCCCCAGTGCAAGAATTTTATGGAGAACCCAGAGGACTTTTAAATAGTGTTGCTCACGAAGGACAAAAAACCTTAATTACACAGTCAATGTGTCGTCGAAATAACCCTGATGGTAGCGAAAATAGTGCTTGTGTTGCTTGTAATAGTCCTTGTATTGATATTGATGCTGAACGGTCTTATTGGGATAGTATTAAAAAGCCTGATTATAAATTACTTTACTATAGTTATGCCGGTTTAGTAGTGGGTTTTTTCCTGTATTACTATCTTTATTCAGGAAGTTGGGCTTATCTTTTATCAGGAGCTTGGACTCACCAAGAAAATCAACTACAACTTCTATTTTCTCCAGGGTTTTATATTTTCAATACAGCGATTCCGATTCCTAGATTAATTGCAGCACCTTTAACCGTTGCTATGTTTATGTACTTAGGTTATTTTGGTGGAATACAATTAGAAAAAATTTATAATAGTTATCAATTAAAACACAATGCTTTATTAACTCCACAACAATTACAACATCAAATTTTTACCTTAACTACCTTTTGGGTGTTCAATTTCTTCTTTATTTTTGCAGGTCGTTCTTATATTACTAAATTTACGATTCAACTGCAATATTTGTTCAATATTCTGTTAGTATTAGCCAGCACTTTATGGTTATATCGAACTTGGTATCGAAGTTCAGAACGGTATTCAAGAGAAAGTCTAGCTAACCGTTTAAGAAAACAACTGACTCGCTTACAAGTGGATGTTTCTCGGTTTTTAGAAGGTCGATCTTTAGATTTATTAAGTGCTGATGAGGTTTATGTATTAGCGAAGATTCTGCCTGGGTTTACAGGAGATAAACGTCTAGAAGCTTACAAAGGTATTTTACGAGATTCATTAGAAGAAGGCTATGTAAACTCTGCTAGTAGTTTAGAAGTGCTGCAAAATATGCGAGAAGAATTAGGGGTTAGCGAACAAGAACACTTAACCATATTAACAGAATTAGGGGTAGAAGATCCTGACTTATTAGATCCGAACCAACAGCGTTCTCGTGAAAACCAATTACGTTTACAAAGTTTCCGTCAACGTATTCGGGGGATGGTTGGTAGTAAGCGAAGACGAGGCGCAAAAGGGTTAGGAAGAGAGTTATTAAAAGTAGTTAAAAAAGAGAAAGCGATCAGCGATGTGTTAGATAAAGAAGGAGGACCCCTTGCTTCTTTATCACGGGAATATGGTATTACCTTAGAAGAAGAAAATAAAATTATTGCCAACTTAGACGAAGAATCTCAACTGGAACGTCGTAGTCATCTTCTCTTACAACAATTACAAAATTTATACGATATTGAACTTGCTTTGTTACATCCCCCTGAAGTATTAAACTTACCTCATTTACGTAAAGGTTTAGAAATTTTGCGTAATACAGTGGGACAAAAACAAACCGTTATTGCTAAGGGGGTTCTCAAGATTTTAGAACAATGGGACTCAGGAACCGAAGCGACTCGTTTAGCTTTAGCTTTAGCAACCTTAACCCCCAATGTGTTACCCAGTATCCTAGAAAATCGTGATCAAAAATGGGATGAAAGATTAAGCGATACCCATTTATCTAGACTTAAACAACAGTTAAAGTTAGTGGAATCTATTACTCCTAAAATAACTGAAGAAGTGATGATTAGTTATTTGCAAACATTGTTATCAGAACCAGATTCCTTAACTAAAACAGTTAGTCTTTATCTATTAAATAAACTGGATAAACAACGAGGACAGCAACAAGCGAGTCAACTGTTAGATTCTTATTTAATGTTGAATCCTTCTCTCAAAGAAACAGCACAACAAATTATTAATAATACAGGGGAAGAAGAGAAAAAAGTGATTACCCCCTTAGAAAAGCTTTTGTATTTATCTAGTTGTGATTTACTCAAAGGATTAAAAGCAGAGAGTTTAATGGAATTAGCGTATCAGGTTGAAGTTAAAGAGTATCATAAAACAGAAATACTTTGGGAACAAGGAGATGTTTGTAAAGACTTATTTTTGTTATTAGAAGGTCAAGTAGACTGTCAACAGATGCAGGAAGATGAAACAGTTACAGTAGAAGAAGTTAAACCTGTTAGTTTCTTAAATGATATAGAAATTTTAGGTAATTTAGAAGCAATGACCACTATAATAATTACATCTACCACTGCTTTATGTTTAATTATTCAAGGGACAACCTTTAATGAATTGATTGAACAAGATAAACGTTTTGCGCGTAAATTGATTGAACAAGAAAGTCGTCGTTTACAACAGTTACAATACTAGTAAAATTCTTGCAGTGATTGTTATCTAGCAATCAAGTTTCAATTATGAGAAAATTAAGAGAAGGATAAAACTCACTTTTAAATCTCTACAAGGGTATATTTTTAGGGACATAATTATGCTTATGCAGTGTTTCATTCTCTTACCTATCGTCAACGATATGCAGCATTTCTCAAAATAGACTTTCCTCGTCTTCCCCTAACCAAAAATGATAAATTGTTCACCACATTAGCAAAACCAGGAGAAACCTTAGTTAACCTACATTTAATGAAATCTGAGCAACTTAATAACCTTATTACCAAATACCAAGGATACGAAGAAAAAGTAACATTAAAAAACAGTTTTGTACGGTGGGCAAAGTTTGTTCTCTTGATAGATAATCCCAACAAAACACTTATTTACCCACCCTACTGTCTATAGAATAAATTAATTTGTAGGGTGGGTTAGACCGAGATAATTTAGGTGATAGTAAGAATATAAAAATCAGTCGTAACCCACCATTTTCGTTTTGTTAGGTTTCATTTTTCAACCCAACCTACATCTGCAACAGTTACAACGGTTAGCGAGTTAAAGTGAACTTATTTCACACACAAGTGAAATTTTTCTCAACAATTATTAAGTTTAGCTCTAAATCAACCATTTTGTTGAACTTTAGATAGTTATTTATTATAAAAACTAAAGTTCAACAATGATACTTTAACCTTTGGATGTTTTAGATAATAAATGCGTTAATTATTCTATTAAGAAACAATTACACCATACAAGGGTTGAACTGGAGGATTAAAACGATTCTTCTCTGGTAAAAGAGTTAAGACAAAGAGAGGAAACTGGGGTGATGGGAAATTAGAACTTGAGCCACCAAACACAAGTTCTAATTCTTTTTCATTAAGGTCTTTTAGTTCACCTTCATCTGAATTAGTTTCAAATAATTCAGAAGTATAATCTTCAAACTCTTCTTGAGTAAAATTATAGCCAGCTTGTTGTAAAATTTGACTCGATTCTTCAAAAGTTTTCACTTCTTTAATTTGAGAACGAAATTCTTCATCTTGGGCTAATCTTTGGTAAAAAGCTTTGACATTTTTTAAAGACATAATGGTTCCTTTTTTACTTCATTAAGTTAAGGAGTATATATCTATCACCTTGAAATAGATTTATATTCCTGAACAAATTATAATCAAATTACTTGACTAATTAGCCAAATTTTACTTGTTTTAATTATTGCTTAATTAGAGTTTTAGCGTTCAGCCTAATTTTGAACATTTTTCAATGAAATGTCAATAATCGGGCAGTTATATTTTGGTTTAAAATTAAACAAATTATTTCTTTTTAGTCTTAAGAATAGTTTAATAATTGCATATGTAACGATACCACTTATCCCTCTTTCATCCATCTCGGGTCGCTGAAAATCAGCTTGATTAGAGAGAAATAACTAAAACAAATTTTTCTAAAAATATACATTTAAAGAAAAACTCTTTGCAATCTCAGAGATCAACCCCGACTAATAGACCTCATGAGGTGACAAACCCGTTCTCAACCTTAAGTGAAAGTGAATTTTAGTCGTTGCGATCGCTAAAAAATAGGAGAGCAACTTTCCGCTTATTGAGAGTAAACAATAATCAACATCCTAGTCTCGATAGACTACTTGTACTTTTTTCCTTGGGGACTGAATTCATTTTTTTAGGCGATCGCTTATTGGGAAAACCTTCACGGTAAGTCTTTTCCAAGTCTGGTCACTCCGTCAAGGCGATTGCCCTTCCCGAAAGTAACAAAAGAGGGAGCAAACCCTTACCCAAATGTTACCTAACAAGGCGTTGCAGTTTATTTGAAGCCTACAGCAAAAGCTATTTTGGAGCGATCGCCTTGACGGATAACGTTATCCGTCAAGCTAAAGAGCTTAATCAGGAATAACGATCTCTTCTTGTTGATCCACTTCTCGAATAATGGTAGAAGGATTCACTGTTTGAGGTTCAAAGATTGAATTTAATGCTTGATTGAGTGTCTTTGACATCACAATTTGATTTTCGTAAACTACAATTACTCTTGCTAAAGTCGGTAAGCTATTTTGTTCCGCTTCTAAATATAAAGGTTCAACATAGAGTAAAGATTGTTCTGTGAAAAAAGGGATCACTAAAAGATTACCTTGAATGACTCGTGATCCTTGACGGTTCCAAAGGGAAATTTGTTGAGAAATGACTGGATCTTGATTAATTAAAGCTTCAATTTGTTCAGGTCCATAAATAACCCTTTGTTTCGGTAATTCAAATAATAACATCTTACCGTAATTATCTCCATCAGAACGAGCAAATAAACCAGCAATTAAATTATTACGACTGGTAGGAGTATAAACACTAAATAAGATAAATTCTTGTGCATCACTGGTAAGACTCATTAAAAGATAATAGGGTTCAATGGGTTGTTGATTTTCCCCATAAATTTCTTGAGGAATTCGCCATTGATCCTCTCTATTATAAAACACTTGAGGATCTTTCATGTGATAATTTAATAAACGTTCTGATTGGGTATTAAATAAGTCTTTTGGGTAACGAATATGAACCTTAAGAGAAATTGGCATTTCTGAGAAAGGTTTGAAAAGATTAGGAAAGATTTTATTCCAGGTTTTAATAATAGGATCACTAGAGTCAATAATATAAAAATTAACATCACCGTTGTAAGCATCAATGACGATTTTTACCGAATTACGAATATAATTAAACGGGCGATCGCCGGGTTCAGAATAAGGATAGCTATCGCTGGTAGTATAAGCATCAATTATCCAGTATAAAGTCGTTTCTTCTGGCTGATTATTATCATTTTTAACCTTAGCTGTGACTAAATAAGGATCACGATCAAAGCGCAAAAAAGGGGCAATTCTTCTAATTCTACGATTGATATTACGTCTAAAAATTAGTCGAGTGTCGGGAGTAAAGTTACGAGTAAAAAGCATTTGCCAATCTTTTAAATAATCAGCAAAAAGTAATCGTCTTGTCCAATTTTCTAATTTAATTCCCCCTCTACCATCATAAACATTATACACATTATCTTGACCACTAGGATAGTCCAATTCTTGTACTGCTGTATCGGTCATAATGTAAGTATTTGTTGATTCTCCAAAGTAAATTCTAGGATTATCAATAGGAATACTATTACGAATTGAATTACTAGAGGTTTGTAACTCTCCTGAATTATTTTCTGTCCCAATATTTTGGACAAAATAAAAAGGTAAACCTCCTTGATCAACCCGATTTACTGGAGATAAGGTAAACCCATAACCGTGAGTATAAACTAAATGTTCATTAACCCAAGTTTTCGCTTGTTCTGGGACTTCATTATAATCTAATTCTCTAGCAGCAATCAAAACTTGTTGCTTTGCCTTTTTAGTTAAATTATCATTGATTTTTACGGGAATACTATAACGATCAATATCTGCATCATTAAACTTATAATAAAGACGAAGCTGTTGTAATTGACGATTTGTTTGCAACAGTGGCCGAGAATCCCACAGTCGAATATTATTAAGTGTCAGACGATTTTGATCTAAAGATTTTAAAGATTCTTTTGTTAAATTACCTGTTCCCTTAAGAGTTTCAACAGAAATTTGATCTAAATTGAAAGCATGACGAGTTAATGCAATATTACGTTCAATATAAGGCTTTTCTTTTGCTAACTCATTAGGTTCTACAATCAAACTTTGTACAGCTTGTTGCCCAAAAAAAGCAATAATAAGAATACTTAAATAGAGTAAAAAGGGAAAAATAGAAAAAGGAAGATTAGAAAAAATTGACGGTCTTAATGATTTAATTTGAGCATATTTTCCCCATCCCGTTATCCCTTTAATTAATAACCATAAAGCAATAACAATGGTTATAATTGCTGCTATGGTATAAATCGGTAAAAGAAAATGAATATCTGTATAACTTGCCCCAAATACAACCCCCTTAGTCGAATATAATAATTGATATCTTGCTAACCAATGGTAGAGTCCGACAAGAGACATTAAAAAACTACCCAGAATATATAGGTGACGGAGTTGATTACGAGAAAATCCAGGAAATTTACCTTGAGATAAACTATTAGCTGATAATAAATAAGTGATAGTTACGATAATAAATCCTAAGAAAAATAGTCCCCCTAACCAAAAATTAACCAACTTCAAAAAAGGAAGACTAAAAACATAAAAACTGATATCTAAACCAAATTGCGGATCAATTTTTTCAAACGCAGTTGGCTGAAAATATTGTAAAATTCTTGTCCAGTTTCCCGACAAAATTAGACCAAAAATCATACTAAATGCGATAGATATGATCCTCAAAAATACTTGACCATTAATCAAGATAAGTATAATAGTTCCTCCCATCATTACCCCTTTCCATAAATGGGTTTTAAGTTGGGATAAAATCTCAGGAATTGAATCTAAAAAAAAGGGAGTTGGTAGAGGGGGAGTAATATTCGGTAAAGTAAAATCTGGAGTCCAAACATCATAAGCTACTTCACTATAATAAAGTAGCATAAATCCCATTAATCCTCCCAAAATTGTTAGAATAATAATTAACCAGAATAAACCAAAAGAACGAGACTCAGGAATTAATTGACTAATCCTTTTTTGCCTTTTTCTCCGTTTCTTTTTTCCCTGAATAGGAACAGAAGGAATAAAATGCCATTGATGACGTTTCGCTTGTCGTAAATTACCCCATAAAAACCATAACGAAAAACCAGTAATGATTCCCCATAACCCCAACTGCCATAATAATTGTTTGAAAAAGATGTCTATATAACCTACTTCTTGAAACCAAAGTCCCTCAACGATAATATGAGAAACTAATTCAAAAATTAAACCAATGGCTAATAAAAAAGTGAGAATTTTGGTTAGGTATCTATTGAATATTCTAGACATAATTGGGGTTAGGAAACTCTATTTTTATCACTTTGATAACGCTAATTCTCGAATGCTTTGACCTTGCACTTTTCCTTCTAATATCATTTTAACACCCTTTTTAGTAGCTAAAGTTAAACCCCGTCTTTGCTACCTTCGATAAGATCCCATTGTTGTTGTTAACGACGGGGCCTTAATAAAAATAAAAATAAAAATAAAAAACCTCGGAGCATCACCGAGGTATTCTAGGAGAACTCAATATCAATGGGAGATACCGAAATCACACGATTTTAGATCGCAAACAAAGCCCCTGGAAATTAAGATTTTGTTTACTGTCCCTGTGTAAACTAATGTAACAAGAATATTAAATCTTGTCAAGAGGGTCTTGACAAAATTTGAGAAACTGCTAGTTTTAGCCATAGAGTTTGGTTAAGACGGCAAAAAAGTGTATTATAGTATATTGGCTTATAATGAGAGTTGCCGTGTCTTAGAACCCCAGAAAAGCAGGACAGGTTTATCATTCAAGAGAATAAACCTTCAATTCAATACATTAATCATCAATTGTTAATTGTTTTTCCTATTTTTGAGAACCATCAAACATGAAACCACCACAAGATACTAGATTCGACTATGTAAAAATTGGGTTAGCTTCCCCCGAACGGGTTCGTCAATGGGGAGAGAGAACCCTTCCCAATGGGGTTGTGGTCGGAGAAGTGACCAAACCCGAAACCATCAACTATCGGACGCTAAAACCAGAGATGGACGGATTATTTTGTGAGCGTATCTTTGGTCCATCTAAAGACTGGGAATGTTGGTGTGGTAAATACAAACGGGTTCGTCATCGGGGTATCGTTTGCGAACGTTGTGGGGTAGAAGTTACCGAGTCTCGGGTTCGTCGTCATCGCATGGGCTTTATTAAACTAGCAGCCCCTGTTACCCATGTCTGGTATCTCAAAGGCATCCCCAGCTACATGAGTATTTTACTGGATATGGCCTTGCGAGATGTAGAACAGATTGTTTACTTTAACGCCTATGTGGTTTTAGATCCAGGTAATGCTAGTAATTTACAGTATAAGCAACTATTAACCGAAGATCAGTGGATCGAAATCGAAGATCAAATCTACGCAGAAGATTCCGAGTTATATGGTATCGAAGTAGGTATTGGTGCAGAAGCCATTCAACGGTTACTGCAAGAAATGAACCTTGAAGAGATCGCAGAAAAATTACGGGAAGAAATCGCCCAAAGTAAAGGACAGAAGCGAGCCAAACTCATTAAACGGCTGCGGGTAATTGATAACTTTATCGCCACAGGGTCTCAAGCAGAATGGATGGTATTAGATGTAATTCCCGTCATTCCCCCTGATTTACGCCCGATGGTGCAGTTGGATGGTGGTCGTTTTGCCACCTCTGACCTCAATGACCTTTATAGACGAGTCATTAACCGCAACAACCGTTTAGCCCGTCTCCAGGAGATTCTTGCCCCAGAAATCATTGTCCGTAACGAAAAACGGATGTTACAAGAAGCGGTGGATGCCTTAATTGATAATGGAAGACGAGGCCGTACCGTTGTTGGGGCCAATAACCGTCCGTTAAAATCCCTCTCCGACATTATTGAAGGTAAACAAGGTCGTTTTCGTCAGAACCTCTTAGGAAAACGGGTGGATTATTCCGGACGTTCTGTGATTGTTGTGGGACCGAAATTGAAGATTTATCAATGTGGTCTGCCTAGGGAAATGGCCATTGAATTATTTCAACCCTTTGTGATCCATCGTCTTATCCGTTTAGGGTTGGTCAATAATATTAAAGCGGCTAAAAAGCTGATCGTCAAAGGAGATCCCAGTGTTTGGAATGTGCTAGAAGAAGTGATTACAGGACACCCCGTTCTCTTAAACCGCGCCCCCACTTTACACCGTTTAGGGATTCAAGCCTTTGAACCAATTTTAGTGGAAGGTCGTGCCATTCAACTCCATCCCCTAGTCTGTCCTGCCTTTAACGCTGACTTTGATGGAGACCAAATGGCGGTTCATGTTCCCCTCTCTTTGGAGTCTCAAGCAGAAGCGAGATTATTGATGTTAGCTTGTCATAATATCCTCTCTCCTGCAACCGGTAAGCCCATTGTTGCCCCCTCTCAAGATATGGTATTGGGATGTTATTATCTAACAGCAGAGAACCCTAAAGCCCAAAAAGGTAGTGGTCGTTATTTTGCCAATATCGATGATGCGGTTAAAGCTTACGAACAGGGAATGGTTGACTTACACGCCTACGTTTGGCTACGTTGTGAAGATCCCAATGAGGAAGTTGTCACGGACAAACCTGATAATGAGGTCTTAAAAACAGACACCTTAGAAGATGGCAGTGTGGTTAAACATTATCGTGAACGTCGAGTTAGAGAGTTAGACGGTGAAGTGATTTCTCAATTTATTCGCACCACACCCGGACGCATTATTTACAATAAGACTATCCAAGATGCTTTGGCCTTAGTTTGATAGGTTAGAGTAAGTTTAGTCTAATTATTTAATCATCTAAAAAAAGGGGAACATTTCCCCTTTTTTTTATTTTACACTTAGTTAAAATTTGTACTGTAAACCTAATCTCCCTCTGCTTACTCTGCCTCTCCTCCCCCTCTTATTTTAACCTATGGTATTGAAAAGGATTTTATTTATGAGTCGTACCTATCAAACTACTGGCATTATCTTAAAAGGAATGCCTTTTCAAGAAGCAGATCGCTTAGTGACACTTTTATCCCCTGAATATGGGTTAATTCGTGCTATTGTTCCTGGGGCCAGAAAACCCAAATCAAGTTTAAGGGGCAGGAGTGAATTATTCGTCATTAATAAGTTACTCATTGCTAAAGGGCGATCGCTTGATAAAATCACTCAAGCTGAAACCTTAGAATCTTATCCAGGGTTGAGTAAGGATTTAGGAAAGCTGGCAGCCGCCCAATATTTAGCAGAATTAGTCTTGAATTTTGCCTTAGATGATCTCCCTCAAGAAGAACTTTATCAACTCTTAAATGAGCATTTACGACGGTTAGAAAGGATGTCTATGGCGGAGAGTTTATATAGTTATTTAGCCCAGGCTGTTTTTCATTTATTGGCCATTGCCGGTATTGGTCCTCAAGTTCATCGTTGTTGTGTCACCCAAGAAGATTTAACGCCTAATTTTTCTGATCCTAACTGGTGTGTGGGCTTTAGTTTTGATGCAGGAGGAATCATTAATTTAGACCAAAAAAAAGACCCTAATCCCCTTTTTTTGCCGAATATTAATCATAAACTAAAAGCCCCTGTCTTGGCTTTATTACAACACTTAAATCAATCTTCTTTACCCCATCCAGGAAAAATTCTTCCCACCAGTATTGTCGATAGTAATTTTACAGTTCCTTGGTCAGAATTAGAATATATTTTAAGAAATTATGCCCAATATCACTTAGGCCGTTCTTTTCGTTCTGTCACTCTTATTGATAATTTACCAGAAGCAGAATTTTAACAAAAAAATAGAGGAACCGTTATTCTGTATTGCTCAACGATTCCACCTGCCGATCCATCCTTGAGAGGAGAACACTTATTGACTTCATCATAGATTTATTAAAAATAATTATCAATAGTTTAGCAATAATTCTCAATAAACTATAGCATTACCCATTATGGTTAGGACATAAATAAAATTAACTATCTTAAGAAATGTAAGTAACCCGTAAGCCCTTCCTCCTCTGCTCCCTGGAGCCTCCCCTGCTAAATTTAACAAGTAACGTTTATTTTTGTCCAGGTACTTATTAGGTGACGTTCAAGTTGAGGAAAATAAAAAAAATAGGGGAACCGTTATTCTGTGTTGCTCAACGATTCCACCTGCCGATCCATCCTTGAGAGGAGAACACTTATTGACTTCATCATAGAGTTATTAAAAATAATTGTCAATAGTTTTGCTAGAGATTGTCAATAAACCCTTACAAAAAAGAGAGCAAGTTTTCTTGCCCTCTATTGTGAGATCAACCGTTAGAACTTAAAGGTAGTCCGTAGAACCCCTACCCAAATACTATTGTTGTCTTCGTCTCCTTCTGGGTTGATTACCACATAGAAACCAGGAGTCAACAAGATATTGTCATTGAGGGGATATTTGTATTGAGCTTCAACAATGTAAGGCGTGTCCTTATCAGGAACCCTGAAATCTCCTGGTAGGGTTTCAATCCGTTCAGCCGTCACATATTGACCACCACCGACAGATAGAACCGCCCCTTCTTTAAAGACATCAACTGCCGAGAGAATAGCAGCCCAAGTCCACAAATCAGCCCCGAAACCACGACGATCATCGCCATTAGCGGGGTTAGCATAACCTTGGGCCCGAGCTAAAGCATAAGCCCCTGTCGCATGGAGATGGAACATATCATTAATGCGCCAGTCCCCTGTAATACCGTAACTATCCCGTAGAGTTGCTGCATCCAGGAAGGGATCGCTGGCCACACGACTACCATTACTAGAGGAAAGATTAGCATCCCCCTCAGCAAAATAGGAGAGAAGATAGGTAAAGCTAAGAGATAAACTATCAGTGGGATAAGCCGATAATTGACCCCCAGCACTGTAGGAACCATTAAATAAACCTTTCCCTAACTCTGGACTATTACCATCTGCAGATAAGTAAAGACCTCGGACAACAAACATATCATCCCAGAACTTATAGTCAAAACCAGCCCCAATACCTTCAGGACCACGGAAGAGCAAAGGATTACGACGGATAAAGCGAGATAAAGCCCCACTGCCTGAACTAGCTAAGAATGGGTTCCCCACGTCGAAAATATTATCAATATCTAAGGCACTGGTACCCACAAACCCTCGGAACTTACCAATAGGGAAGCGGTAGTAAACATCATCAAATTCCACATCAGCATTATTAGACGCATCATGTCCTAATCGGGCCATCGTGGTTCCGGTTGCTCGATCCCAGCGAGGGATACTTCCCGATTGAAAACGAACCCTTAAACGGTCTTTTCCATAGAAACTACTATCAAAATTGAGACGAGTCCGGAAGGCAAGGGTCGCATTGTCATCAATGCGTCGGGTTAGCCTTTCGTCACGTAGACCAAAGTTGTCAATGCGATCTCGTTGACGAGAATCGATCGCTCTTTCACCAGATGCACTAGAAAAGGTAAACAGAACTTCCCCTTTCAATTTAGTGGTGGTAGAAAACTGGTGATCTTCTAAGAACGCCACCCGTTCCTCTAAGTTACTCACCCGCGATCCCAAGGCGATTAATTCTTGTTCAAATTCTTGTGCTAACCGCTTTAACTTTTCGATATCTTCCCGTAAGACAGCGACATTTTCCTGTAGTAACCGTTCAATGGTGTTTAAACAAGCATTTAAACCGGCTGCAAATTCCCAACGGGAGGTAGCGCGGTTGCCCCGGAAAGTGCGATCGGGATAACCCACAATACAACCATAACGCTCAACTAAACTTCTTAACGCTTCATAAGCCCAGTCTGTGGGAGATACATCCCGTAATTCAGAAATACTGGTTACTTGAGACATTCCATCTCCAGCAGTATTATCCCGAAACTGTTTACTCGTATCTCGGTTTAAAGGGGTTTTTAGGGTTGGACGATTTTGTAAGATTCCTAGGGCTTCATCTGGGGAAATGATATCGCCTTGACTCTCAGACCCCGTCGGGTTAGCCATCGTTCCTGTAGTGGCTAATAGAGAACATCCCAAAGCTACTGGCATGACTTTTAGCCATTTAGCCAATAAAGTCGACATAGATTACGATCCTCACACCTGGATAGACCAGTTTTCCTAATAAGTACACGGGACATATTATAGACAATTTTTGTTAATAAACGCTTAAGATTTGACTAAGCACAATTTATTAATATTTCAATTCGGTTGAAGGGCGGATGGGAGGATAAGTAGGTTATAGACAAGGTTTGACATCTATAGAGATATGGAATGTCAATTCTGACGTGGCAACTGGGTACGTTGAAACTATAGATAATCTTATTAAAATTTCTTAAGCCGAGCCATGTCAACAGAGTTACTTAATAATGGACTCCAAACCTTACAAAAACAGCAATATGCCGACGCTGTTAAGCTTTTAGGTCATTTCTGTCAAAATTATCCCGATCGCAACTCTCCCTTCTATATTCAGGGATTAATTGCCCTCGCCAGAGCTTATCGAGGCAATGGACAAATTGAAAAGGCCACAACCTTAGCACAAACCCTGATGAAACATTCTAATACAGAGGTGCGCGAATGGGCCCAGGGATTTTTATCCATCGTCAATCAAGATGAAATTAGTAATAATCGAGAGAATCCGTCCCCTGAGTTTAATAAGATAGCAGGAAGGGCCGCCCAAACAGGGCTTAAACTCATGATGCCAAGAATGGCTGATAACCTCAAGTTTGCCTCTAGTTTTACCATTATTCTCTTATTGGGGATGGTTTTATCCCTGTGTTTAGGGTTGTTTTTAATCTTAGGGGGCCAAAACCCCCTCTTAGGGTTGATGATCTCTGTGGGGGTTACCCTTATTTTCAATGGGGTGACATTTTTTGTCTCTCCTTTGATTATGGATATTACTCAAAAATGGCTTTACAAAACCCGTTGGGTTAATTTAGCTGAAGTGAAGCGTCATAGTCCCGAAGCAGCAGAAACCATTTTAAGGGTGTGTCGAGAAAAACAATTATCTCATCCCCGTTTGGGTATTATTGATGACCAAAACCCGACGGCTTTTACCTATGGTTCTCTCCCTGGAAATGCTAGATTAGTGGTTAGTGAAGGACTGTTTACTTATTTAGATGATGATGAAATTGCAGCCGTTTATGCCCATGAATTAGGTCATATTATTCATTGGGATTTTGCCATTATGACTTTAGCTGCTACTTTAGTGCAAATTACTTATTTAATCTATTTATTTGCTCGCAGATGGAGTAATAAAGGAAACAGTGATAATAAATTAAAAGATGGATTAAAAGTAGCTTCATTTGCTGCTTATATTTTTTATATGATTGGCACTTATTTAATGCTTTATCTGTCACGCACTAGAGAATATTATGCCGATCATTTTTCAGCAGAAATAACAGGAAATCCCAACGGTTTATCACGGGCTTTAATTAAAATTGCTTATGGTATTACCGAAGAATTATCAAAAGGAAGTGAACCCAGCCAATTAATGCAAGGAACTCGCGCTTTAGGAATTTCTGATGTTAAAGGAGCTGCCGTAGCTGGCACCCTTTATCGTAGTAGTTCTGATGGTAGTAAACAGTTAGGAAAAGTATTTATTTGGGATTTATATAATCCTTGGGCAAAATTAACAGAATTTAATTCCACTCATCCCTTAACCGGCAAAAGAATTCAAGCTTTATCTACCTATGCTGAACAAATGGGAGTCGATCCTCAATTTAACATGGTGAATATTATTAAAGAGGGAAATAAACTTAATAAAAAAAACTTAATGACCAATTTTTTCTTAGATTTGATTCTTAGTAATGCTCATTGGATAGGAGCTATTTTAGGCTTTATTGTGGGTATAATCATGCCAAACTCGGTACTCTTAAGTTTTATAGCTTGCGGTTTTGGGGGCGGAGTAATCATCAAAACTTTACTGTTATATCCTAATCTTAAGAATGCTCAAGACTCAGATATTTTTACGTTAATGTGTGATCCTTATGGAAGTCCTGTAAGGGGAAAACCCGTTCAATTGAAAGGGAACGTAATTGGTAGAGGGGATGCAGGTTATGCCTTCGGTTCAGATATTAAATTACAAGATAAAACGGGGATAATTTTTGCTCGTTATGCCTCTCGTTTTGGGGCGATTGGTAACTTCTTATTTGGAGCAAATCAAGTAGAAGAATTAATAGAAAAACCTGTTGGGGCAGTAGGTTGGTTCCGTCGTGGTGTAGCTCCTTGGTTAGATTTTGTCGAGTTATCAAATACAGAAAAAACAGTTAACAGTTATCATCGTTTTGGAGGATTTATAACCGGTTTGGGAATCATTATTTTAGGGCTAGTTTTACCATCATTAATTTCTTAAAATGACAGAAATCAACTAAATTCTCAGTAAATATATACAAAACAATAGAGTCATTTTTTGTTTTTAGTAGAATTTACTTGGGTGTTAATATTGCTTCATATTATCTGTGACTAGAAACACTAAAAACCTATTTTCAAAATCACTTTTAAAAATAATTACTCAGAATATACTTAAAATCGTTATTTGATTTTAAGTAGTAATATTTATGAGTGCATCTAATCAAGACTTAACGACAACTTCTGGTTTAACTAACTTAATATTTAGCTTAACTGGTTCGAGTAGTACGACCGGTGCTTATGGTAATGTGCGGACCTTCACTCAAGACGGAGTTTCCCTTGATGTCAGAGCATTTAGTAGTAATAAAGATGGTAGTAACTGGAAAACAGCTTATGTCGCTGCTTTTGGTGGGGGTTTAGGAATTACCAACCGTAGTGAAAGTGGTTCTCAGCATTATGTCGATAATGGACATAGTCTGGATTATCTAGTGTTTGAGTTTGAGAATAATGTTACTCTCAATCGAACATTTCTTGATTATGTAGGGGATGATAGTGATATCACCGTTTGGGTGGGAGATGGGAATGGAGTTGACTTTTCCAATAACAGTTTTCTCGATAGTTTTGTTAGGGAAGATAACTTTATCAATCATGGAGGCGATCGCTGGGCTAACTTTAATAATGGTGAGTTAACAGGGAATACAGTAGTTGTTTCTGCTTACACTGGTGGTAGTAATGATTCCTTTAAGCTCAAAAAACTCGATGTTTCTGTTGTCGATGAAGACACTTCTGGAGGAAACCCACCCATCCCAGCAAATCCAGGGATTGATATTGAAAAATTTGTCAATGGTATTGATGTTACTGATATTAATAACCTACCTGAGATTGCAGCAGGAGAAGATGTTACCTTTTCCTACACAGTTACCAATACAGGTAATGTAGA